>CAZFYZ010000113.1:0-12146 GCA_964523735.1 uncultured bacterium | reverse complement strand
AAGATCCTGTATGTCCTGGCGATTCTGATCATCCTGCTTGGCCTGTCACAGCTTGCGTTTACTGGCTGGTGGCTTGGCATCGTGCCGGACCTGGTGCGTTCGACTCAGCTGTATCTCTGGGGTCTGCCTGGGCTGATCCTCAGTGTGGTGCTGTTGATAGGCGTGCTCGAGCGAGCTGTCGGTCTGCGGCTGCTGCTGGCCATCTGGGCGATTCTTGTGATCGCTTCCAGTCTTCTGCTCCTGATCAAGCCGGAGTCTATGCGGGACTGGCTCTACATGCTCTTCATGGATCGCCCGCACTGGTGGCAGGTCAGTATGATCTGGATAGGTGGCTTGGTGCGGATTCTATTCGGCACTGTTCTTCTTGTCGCCTTGGCGCGTCCTCCCAGACCCGCGGCGGTCGTTGCCGAAGAGCCCGGTCCGCCGCCTCCACCCAGCTACCCGATGGAACAGTAGGGCGGGCAGAGTCGTAATCCAATAAGCAGCCCGCAGTGCTGGGCTGCGATCCTCTCCACAGGTGACTGTGCATCATGATAGTTACAGCAAAGCCGTTCTCCAATCGCGCCTGCCGCTTCATCTTTGGCCCTAAGCTGCTGCTGATCCTTGTCTTGCTGGGCGGAACGTGCCTGGCCGCGAGCGCTGCCGAAGATATTCTCGCCAAAGGCGATGACACTCGCCTCGATCAGCGGATTGGGTTCTCCGCGGAAGGGGCGCGCATTGCGGAAGTGCTGGCTAGTCTCAGCGAATCCACTGGTGTAGCCATGACCGCCGGCATCGACAAAGACGACTGGATGGTCTACGACCGCAAGGTCATCGTCTACGTGCGGGACATGAAGCTTGCTGATCTGATGAGGGAGTTGTCATCTGCCCTTCGTTTCCACTGGAGCCGCGCCGGCGAGGCAGGCAAGTGGACCTACACGCTCTCGCAGGACGCAGAAGAGCGCGCTGAAGAGGAATCGCTTAGATCCAAGAACGAAGACGCCCGCTCGCTCGCGGATCGGCGAAAGCGCGAGAACGCGATCTCAGACATCGTGAACCTGTCCTCGTTGGACGCTGCGGCTGTCGAGTCCTTGAAGTCCAACGACCCTTGGCGCTATGTACTCGCGACCGAGCCGCTTGGCCGTGATCTCGCGGACTTCGTCAACTCGTTCCCGGAGGCGAGAAATGCCTTGATGCAGGGGACGCAGGCTGGATTCCCGGTCTCGACGCTGCCTTCACAGGTGCAGGAGATGGTTAAGCGTATCGCGGTCTCCTATGATTCGCTCACGAAGAGCATTGGAGCGGCAGAGGACCGCTCTTCGCTGCTTTCCCGCTTTGCGAGGCTCCAAGTGAGTATCAACCACAGGACGCCTCTGGACCGCGACGACGTTATGACGCAGAGCTTGCTTGGGAAGATCAGCATTGGCGATGGAGTCGAGGCTTTCGAAATACCACTCTTTGAGCCATCGAGCCCGATTGCTCGAGTGCTTGGACGTGCCATTGTGGCTCTGAAGTCCGGCAGATCCACAGAAGATGTGGCGAAGCAACTCCAGACCGATCTGACTGCCGCAGCGGAGTTCGGTACGACCGGCACCGGACCAGGCCGCGATGTTACCTCTGACCCGGCCTTCCGCACGAAGGTTGCGCTTTTCAGCGAGAATGTGACCGTCGGCCTTCCCAGCGCGCTCAAGGCGTTGTCCTCGGCTGGTTACGACATCGTTTCTGACTACTTCCTGTCCCAGCCGGCAAACATGCATGGCGGCGACAGGACACTAGGCGAACAGTTGGAGGCCATACGCACGGCGTTTGGGTCCAACTGGGAGAAGCGGGGCAAGCTGCTGCGGTTCCGTGATCAGGAGTGGTTCCGCAAGCGGACGTATGAGGTTCCTCAGGTCTGGATCAGCTACTGGTCGGCGCGCGGCAGGATGCTGGACGGTCTGCAGTTCAGCGACCTGGTGCAGATCGGCAACCTGAGGGACGATCAGATAGACCACACGATCATGCTTACCCCCGCGCTGGTTCGAATGGGTGCCGGTGACGCCGCTCGCAACCGGCACATCCTTCGCTTCTACGCGCAGTTGAGCGACGAGCAGAACAAGCAGCTGTCCGATGGCGCGCTTCAGGTGGCTTCACTCACCGATAGCCAGTGGTCGGCCCTGCAGGAAGCGCTCGTTACCAAAGGCGCAGCCTATGCTGGAGTCCAACGGGCTTCTCAGACGATCCGACTCACGCAGACGGGCAGCGACATAGTTGATTATACGTTCACCTACGACCCTGGTGCCGGCAATCCGCCCGTCGCATTCAAGCTGACTACCGGATTGGCGTTCAAGACCGACGACGAAGTTCCCTTGCCCAAGGGCGAGCCGGCGAACAAGATAACAGAGCCGCTACCTCCGCCGTAAGCGTGGATTCGTTCGTCTCCTGCCGTTTCGGGCCGAGAGCCCGGGGGTAACCGGATTATGAGAGTGTCTCCGTGTCGGCACACACCGGGTCTATCGGTGCGGCGGGGGACGATCTTGGCCGGCACGGCTGCATGTTTAGGTACGCCCCCCGAGAAAGGAAGCGCGATGAGTCCACATGTGGTGCACGATGATGCCGGAGAAGGGTTCGCGTGGGCTACCCTCGCGATCGTGCTACTTGTTATACTGGGAGTTGCGGTTGCCAGCTACTTCCTGTGGTGGGGGCCTAGTCGTGAGCCGATCATCGTTCAGCAGCCTCCGCCGATACCTCCGCCGACCCCGCCTGCGCCAGGCACCCCGGGTCCTCCCGGTCCCCAGGGTCCACAAGGTGAACCGGGGCCACAGGGAGCACCCGGCGGTGCGACTCCTGGGCAAGGTGGAGCGGGACCGTCGGATTGAGATCTTAGGACAATCTGAGTGGCGCCCCGACCTGTCAAGGTCGGGGCGCCAATACTGTAGCTTTCACAGCGCCACAAACGGCCGCATCTTCTCCAGCTTCTTTGGCCCAATCCCTCTGACATCGAGAAGCTGCTCGACGCTGGTGAACCGACCGATCTGCCCCCGATACTCGATGATCTTCTCCGCTGTGGACGGTCCGACACCCGGAAGACGCTGCAGTTCTGATGAGTCAGCGGCATTGATTGAGACGGCACCATCGCCCAAGGCCGTGAGCTTAGCGGACGATGAAGTGGATGCGCTGCCGGCCGGTCCGGCTCGGGATGCGGTTGCTGTTGGAGCAAGAGAAATCCTGACACCGTTCGGAGGTGAGACAGTCGCTCCTTTGGGTGGAACGTAGATGCGCGAGCCATCAGTGACCTTGGCGGCCAGATTTAGCGCTTCCAGATCGGCGTGAGGCTTTGCTCCGCCTGCGACACGAATCGCGTCGACTACCCGCTTGCCCTCATCCAGCGAGTAGACCCCAGGGGCTCTCACACAGCCCGTCACATGGGTAACGACCTTGCCCAGATCACTTGGTGAGGGCGGCCGTGGCATCGCATCGGAGTCATCTGCCTCAACGCCCGCGCCGCCACGTTCCCCGGGATCCCGGATCACGACCTCGCTCGTCCTGCCCACAACGTTACGGGCGTGTGTGATCGTGAGACCGATCACTGCTACCCCGGCCAATGCGATCAGTACCAGCCGCTGATTCTTGTTGAGCTCGATCATCGCCGCAAGTCCGACTCTACAGCGTCCCTTTCGTTGATGGCACTCCTTGGATCCTTGGGTCGTTCTCTGTGGCCTGTCTTAGCGCCCGTGCAAAGGACTTGAACGCGGCCTCGACTATGTGATGCCCGTTCTGACCATCGAGTTGGCGGATGTGCGCGTTGATGCCTGCGTTGGTCACCAAAGCCCTGAAGAACTCCGGCGTCAGCTCGGAATCGAACGCGCCGATCATCTCCTTGCGAAGCTCCAGCGCATAGTAGAGCGAGCCTCGTCCACTGATGTCCAGCGCGGTCATCACCAGCGCCTCGTCCATCGGCACAGTCGCCGCACCATATCTGGCAATTCCTGCCTTGTCACCAGTCGCCTTCGCCAGGGCCTGTCCCAGGGCGATGCCGACATCCTCAACCGTATGATGCGCATCTACCTGTAAGTCGCCCTGGCAGTCGACGCTGATATCACAGAGGCTGTGCTTCGCCAAGTGTGTGAGCATGTGATCGAAGAAGCCGATGCCTGTATCGACCTTGCTGTCTCCCGTTCCGTCCAGGTCGATCGTGACAGCGATCTGCGTCTCCCTGGTCTTGCGCTCGATCCTTGCTTTTCTGTCAGGCATCACACCCTCCCGTTCTTATCTTCACTGTGTTCGCGTGGGCGTCCAGTCCTTCGGCGGTGGCCATCTCAATGACCGTGGGCGCGATCTCGGATAGCCCCTTCTGCGTGTATGAGAGCAAGCCGCTCTTCTTCACGAAGTCATCCACACTCAGCGCTGAGCTGAACCTTGCAGTGCCTCCGGTCGGCAGAGTGTGGTTGGGGCCCGCCGCAAAGTCGCATAGGGGCACCGGAGTATACTGGCCGACCATGATCGTGCCGGCGTTCTTGATCTTCCCGACCGCTTCCCACGGCTCGGCAATCGCTATCTCCAAGTGCTCGGGTGCGAAGGTGTTAGAAAGCTCAATGCACTCGTCCATGTCACGCCCGATCACGATCACGCCGAACTGCTCTAGCGACTCGCGGATGTACTCGGCGCGCGGTGCTGACTCAGTTTGATGCCGAACCTCCCGCAGCACCGCATCCGCGAGCGCCCGACTGTCAGTCAACATCACGCAGCGCGAATCGGCGGCGTGCTCAGCTTGGGAGAGTATGTCCGCAGCCACGAACGCTGGGTTGGCGGTGTCGTCAGCGATCACTGCGATCTCGCTCGGCCCGGCCGGATAATCGGTCCCGACGACGCCCGAGAGCTGCCTTTTGGCTTCCAGGTAGAAGTTGTTGCCCGGACCGGCGATCTTGTCAACGCGAGGCACGGTCGCTGTGCCGAAAGCCATTGCGGCTGCTGCCACGGCACCGCCGATCTTGTAGACTTCCCCGACGCCGCACTCTCTTGCCGCGACAAGCATCGCGCCGTCGACAGAGCCGTCCTTGCGAGGAGGCGTGCACAGGATGGCGCGCTTGACCCCCGCCACCATCGCCGGGATCGCCGTCATCAATACTGTGCTGTAGAGTGGGGCAAGCACTCCAGGCACATACAGGCCCGCGATCTCCAGCGGCCTGACGATCTGCCCATAGGTGAAGTCCGCCTGAGCGTCTATCCAGGATTTGGGGAGCTGCTTCTCGTGGAATGCCTGAATGTTGGCTTTGGCCGTGCGGAACGCCTGAAGAAGCTCCGGCCTGATTGTCCGATAGGCCTCATCGAATTCGTCTTCCGTGACCTGAATGCTCTGCAGCTCGGGAGCATCTAACCTCCGCTCCAGTTCGATCACGGCCTCATCGCCGCGCTTCTGCACATCGGCGATGATCTCACTGACGATCCGCTGCACTTCCGCGCTCGGCCTGGCTATCTCCGAAGAAAGCGCGGCTAGTACTTCACTTCTGGAATCACGCTCTGTCTCAAGAATTCTCATCTCGGCCCAATCTCCTGGCATCCAGCCGATTATAACAGACCCAGCCTCCTCAGACAACCACACGTCAAGCCATTGACTGGCAGCCTGTGATGCGCTACACTGTCGCGAGAGGAGCCCTGCCATGGAGATGAACGTCCCTCAACCTGTGCCCCCACGCGGATGCAGCCGGCCAGTCAGAGCCTGCGCTATCTCGCTGTTGCTGCTGATCCTGGCAGTGATCGCGCTGGTCGTCTACGTTGTTCGGATGCCGGCTGCCCGCGCCCTGTTCCAGTGCCAGCAGAACATGATAGCGATTGGTGAGGCCCTCAAGCGCTACGAGGACGTGAATGACGTCTATCCCAGGACACTCGACGATCTAAAGAAGGATTACCTTAAGGACCCCTCAGTGCTCTCCTGCCCGACCATCGATGGCAAGAAGGATGAATCCTGCTATACCTATCATCGCCCCGGCCCCAGATCGGGCCCCAAGTTCGTCGTCCTGGAGTGCAGCCTGCACAGGCTCAAACCCGGTACACCTATCCCCAAGCTACAGCTTCTCAAAGACGGCACCGTGCGAGCGGAGGGACAAGCTCCTGGTCGCTCACGTGCCAATGACGGCACAAGGCACTGAGCTGGTTCAGCCCGCTCTGACCGAGGAGGACACGTTAAAATGAACCTGAAGTTCTGCGCTCTACTGGTTCCTCTGCTAGTTTGTCCGCTGTCAGCGATTGCTTCCGATCCGCCGGAAGCGGCGCGCTTCATTGTGGAAGGCAACTGGCGTCCAGAGCCCGCATCAAGTCTGGAGGCAGGTTGGGTGGCAACAGCAGACGGCCTGGAGTTCGTGTCGGGAGCTGGAATGAGGTCGGAGCCATATCTGGTTTCCCTCACAGACCCGCTTCCGGATGGTGACTGGACTGCTGAGTTGTGCTACCGGATCGAGGGGCGCTTCCATAGATTGGCGCTTGTTGCAGATCAGGCAGCTTCCTCCCGGGCGGCCTGGCCGATCGCTATTACCGACGGTGGAGACCCCGGCACGGTGCACTTCGTGCGGGTCTCCTGTAGCCCGTCCCGTCGCCTGATGACGATCAGCACGAACGGATGGCCTACCACGCAGGACTTGCCTAAGGGTTGGGACCAGGCGATCCGTCACATCTCCTTAGCGATGAGCGCTATGGACGGCGGGAGCCCTGCCACGGTGGTGCTTCGCGTCGTTCACTTCCGGATGACCAAGGGCGCTGACATCTTTGCCAGCGTGTCTGGCCCAGCATTTGAGGGGTGGTCTCTACCGGTCAAGGCAGAAGCGCTTGGGGGTGTTGCGCGTCTCTTCGAGAGGATGGATGCCGTTCTCGCGTCTTCCCCAACTGACAAGAGCAGATCGTATGCACTCGTTGCCAAGATGCTCGCCGAGTACTCGACAGAGCGATGCGTCAGGACGGCCACTTGGACAGCAGTCTCTCAGATGGTTGCTGATCTTCTTCCGCGTGAAAGAAGCTGCCTGGCGATATTGCTTCCCTTCGCCGCAGCCTGCGGCGACTCGGCCCAGCGAGAACAGGTGAGGAGCTGGACCGACAGCTATTTCAACGTGAAGTACGGTGTCCAGTGGAGAGACATGCGTGCGTCGGGAAGTGACGCGGAGAGGATGATGTTAGTCGATCCGGTACGCATCATGGCGTTTGCCAAGACGCTGTCTCTTCACAGTCTCCCCTACTGGCATGATGCGTTGGTCCGGTCGTCGCCCCAGTACCAGTTGCTGCCCTACGCCTCATATCTGCAGCATGAACGGTGGAATCCAAGCGCTGTCGCCTGGCTGCTTCCCCAACTGCATTCAGTATCCGACGGCTACGGTGATCTCGCAACATCCTACCTGCTGGATCCTCGATGTCTTGCCCTCCTGCGCCCCCAGGACGTTGACCGCAGGATGTCGTTTCTCGCTTACCGGCTTGCGGAGATTGATCCGGTCGCGTCGCTGGCCGCCGTGCGCCGCATCGCTGACCCAAGAACAAAGGCAGCAACTATTCAGTGCGTTGCAGATGCATCGTCCGATTCTGCCCGGTTGAGTCCTCGCCTGGCGAGCGCGGTTGAGACGCTCTTGAGGCAGTCCATTGACGAGTTCAAGCCCACTCCCCGTCGAGGCACGCCAGTCACTGAAGTCATGTCTCTGGCCAGGCTGTATGATGAGTGGGGCCAGCACGACAAGGCCGAGAAGGCAGCCGCTGAAGCAGTTGCCTTGGTGGGTGGGTCTGAACGTGACCGTTTTCGTGACACTGTGTCTATAGCACGGTATAAGAGACAGCACAAGACATCTGACCATCAGGAATGGTGGCGGAAAGCTATCGAGTTGGCTCAATCGGCGGATCGATCCGCGGAGACAGGAGGCCCAGGTTCGTTCTACGTTAGCGCCCTGGTGGGGATGGGACACGACTTGGTGAAGAGCGATGAACTGGACGAGGCACTGGATATAGTGGCCAAGATGGATGAGCCGAAGCAGGCGAGCAGCCGGGCGATGATTCTGTCGCGTGTGATCACGAAGATGCTCAACAAGGACATTAAGGCGGCGATCGACCTGCTCCGACAGTATCCTGAAGCCTCGACGGGCTCTGTCGCAGGCGTGATTGCGGTCGAACTAGCTGAGACGGATCTGCCTCAGGCTCTCAAGTTGGTGGAGCCACTGCCCAAGTGGTCACGTCTGGAGGCACTCGGCCGTATAGCGGGCAAGGTGGGTCGAGACAAGCTGGAGAGTGTCGTCTTTGTGATCAGAGCCGCCGTATCTGATGCCAGGGCAGGCAATGGAATAGGCTCCGGCTGGCCGCTGCGCACCGAGCCGTGGAGTACGATGCCGCCAGGCGTAGTGCTCTCCCTCGCCGACGCCTTCTCCGCTGCGCCGGATGAGTATGCTGCATGCCTTCTTGACTGCGTTGTCAGAAGCTGCGGCTTGGCCGATGATCCGATGTGGATCCAGTTCTCAGGGCGTTCATCTCGAGACAGGTCTGTGCCTTGGGGAGTGGACAGGCTGGAGGACGCAGTCAGAGCCGAGTAGATCCGCCAGCTGCTGAGTTGCCAAGAAGAGTGGGGGGCGCTTTCGAAGCGCCCCCCGTAGAGAGGGTGAGGAGAGTGGGTTAGGAGTGAGCGGTGAATCTTGTTAGCTGTTGGCCTGGACTCTGCGCCTGCGGTTCTGCGTCATCTGCTTGAGCTTCTCTTGCTGCTCAGGAGTCAGCACGGCCATTACCTGGCTGCGCGTGGCCTTGCGCAGTTCAGTGCGGGCGGTCTTCTTCTGCTCAGTGCTCAGTGACGAGTCAGTCCCGATTGCCTTGGCCTTGGCTTGTGACTCCGCGAAGATCGCGTTTACTTGAGTCTTCTGATTGTCAGCCAAGTCGAGCCTCCTCACCAGAGCCATCAGCCCGGCCTGTCTAATGGCCGTACGGCTAAGCATGCGCTGTATGAGGCGGTTCTCTTTTGCCTTGGCGAGCTGATCCGGAGTAAGCACTGCGGCGATTGCTTCGGTTGCCTTCGCCCGAATGGGACGGATTTGAACGCGCTTCTCCTGAGGTGTCCCCGGGCCCTTCGTCACGGCCGCGACTTCGGCCCTGTAGTTCTGGACTATTCCACGGATCTGCTGCGCTTGGTCCTTTGTCAGGTCAAGTGCCTTCAGGCCCGCTAGCCTCGCACCGGCCGGCTTACCATTTGCTGGCGCTTGGGCAAGACATGCTGATCCGAACATCGCGACCAGGATAAGCGCCAGGATCACAGTCATTGTTCTCATGTTGAGGTTCTCCTTTGAGGCGTCTTGTGCGTTTCCTGAATTCTCTGACGGTGAGGTCGCGTCTCGGTTACACCCGATCACGCAGTTTTGGAGCGACGAAATTGGGAAACAATAATAACGAATGTGCACCGCTTAAGCACGTCGGGCCATGGCACGCCACCCGGTCAAAGACGACCACCCGTGACTTATCAGCCTCTTCATACACGCATTATGTCAGCGAGGTCCGGCGGCGGGAGGTAACACTATGAGGACATTAAAGGACGAAGCCATAGCTCAGTTAGTAGTTGCCCGCCTGAGCCAGGACCTGAGGACATGTGGGCAGACCATAGATGTGCTTGTTCAAGACGAGGAATTGCTGCTGGTAGGTTCCTGTGACACTCAGTCGCAAAAGGCGGCAGCCAAGATGATCGCGCTCAGCACTTACGGTGTCCAGAAGGTAAAGGACAACCTCTCCGTCCGGCAGTTGCGACAGGCGATCTAGTGAAGGGCTATCAGCCTGAAGAACGCTCCGGTCTTGCGCCCTTGGTGGACTACTCCTCTTCGTTCTCCATCTGAGCAACAGCGCAGTTGTGAGAGAGCCAATCTGCCCACACAGCATACTCCATCGCAGACCGAGCTTTCTCCAGGAGCGTTTGCGCTGTCCCGGGGTCACTGGCGTCTTCCGCTTCGATCTTCAGTACAGCCTTCTGTCTGGCCATTAGACAAGTGCCGGTGGGGTCTTTGGTCAGGTCCTTTGGAAAGATGCGTGAGTCAAGGACTTCATTGACGGCTTTCGCGATGCTGTCAGCCCGTTCCTTGGATGTGGGACCTGCCCCGAGTCCTGCCGGCTGGAAGATGACCCTGTCATTGATCACTACCTGGTACTGCTCGCTGCCTTCGGCGACCGGCGCGGCCTTGGCACAGGCCAGGTCTTCCAGCTTGCGCAGATCGACCTCAACGCCCTCTGCTTTGATCGCTTGCAGTATGGAGGCTACGCGTCTGAACGGGGCCGGGTGGTCCTGGAAGATGCCAAGAGCGAGACCTGGTTCATCAGCGTGCTTCTTCTCGAGTTTGCGCATGAACGTGAGCATCCCCTCAGTCTTGTAGTTCGACTTGGCAAGGTAGGCCACCGCTGTACGGTCGGCATCCCGTTCGGCTTCCATCGTGTAGCTGCTCAGCTTGCCCACCTTGATCATCTGGGCGCCCATCAGCAGGTTGTTGAGGTCATTGCCCCGCACATTGCCAAGAATGCCGGCCAGGGCAATCAACGCGACGTACTTGTCCACGCTTGATTGCTTCTTGAGGAGTTGGGTCATGTGGTGATGCGCCGCGTGTGCTATCTCATGCGCCAGCACTCCGGCGAGTTCATCGTCGGATTCGACCATCTCGAGCAGACCGCTGTTGACGTAGATTCGCCCCCCGGGCAAGGAGAATGCGTTTACGTTCTTGTCATCCACCAGCTTGAATCTGTACTCGAAGCGGCAGACTTCCGAGGAGCCATAGCGGGCAGGGACTTCGATCTTATTGGCTATCGCGGCGAGTTCGCCGCCAATGCGCTGAACGCGCTCCAGTTGGGAAGGCTCGGTGATGAAGGTCACGTTCTTCTCGATGTCCGCCGCGTACTCTTTGCCGAGTCTCTCCTCGTCCTTCTGCAGAGTTGGGCCACAGGCGGCCATTGAGACCGCACCCAAGACGACTGCGCATACGGCTATCCACGTGAGGTGTCTCGCCCTGTTCATCTTATTCCCCCTGAACGGCAGCTCTTGGTAGCAGACCCAAAGAGGCTTACCCTTCCTCTCCAAGGCCCAAAACGCGCGCACGGCACGTGCGGCACACAACATGTGTGCTGCAACCGACGTGCCACTGAGTCTGAGAACATTACGGGGATTCAGGCCGGGTGAGGCCGAACGTGCCCCCTCTCCTCGCAGGAGAGGGTTGGGGTGAGGTTCCCCTCAGACTTCTGACTTCTGCTCTAACCTCCAAGCCCTCTGCGGCGCATAATCTGTATGTAGATGCCCCACGCACCGCGAGGGAAGCTCGAGAAGCCGGAGGCAATCGATGAAGAAGAACCATGATACGTCCACAGACTGTGTCGTCAGAGACGACGCGATCAGATACTCTAGTCAGAGCCCCGAGGATTGCACCGTAATTGAGTCCGTGAAGAAGCTGATGGCCCTCGGCCTCTCCGCCCGGGAGATCGAAGAACTCGACATCCGCCAGTCCACTCTGCAGGCGATATGCGAGCTTGCGCGGCTGGAAGGTGATGAGGCTGACGCGACAGGCAAGGCTTCAGATGCGATCGCGGCCACCCTGCGTGCGATCGGTGATCAGGTGAACAACCTGGACCTCGAGATCGAGATGCTCAAGTTGCGAAAGGGCGCCCTCAGGCGGCGGACGACTGTTCTGGAGAAGCTCGCGAAGTCACTTGCTGCAGAGCACGAACACCTGCTGACATAACCGCAGTCAAGCTCGCTGTGCTATACTATCCCCAGCAACCGCTCATTGCAGCGCCTGTCCGGAGGATCGTATGACCGCAAGAAGACTCGCGGCAGTCCTGGCCCTCTTACTCATCTTCGCTTCTGCCTCTGCTGCCGGCAATCTGCTGACCTACACACGGCAGCCTGACGCGTCGTTCAAGTGGGAGAGGAGCACATCCGGCAATGTGCCTGGCGGGTCCCACAACCTGCTCAAGATGACCAGTCAGACCTGGCAGGGAATTCCGTGGACCCACGAGATCGAGATAGTGCGCCCCTCGAAGCTCGACTATCCGGACACCGCGATCCTCATCGTCACAGGGGGCCATCCGTCCGCCGGCACCTCTCAGATCGGCGCCGCGATCGCCGCGGCTTCTGGCTGCACCGTGGCTGCTCTGTACAACATCCCCAATCAGCCGCTGTATGATGGCAAGCGTGAGGATGCTCTCATCGCCTA
>CAZFYZ010000112.1:0-12198 GCA_964523735.1 uncultured bacterium | reverse complement strand
ACTCTCAGCCAGTGCGACGTGCACGACGGCGACACCCTACGGCTGATCCCCGAGATAACCGCCGGTTCCTGGCTGCTATGAGTGATTCCGACCTAGATCTGTCAACCCAGGAGGATCGTTACTCCCGACTCAGGATGATATCCTGGTGGGATCAGGCCCTACTGGCGCGCTCCAAGGTCCTCGTCATCGGGGCCGGCGCACTTGGAAACGAGATAATCAAGAACCTCGCGCTGCTGGGCGTCGGCACGGCAGTGATCGTGGACTTCGACACGGTGGAAGCATCCAACCTTTCTCGCAGCGTGCTCTTCCGACCTGAGGATGAAGGCAGATCAAAAGCAGAGGCCGCTTGCGAAGCCGCACTATCGATCAACACAGACTGCAGGTTCATACCGCTTCACGCCGACGTAAATCGGGATGTAGGCTTGGGGCTGTATCGTTGGGCAGACGTCGTCATCTCTGGGCTTGACAACCGCGAGGCTCGTCTGGCAGTCAACCGTGCCTGCTGGAGAACCGGCCGCACCTGGGTTGACGGAGCGACGGAGTCTTTCCGAGGCCTTGCCCGCGTGTTCCAGCCACCGGATGGCGTCTGCTACGAGTGCACGCTGAGCGAACAGGACCAGCGGATCATGGCCGTTCGCGACTCCTGCGGATTCTTCGCCCGCGAGGCTTACCACCAGGGCCGAACGCCTACCACGCCCACGACTTCATCGGTGATCGCCGGCGTACAAGTCCAGGAAGCAATCAAGCTGCTGCACGACAAGCACGAACTGCCTTCGCTGATAGGCAGAGGCTTCTTCTTCGACGGGGGCTCCTATGAGTGCTTCACAATAGAGTACTCTCGCAGAGATGACTGCCTGAGCCACGAGACATATAGCAACATAGTTGAGACCGACCTCGACAGCCGATCTGCAAACTTGGCGGATGTTCTGAGTGAAGCCGAAAGTGCGCTCGGCGGGGAGGCCACGATCGATCTCCCTTCCGAGATGGTCACCGAGCTGACCTGCACCCACTGTGGTAAGACCCAGACACTCAACAAGTTGCTTGTCACCGTAACAGCCGACGATGCGCGCTGCCCCGACTGCGGCGCGGAGCGTGTCCCCAAGGTCTCGTGTGACTGCGCTCGCGGGTCAGCTTTCAAGGATGTGCCCTTGGCCGATCTTGGATTCGGTGTCTGGGACATCATCCCTGCGCGGAGTGCCGGGCGGGAGGTTCAGATCGAGATATCCCTTGACAAAAACCGCGTCCTGGGAGGGCTGTAGACTATGTCAGCCAGCACGTGCCCGTATTGCATGAGCCGTATACACTCGCACGAAGTGGCCGTCAAGTGCCGCGCGTGTGGCACGCGCCACCACAGCGAGTGCTGGGAGGATAACGGCGGCTGCTGCGCGAAGGACTGTGCTGAGAGGCGGAGTACTCTTGAGATTGATATTCCGCCTGATACCGACGAGAAGCTCGTGCTCTCACGTGGCGAGGTCGAATCGGCGAGGCCGCATCGTCCGACCAGACACCGGAACCCCTGCATGTCCTGTGGTAAGGAACTGCCAGAGGGAGAGCTTCACTGCGCTGAATGCCAGCCCAAGCCCCAGGAGAACCAGGATGTGCGGAACGCCGGCCCACTTGTTGTCATCGCTCTCCTGGCTCTGCTGATAGCCTGGGCGTTGTACAGCACGATTGGGGAACAACCATCAAAGACGAGCGACAACCCGAACAGAGCGACAAGGTCGATAGATGAGAAAGCACAGCAAGAACGATAACTGCCCGTATTGCCTGAGCCCCGTTATGCCCGAAGAGCAGCACCTGCGCTGTCCCAAGTGCGGGGTGGTGCATCACCTGGACTGCTGGCAAGCAAACGGCGCGTGCTCCGTATATGGCTGCGATGGGTGGGCTGTCTGGAACAGCCGGATAGGCGACAAAATCGCGCCGAACGTTCCGGATTCGGTCGTGGTGACCGCCGCAGACGTCAGCGCCAAGAAGGAATCCGTCGCATCCGACCAGCAGCCGGCCCAGAAGCATACCGGGCCACTCTGCATCAAGTGCGGAGCGCCGGTCAAGAAGAACCAGCTTGTGTGCTTCCGCTGCAAGCACGCTGCCGGGGAAACCCACTACTTCGAGAACTGCTTCGGACCTGCGATCCTGTTGCTCGTGGGCTTCGTTTCGACTGTTGTTCTGATAGTGAGGGCTGTTGTCTAGTTGACGGATGATGATTTCCAGATAGAGCTTGGCGAATCAGTCCGGCGGCACATCGAGCGCAAGGACCGGCCCGACAGCAGTCGCCACTTCTTTGCCGCTCCCTTCGACTCTCCGCAGGACGAGAAGACTCCCGTGTTCATTGCAGATAAGGTGATGCGCGCGATGGAACAGCACGCGGCCGGCAGGATCGAATGCGAGGTCGGCGGAGTCCTGCTTGGAGGGTTCTTCCAGAGCGACAAGGGGCCATTCATCGAGATCACGGACCTCATCGAAGCAACTGCCGCTGAGGGGACAGACGTCTCGCTGACATTCACCCACGACACCTGGGCGCAGATTCACTCGGAACTTGCCCAACGCCCCGCAGGCACACGCATAGTAGGATGGTATCACAGCCACCCCGGCCTCGGCGTCTTCCTCTCGAGCCAGGACGAGTTCATCCACACCAGCTTCTTCGCCGACCCGTGGCACGTGGCGATCGTGGTTGACCCGATCTACCACAACTGGGGCTGTTTCAGTTGGGAGAACGATGCTCTCGACCAAGCCGACGGCTTCTACGTATTCGACGACAAGAAGAACGCCAAGACAGTTAAGGATTACGTGGCAAACCTAAACATGGCTAGACAAGCAACCCCCGCCTCCGCCAGCGCCGCCGCCGATCGAGGTACGCGGGCGCAGACGGCGCCGTTGTGGGTGGCTATCGCGTTGCTCGTGATCATACAGATAGTCACTGCGGTCGCAGCGTTCAGAAGCAAGCCAGAACCAGACTACATGAAGCTAGCTGACCAGAGTCTCAGACACTCTGACCTCACAGGAGCCGAGAGATTCCTACGCATGGAGCTTGCTCGCGGGCCCGAACGTGCTAGCCCCGAGGCGCTGAGACGCTTGGAGCAGTTGGACAAAGTCGGCACAGATTCCCAGATCAGCAAGCTAGACAACACTCGGCTTGACGCGATCAACTTCAGCCTGATGGTCGCCGATCAGATGAAAGCGAATAACAGCGCGAGTTCCAGTGCGGATCTTCTGCAAACGACCGCACAGGTCTACTCATGGAGTGCGCCAACGCTTGGGGATAGAAGCCGCCGAGCCGAGAGGATTACGTTCGTGCTACGTCGGACGGACGAGTTTGGCAAAATGGACGCGGGTGAAATCAGGAAGACCTGGTTCGGCGCAGCTGAGGAGTGGCTCAAAGAAGAGGCCAACCGAAGACGGAAGCTCGGCATGGACGACTCCGGACAGAAAGCGGCCGACTAATGCCCATCCGCACTCGGCGCCTGACGCGCGACTATGAGAAAATACTGGCCGACCTTGCGGCAAGCGACATAGTCAAAGTGACCGTCCTCGCAGGCGACCCGCCGTACCACTACAACGTCTCCTACCAGCTCAACGGTCTGGCGTGGGACCAACTGAACAGCAAGACATACCCCATCAGCGAGCACGTAGTGGACATCCATCTTCCCCTGGGATACCCCAAGCAGCAGCCGCGCTGTGTCATGCGCACTCCTGTCTGGCACCCCAATATCGGAGACTATGTCTGCATAGGAGACTATTGGTCGCCGGGTGTCGCGCTCGTGGACATCATCGCCCACATCGGCGACATGATCCAGTACAAGACCTACAACCTCAAGAGCCCACTTAACAAGGAAGCGGCCGAGTGGGCACAGTACCACATGAGTTCTTTCCCGGTCGGCACCCGCGATGTGATCCCGCCTGCCAGCGAGAGTCCCCAAGAGGAGATCACGATCAGCCTCCCCACGTCCCGCGACGTTCTCGAGATCACCCTCGGCCCAATGCGCAACACTCAACGCTAGCAGGCGATTGACCCTCCTCCCGTGCTCTCCCCCATCCTGAGCCGCACGCTGAACCCGTCGAGGCACGAATGAAGTGCTTTCGAAATAGAGAAAATCATTGACTCAGTGCGCGCGCGAGTGGTATAGTTAGGATAGACTAAGTTAGGCAAGGCTAACTGCTACGTGGAGACGGCAAGTGACCGAGAATAACGCTCAGCTCACGCGCTCGATGGAGGACTACCTCGAGGCCATCTACAACCTCAAGGCACGCACCGACATCGCCCGCGTCAAGGACATAGCCCGCGAGATGGCGGTAAAGATGCCGTCAGTCACCGGCGCGCTGAGGTCACTGGCTGAGAGGGGCCTGGTTTCCCACCGCCCTTACGAAGCTGTGGAGCTTACTGAAGAAGGCCTGGAGCGAGCGCGCGAAGTCGCCCGCAGACACGCCGCCATCAAAGGATTCCTTGTCGAAACCCTGGGACTGGAAGAAGCGGACGCGGAGAGCGAGGCCTGCGGGATCGAGCACGCCATCCGCCCCGACACCCTGGACCGTCTTCTGGCCTTCGTCGAGTCTACCCTCCCGTCCTCTGCTCCAGCCGAGCATTGCCCACACGCTCGCCACAGGCACGGACCAAGACACGCACACGGCCTGCGCCTGAGCAAGCTGCCGGCCGGAGCGCGTGGGAAAGTACTCCACGTGAGAGGCTGCGGCCCCATCCGCAAGCGCCTGCTGGAGATGGGGATGACCCCCGGAACAGACTTTGAGGTCATTCGCCATGCGCCTCTCGGCGACCCCGTCGAGGTCAAGCTTCGCGGTTACTGCCTTTCACTGCGCAAAGGCGAGGCCGAAGAGATAGAGGTCGAATGTGAGCCGTGAAGTAGTTGTCGCGCTTGCCGGCAACCCCAACTCCGGCAAGACGACCGTGTTCAATGAACTGACCGGCGCTCACCAGCACACCGGCAACTGGCCGGGAGTGACCGTTGAGTGCAAAGAGGGGACCGTTCGCAAGTTCGGCCACACATTCCGTATTGTCGATCTTCCCGGCATCTACAGCTTGTCCGCCTACTCGCAGGAAGAGATCATCGCCCGAGATCTCCTCCTGGCGGGCGGCGTTGACGTCATCATCAACGTCGTTGACGCCGGAAACCTGGAGCGCAATCTCTACCTGACCACCCAGCTCCTCGAACTCGGGATCGGCACGGTAGTTGCCCTCAACATGGTAGACATGGCAGAGAGGCTCGGGCACAAGATTGACTGCGACAAGCTTGCAGAGTTGATAGGAGCGAGAGCGGTTCCCACCCAGGCCAGCCGAGGCGAAGGGATCGACGAACTGCTTGCCCAGGCCCTCTCAGTTGCCGAATGTCGAACCTGCGACTCTCCTCGCAGCGCCCGACACAACCCCGAGATCGAGATTGAGCTTTCCGCACTCGAATCCAAGTTGGATCTCAAGGCCGATTGCCGCATCTCGTTACGCTGGATCCTCGTCAAAGCGATCGAAGGTGACACCGACGCCCTCCGCAGACTGTCCGAGTGCACCGTTGATGGCCAACTCGCCACGAACCTGGTCGAGCGCTCTCGCCACCACCTCGAGCAACACTTCGGCGGTGACGTGGAGACAATAATCGCGGGGGGCCGCTACGGGTTCATAGGAGGTCTGCTGCGTGAGGTTCTGACGCGGACCAAGCCCTCTCGAGCCGCTACGGTGACCGACCGTGTTGACGACATCGTGCTCCATCGCGTCTTTGGCATCCCGATCTTCCTGGTGCTTATGTGGCTCACGTTCAAGCTCACTTTCGACCTCGGCGGATTCATGGCGGACTACCTGGAGCAGTGGATTTCCGCCTTTGGCACATGGGCCGCGGCCGTACTGCCCTCAGGGCCGCTCTCTTCTCTGGTCTCACACGCGCTGATATCCGGCGTCGGCGGTGTGCTGGTCTTCGTTCCGAACATAATGATCATGTTCGCGGTAATTGCGTTTCTTGAGGACTCCGGCTACATGGCGCGGGCAGCGTTTTTGATGGACCGATCGATGCATACTCTCGGCCTCCACGGCAAGTCGTTCATCCCGATGCTGATGGGATTCGGCTGCAACGTGCCTGCCATAATGGCCACACGGACACTCGAGACTCGCGAGGACCGAATACTCACGATCTTGATCAGTCCCCTGATGTCCTGCACGGCGCGCCTGCCGATCTATATTCTATTCACAGGCATATTCTTCTCCGAAAACGGCGCGATGATCATCTTCGCGATCTATGTTCTCGGCGTGCTGCTTGCGGTTGCTTCGGGCAAGCTCTTCCGCAAGCTCTTCTTCCCCAAGTCGGTCTCGCCGTTCGTCATGGAACTCCCTCCTTACCGCCTCCCCACGCTGAAGGGCACAGTCATGCACGTCTGGGAGCGGACCTCGCTCTTCCTATCCAAGGCCGGCACGGTGATTCTGGCGGCGGCGATCGTAATCTGGGCGCTTGGCACATTGCCCTGGGGAGCACCGTTCGGCAGCGAGCACACGCTAGTGGGTATGTTCGGGCGATGGATCGAGCCGTTAGTTCGACCACTGGGTCTCGACTGGCGCGCAGCTGTGGCGCTGTTCTTCGGCATTGGCGCGAAGGAGATCGTAGTCAGCACGCTTGGTGTGCTCTACGCCCCCGAATCCGGCACCGGCCACGGTTTGCGGGAGGCGATCGGAACTGCTTTCAGCCCGCTGACAGCATTCACGTTCATGCTTATCAGCCTGATATACGTCCCCTGCATCGCCACCATCGCGGCGATCCGGCGTGAGACCAACTCGTGGCGCTGGACACTGATCGCTGTCGGCTACTCCGTACTTCTGGCATACGTAGTTGGGTTTGCCGTTTACAGGCTCGGATTGATTGCCGGGCTTAACTAGCTGCAAGAGGAACCATGGAACAGACAATACAATGGGTAGCGGTCGGGATAATCGTGGCGGCGGCAACGCTCTACCTCGTGCGCAGGCTCTCCCGCCCGCGAGGAAGCTGCACCAACTGCGAGTGCAGAGGCTGTCGACAAGACGCCACAACCTGTGACTCCCGGTGTCAGGACGAACCCGGACACCAGGCCTCAGAGCCCACCAACCCGGCGTGATCACACAGGGTCCGGCACGGACAAAGGCGACTCCCATAGAATCGTCATTTCGAACCCTTCGACCGTGCTCAGGACAGGCTTCGTGAGAGATGTGCTTGGGGCTGTTGCGCCCTCAGTTACTGCGTGGTAGTATTCGTGGCAGATGATCAGCCCACCCCTGCGCTCGCAAGTGAGGATAATCAATGCCAACCGCCACAAGTAACGCCCAACTCGCGCTGGACACCATACTCCAGAAGCCCAACAAGTGCGTTCCCACGTCATTCGTGCACATCATGGAGCACAGCGTTATCGAACGGCTCGCCGGCAGTCCGCCTGGCAGTTACGTGAAGGACCCCCACGGGGTCTACATCGCAATGGTCCGCAACATTGGCACGTGCTTGATAGACCAGTACCTTGCGGAGAATCCGCTTTCCATGAGCTCGGCGGGCTATGAGAGTGCCGAGCACGGAGCCACGACTGGCGCGGAGGAGATCATCCTCGACGGTGTCACCATCGATTCACCCGAAGCAGTCGTCGAACACCTGGAGCGCGTCATGTTCCCGGCCATCAGCGCCGCGATTGGGACATTCGATGTGAATGCCCACGTCCGATGGATTCTCGACGAGGAAGCCCGTATCCAGAACATGCTTGGCCCAGATGTACTCAAGTCCGGCTACGGCTTTGTGAGCTTCCCAGTTCTGCCATACTTCACCTACGGCTACGTGAACTACTTCTCCGCCTACGCACTCTACCCGGATGTGATGGAACGACACTTCTCGCTCCAGGCCGATCTCGCAATCCTCTGCAACCAGGCAGCGGCCCGTGCCTACGCGGAGGGCAGCCTCCCACCACTCTATCGACTGGACTTCGACATAGCCGATTCCCGTGGCACTCTTGTGAACATCAGGACCCTGGACGACATCTGGTTCCCCCACTTCGCCCGGGCGCTGGAGCCGATGCTCAAGACCAACGTCAAGATGATCTGGCACTGCGACGGCAACCTGATGGAAATGGTTCCCCGCCTGCTGGACTGTGGGGTCAAGGGCTTCCAGGGATTCCAGTATGAAGACGGCATGGACTACGCCAAGATCTGCCGCATGAAGACCCGTGACGGATACGACCTCATCATACAAGGCGGCGTCTCCGTCACCCGAACGCTGCCTGCAGGCACTCCGGATGACGTCAAGCGCGAGATCGACTTCCTCGTCGAATTTGGCCCCAAGACGGGCCTCTTCCTGAATGCATCCAGTTCCGTGGCGCCTGGCGTGTCGTGGCAGAACATCAAGACAATGATAGAGGGGCTCAGCTACTACCGCACGCAAGGAAGGCAGTCTTAAGTAGCCTCAGGACCCTGCGAAAAACGGATTTCTCGCTCTGCTCGAAATGACTGTGTACAAGGTCGAGCCTCTACCCAAGCATCCAAGCACACTCCAAGCATCGCGGCGTTGACGCCGCTTCCTCGACCGATTATCATGTCCCTCGGCGCAACTGGCGAGTAATCGCGGAACTGACCGCGGGGGAGCGCCGTGACCCGTATCAACGCCGTTCGCCTGGGCTAATCCACCGTCCAGGCCTTACTGTGCCTGGATGCAAATCGGAGGGCACAACATTGGCAGAAAAGACGATCCCACTTCGCTATGGCGCTAACCCACACCAGACGCCGGCTCGCCTCATCTTCCGTGACGACAGTCCCCATATAGAGGTCATCAACGGCGCGCCCGGGTACATCAACATGCTCGATGCGCTGAACTCCTGGCAGCTCGTGCGGGAACTCAAGGAGGCGCTTGGGCTTCCCGCAGCAGCTTCTTTCAAGCACGTAAGCCCTGCCGGGGCAGCTGTGTACGCGCCGCTCTCGGATGCGCTCAAGAAGTCCTACTTCGTCGATGACATGCCAGAACTCTCGCCCCTGGCCACGGCCTACGCCAGAGCGAGAGGGGCGGATCGGGTCTCGTCATTTGGCGACTTCGTTGCCCTGAGCGAGCCCTGCGATGCATCCACCGCAAGCATCATCGCGCGGGAAGTATCGGATGGCGTGATTGCCCCCAGCTATGACGACGATGCACTGGCAATCCTCAAGGAGAAGCGCGGCGGTAGGTATCTGGTCATAGAGATCGACCCGAACTACGAGCCACCGGCACTCGAACAGCGTGTAGTCTTCGGCGTAACGCTCGAGCAGCCCCGGAACAGCGCCAGGATCGATGAACAGACTCTCAGCAGCATCGTCACCAAGCGCAAGGGGTTCACGGATGAGTCTGTCAGAGACCTGATTGTCTCACTTATCACGCTCAAGTACACCCAGTCCAACTCAGTGTGCTTTGCCTATGATGGCCAGACGATCGGAGTCGGCGCGGGGCAGCAGTCGAGGGTTCACTGCACAAGGCTCGCGGGCGGCAAGGCCGATATGTGGTGGCTCAGGCAGCATCCGCGCACGCTGGGGCTCGAGTTCAGAGAAGGGCTCAAGCGGCCTGACAAGAACAACGCAGTGGACCTGTTCCTTTCTGATGACCTAACAGCCCCCGAGGAAGCTCTGTTGGCCGACCGCATAGATGGCAAGGTCGAGAAGCTGACGAAGGCCGAGAAGCGCGACTAGCTGGACAAGCTGACCGGGGTGTCGCTTGGTTCCGAAGCTCTGTTCCCGTTCAGAGACTCCATCGACCGCGCCAGCCGGAGCGGTGTCCAGTTCGTCGCCGCGCCAGGCGCCTCCAAGCGGGATGATGAGGTCGTCTCAGCCGCTGACGAGTATGGCATGGTGATGGCGATGACCGACGTGAGGCTGTTCCACCACTAGGAAACTCCGTCATTTCGACCAACGGGAGAAATCTGCTCTCCCCCGCGGATCTCGGCTCCGGTCGCCCCAGGAGGGCAGAAAAGCAGATTTCTCACTACGTTCGAAATGACGGGGTACCGGTTTCGGAATGACAAAGGTATGCTTCGCGAGGTGTGACTTGGCGCTGGTTCAGGTGATGCATTCTCTGCCCGAGCGGGCGGAAGTCGAGATGTTGATGCACAAAGCCTTCGGATCGTCGGTGCGTGACGCCGAACTGATTGGTGAGGGAGCGGAGAGTCTCGTTCAGCTTGTGCATCTGGAGCGCGAGCCGCACCGAGTGGCCGTCAAGTGGATGAAGCATCACGGACTAGGAGAGCCGATGGTGCACCAGCTTCGCGTACTGCGAAAGTACGCCGGCGATCTTGTGCCGGAGGTCTACTTCTACCATACGCCGACCGAAGACCTGCCGCAGGAGGCCTGCGTGATGGAGTATGTCCCAGGCGTCCCCGCGTCCAGTCTTCCACCCCCACCCCAAGACGTCCAGGAGCGACTGGCAAATGAGACTATCGAGCATCTACTACGATGGCATTCGGTCCGCAATCCTCAAGGATACGGAGGGCTCGACGGACCGTTCTACGAGAGATGGCTCGACTACTACTTGCCGAGAGTCCTCAGGATTCGCGCCAAGATGGACGATGAGGACGACCACACGGGCAGGCCCACTCCTTTCGTCCTCGATATGGCTGACAAGGCTATCGATGCCGCCGAGAGCGTGCTCGGGCACATCCGCGGTGGGGCAGTCTTGATACACGGCGATATCTGGCTGCCTAACGTCTTGGTGGACCCGGAGTCGATGGAGGTGCTCGGCATCATCGACCCGGTCGAGTCCCAATGGGCGGAGCCGGAAATGGACCTGATTCCGATGTACTGGCCCTGGGGTGATGGCGATTACCTGATGAAGACCTACCGCAAGCACGTTGAGCTGCCCGATGGGTTCGAGCTGCGGTTCCCCTATTACCACTTCTGGTGGACCATGGGAGCATGCATCTCCCTTGGTTGGCATTACGCAAATGGTGGCGGCGGCGAGGCACAGGCGCTTGACGAGGCCCTCCGCATGTATCTGTGACGTATTTCACGTGGGGACAATGGCGTCCGCTGATCCGTATCTGCTAGTAGCGGAACTGCCGCACAAGGATCTGAATATGAGACACTACTGCACCATCGAGACTGCCATGGGACATGTCGCGCTCCTGGGCGAGGAGGACGTTCTGCTGCGCTCGACTCTGCCACACCCAACCCGCGAAGACGCACTTAACGCCGTCCGAGCAGGATTGGAGGCGGGCGCTGTGGAAGATGAGGCTGGTTTCGGCGATCTGCCGGGCAAGCTGCGGCGCTACTTCGACGGCGAGACAGTTGACTTCAGCACTGTCCCTATCGACCAAAGCGCCTACGGTCCTTTCCATGCTAAGGTGATCGCCGCCGCTCAGCAGATACCATATGGTACTCTGGTTACCTATCAGGAGCTTGCCCGAACGGCGGGTTCCGAGCGTGCTGCCCGCGCAGCAGGAAGCGCGATGGCTTCAAACAATACACCGATCATCGTGCCATGCCATCGTGTCGTCGCTGCCGGGGGAAAGATCGGTGGATTTGGACTAGGACTCGGTTGGAAGCGGGATTTGCTGAAGATCGAAGGAGTGGAAATCTGATGCTCAGACGCGCCATACTGCGCTGGATAGTCGGGATAGTCGCCGTGGCCATTGCAGTCTGGCTGGCAAGAATTGTCGGGCTTAAGCTCGAGTGGGACCCGATGTGGCGGATCGCTGTCTTTGTGCCCGTGTTGGCTCTGGCGAATATGACGATCAGGCCAATCCTGAAGCTGGTCGCACTACCGATTACCTGCCTCACGCTCGGGTTGTTTGGGTCTGTCATTAATGCGCTGGTCTTCTGGCTGGCGGGGTCTCTTACGGGCGCCGAGATGAGCTTCCTGAGCGCCCTGTTTGGATCAGTAGTGGTTGCGTTCGTCGCCGCACTGCTTGACGGAGTTATAGGAGAGAGTAAGTCGTGAACAGAAACATGCCGAATCGAAAGCCGGAGGTTTGGATGTCCCTCCTGCCGGCCGATGGGCTTCTGGTACAGAACGCCGAATGGGACTACGTCAAGGAGCACGTGCGCGGTCTGAAGATATGGACATGGCACGTCATTCAGCAGGAAGGCTACATCAAAGCAGAGGGCGGCGAGGACAAGCATTGGCCGTTCAGGGACAACAGGACAGCAAAGCAAGCACTGCGTGATCTGATCGCGGTGCTTAACGAGAACGACATCGCGCTCGTCTTGGAGAAGAACAACCTGCCGAGCCCGCAGGTAAGCACGCT
>CAZFYZ010000111.1:8002-12205 GCA_964523735.1 uncultured bacterium | reverse complement strand
CACAGAACTCTACGTGCGGGCAGATACTAGCACACTACTTCCCTGGTACCGAACTAGCGCAACTGGGCTCTGCAGAGATCTCCACCACGCGAGTCGCCGGACTCGCCGAGCGCGCCCCCGGAACAAAGCGACCCGCATCAGCCAAGGGATCGGCTCCACGCAAGATCAGGGTGAAAGAGGTCCCGCCGCTGCGCGAGAATCCACCGCCAGCCTTCGATGTCAGGCTTGAGGCTCCCGAGGGGCTTTCATTCTGAGGGCGATGGCGTAGACGTCACGCCTCGGCGCACCTAGCTCCGTCGAACACTGCCGCACTGCGTCTCGCTCGCTCATGCCTGAGGCGGACAGCTCACGCAGCCGCCCCTCAATAGCCTGTTCATCTGGTCGAGTTTCTCTCGCCTCTTCGTCGCTCTGCCCGGCGATGACGATCACGATCTCACCCCGAACCTCACGCTGCGAGAAGTGCTCGATGGCTTCTGATGCCGTGCCGCGGAAAGTCTCCTCGAACATCTTCGTTGCCTCGCGCACCACAGCGATTGGCCGCTCGCCAAGCTCCTGCTCGATCGACTTAAGGGTCTTCAGCAGCCGCGTGGGCGCCTCATAGAAGCACGTTGTCCGCGTTTCCGATCTGAGCGCTCTCAGAACAGCTCTGCGCTCGGACTCTTTCCTTGGCACGAATCCTTCGAACGCGAATCTCGCTGTTGGCAGCGCAGATAGTACGAGCGCAGTAATCGCCGCCGATGGACCCGGAATCGCCTCGACCGCGATCCCAGCTTGCACGCACTCGACGATAAGCTCATGGCCGGGATCGGATATCCCTGGGGTGCCGGCATCCGACACCAGCGCGACACTCTTCCCCTCCAGCAGGGCGGCCATGATCTCCTGAACTCGTGTGAGGCGACTGTGACTGTGGTACGAGATGGCGAGAGTGTGGATATCGTAGTGAGACAGCAGCTTGCGCGTGACACGCGTATCCTCGGCGGCGATCAGGTCGGCCTCCTTCAGAATACGCAGTGCGCGAAGCGTAACATCCTCAAGATTCCCTATTGGAGTAGCTACAACGTAAAGCGTGCTCGTTACCACATGGTTTGCGAAGAATGCGCAGTCATTCTGCGCTGCAGGTCAACCGGAGTATATCGGACGCGTGCCGGTCTGTCAAGAGTTCGGCCCCGCCCGACGGCTCTCACCAAGGGTGAGCTGTTGCCTGCTGTTCTGGCAGTTGACAAGGCTGCCCCCAACTACTATCCTTATCTGCAGCAGTGAAAGCGATTACATTCCCGTCTGGCGGGACCCGGGCAGAGGCATCAACAAGCTCCGATGCGCAGGTCCGTTCTCGTGGTGGCGGAGGCTCGGGAGAGGTTATGCAGGATAGGTCGGAAGATGCCCAGAACATGGCAAACATTGCCCGCTTCGTGTCGGATTCTGTCGCTGACACCAAGGTCACCGATATCCATACGCACATTTACAGTCACGGATTCGGCAAGATACTGCTCTCAGGTGTAGACGAACTCCTGACGTACCATTATCTTCAGGCCGAAACCCTTCGCTGGATCGACATGCCCTATTCGGTGTTCATGGGGCTAGGCAAACGCGAGCAGGCGGATCTGGTGTGGCAGACCCTCTTCGTTGACCATTCGCCGATCTCCGAGGCCTGCCTTGGGGTCCTTACTACACTCGACATGCTTGGGCTTGATGTTTCTTCGCGAGACCTGGAGTCTTATCGACGCTTCTACGAAGGGATCAGCACAGAGGAGCTTATTGACCGGGTCCTTGAGCTGGCCAACGTCGACAATGTGGTCATGACGAATGACCCATTCGACGATATGGAGCGACCTCACTGGCTTGCCGGCAAGCAGTCCGACTCGCGATTCCACGCGGCACTTCGTCTAGATTGCTTGCTCAATGATTGGCAGGCAGCCTCTGGAACGCTTGCAGAGTGGGGCTACCACGTATCGTCCGACCTGTCCGCGGAGACCTGCGGCGAGGTAAGGCGGTTCCTAACTGATTGGAGTGAACGGACGGGTGCTCTGTATATGGCAGTCTCGCTGCCTCCCACTTTTGCCTTTCCGGAGGACTCCTCGCGCGGCTGGCTGATCGAGGAATGCGTGCTGCCCGTGGCGATCGAGAGCCGCCGACCGTTCGCGATGATGATCGGAGTGAAGAAGCGGCTGAACCCCGAGATGTGCGTCGCGGGAGACGGCATGGGCCGAAGTTCCATCGAAGCGGTCGAGCGTTTATGCCTGGATTACCCCGAGGCAAAGTTCCTGGTGACGATGCTCTCGAGGGAGAACCAGCACGAGCTGTGTGTGGCGGCGCGCAAGTTCCGCAATCTGCACCCATTCGGCTGCTGGTGGTTCCTGAACAACCCCAGCCTTGTCGCTGAGACTACGTGGATGCGAACGGAGCTTCTGGGGCTCAGCTATACCCCACAGCATTCGGATGCTCGCGTTCTGGACCAGGTGATCTACAAGTGGGCGCATTCGCGCGAGGTCATTACCAGCGTTCTGATGGAGAAGTACCTTGGTCTGTGTGCTACGGGCTGGCAACCGACTGAGGCTGAAATCCGCCGCGACGCAGCCGCTCTCTTGGGCGGCAACTTCTGGGAATTTGTAAAGAGGTAGAAATGCAGGAATCGATCTATAAGTATGCAGACGTGGGGCTTATCCACTTCATGGCTTATCCACAAGTGATGAAAGGCGAGGGGCCAATCCTGGAGACACTCGCCAAGATCTGCGAGGATGACTACTTCACCTTTGTCGAGGTCACCTGGATGAACGATCCTGAGGTCCGCAAGGCAGCGGGCAGGATGATCCGCGACGCGGGCATGAAGTGCGCGTTCGGAGGCCAGCCGACGCTCTTGACACAGAAGCTCAACGTCAACGATCCTGATGAAGCCGGCCGCAGGAAAGCAATCGATCAGATCAAGGAAGATATCGATCAGGCCGTCGAACTCGGAGCTTGTGGCGTCGCCTTTCTGAGTGGTAAGGATCCAGGGCCGGAGGGTAGGGCAAGGGGACTGGACCTGCTGGCGGAGTCCACGAGAGAGATCTGCGATTACGCTATGTCGAAGAACAACCTGCCCGTAGCCCTTGAGACTTTCGATCAGGTCGAGTATGGCAAGAACACGATTCTCGGACCGACTCAGGATGCGGTTGTCTTTGCCAAGAAGATCAGATCGCGTTACCCGAACTTCGGCCTCATGCTCGATCTCAGCCATATGCCTCTGCTCGGGGAGAGCGTCGACGAGATGCTCAAGCCAGCCAAGGACGTGCTGGTCCACGTTCACATCGGGAACTGCGTGATGAAGGACTGCGATCATCCGGCCTACGGCGATGAACACCCGAGATTCGGCATCTGCGGCGGCGAGAATGGGGTTGACGAACTCGCCGCGTTCATCGAGGGCCTGTGCAAGATCGGCTATCTGGACGGCAAGACGCCAAAGCCTGTGAGTTTTGAGGTGAAGCCAATCGCCGCGTTCGGCGAGAGCTCGGAGATCGTCATCGCTAATGCCAAGCGCACTCTGAACAAGGCGTGGGCGATGATCTAGCCGCCAGAATAGGTATCCCGCTGCAAGTAAAAGAAGCCCGAAGGCGGAGTGGTATCCGCTTTCGGGCTTTGTGGCGTCTGGTAAGAAGCGGGGAGGCCTCAGGATCTGTTCCTCGTTTGTTGGCTCGCTACTCAGCCCAATCTCACTCCTCTGTTTCGCGCGTGGACGTGAGAGGTAGACTCTGAATGCCCTGCGGAAGCGCGGAGCCGAGGTAGCGAATGCTGGAGCATCTGTTCTACGACTATCCTGTCGCGGCTGCATTCTCGGTGATCCTTGTGATCCTGTTGGTAGCCACGCTGGTAGGTTATGCCATCGGACGGGTGATGAGCCGGCGCGTAACTGACTCGTCGCAGACAAGCGCGGTGCAGGCCTCGGTCCTCGGGATGCTCGGCCTGATGCTGGGCTTCACATTCGGGGTCGCGTTCACGCGGTTCGACGCACGTAGGGTGCTGGTCATTGATGAGGCCAATGCCATAGGCACTACCTATATGCGAGCCCAGATGATGCCTGAGCCATACCGTACCCGGATTTCGCGGGATCTGCGGAGCTACATTGACCTGCACGTGATTGCTGACAATACCCGGAGAAGCGCTCCCGAGTTGGCCAGGTTACGCGAGAAGGCGCAGGAACTCCAGCATCGACTTTGGAGGGAAGCTACC
>CAZFYZ010000111.1:0-7992 GCA_964523735.1 uncultured bacterium | reverse complement strand
ACTCGAGCAGGATGGCGCACGCATACGCGCGTGTACCTTCGTTGATCCTTTGGCTCCTTATGTGCATCTCCGTTGTGTCCGTTGCGCTCGTGGGCTATGGCTTCGGAGTATGCGGGCAGCGCAGTTGGGGGATGATGATACTGGTCGCCGCCGTGCTCGCAGCGATCCTGGTCATGATCTCTGATCTGGACAACCCGGGCGGCGGCCGGATCACGACAAGCCAGCAGAGTATCCTAGACCTGCGAAAGGACCTGTCAGGATTTGAGACACCCGATCAGCGATAGCGGCTATGTCTCCTTGGGCTTCGCGCTCTTCTTCAGCTTCCGTGCACGCGCAGCGATCGAATCACCAAGCTGGATCGTCTGTCCATCTTCCCCCTCCCTCATTCGGGGAGGGCCGGGGAGGGGTCCGGCATCGCGCCCATATTCCCCCTCCCGCTTCAGGGGAGGGTCGGGGAGGGGTCGGTCGGGCGCCTGGCGCTTAGCCAGACTCCTCAGAGCCTTCGCCTCCCCGCGCCCCGAATGCTGCTTGCGCTCGTGGGCGAGATCGTCCTGCGGCACGCCATCACTTTCTTTCGTCAAGCGGCTGGTATCCTGCGGAGCAGCACTGGAGGATTCTGGTCCTAGTTTCGCCCTGGCGATCCCCGCAGGAGTGCCATCCGAAGGTGCGATGCCCATGCCTTCAGGCCGCTTCAGGTAATCAGGCGGGTTCCAGAACTCCCCCCAGTCGTGATGGGCGTTGAGCTTGCCATCCTCTTGAGAGGCGTCCTGGCTGCCCTTCTCAAGCCTGAGCCGCTTGAACGCTCGCCGGGCAACGTCGGCGTCAGTTGTCGCGGCAGGCTTCTCGACCTCGGGGAATCCCACTTGCGGCTGCGGGTCTATGGGATGGAAGACCTCCGGATCACCCAACTTTTCCAGCCGGCGTCTGATGCCTCGCTCTAGCAGAGCCCGCTTCTCGTCATCATTGAGGCCGAGATGGTCCGACTGCGGCGCGCGGAGGTTCGAGCCGTCGCCCATAAGCCCATCCAGCAGCCGCAGAGCCGCACGCTTGCTCGGGATAGATGCCTCGCCTCGCTCGGTGTTCCACGTGGTGAATGCCCGCAGAGGCTTTCCAACGCAGCAGGGACAGCCGTTGGTGCAGTCGCATGTCCTGATCCGGTCGCGCACTGCGAGCATCACGTCCCCCAGTATCGCGAATGCTTGCTCGGTGAATCCCAGCCCGTGGGGATAGCGCTCATAGATGAACATCGTGTGCCAGGGCGCATTGACCGCGGTGCACGAGGAATGCGAAAAGTCGAGGGTCTCGCACTGGATGAAGAGAGGCAAGATCATCCGCGTGGCGTAGCCGATCCCCATCAGCGCGCGGTGGACATCGAACTTGTCGGCGATCATCTCCCGCACCAGGTCTTCGGGCGGCGTGATCCAGAATGCCATCGTCTGCAGTTGCCACGTGGGCAGGTTGAGCGGATGCCTGGATACTGCGTCCAGCGAGTAGAAGTGGATCTTCTCAAACTCCGTGTTGCGGAAGTAGGAGGTCACTTCCCCAAAGTATGCCTTGCCGGTTCCGAACTCACACTCCCTGAGAGGCTGGTCGATATGATGGACGTCCGTACCGCCCAGCGGCTGGGTGTAGTAGTCCACATCGACCTTCTTCACGTGACAGATCATCCTGTCCAGGTCGAGTTCCAGCACAAGATACGTGTCGCCCTGGTGCATGTAGATCGCGTCGGGATGGATGATCGGCTGCGCGTCATACTTGTTCAGTTCGCCGATTACGCGACCTGTTTCGATGTCTACAATGGCGACGTTCTTGTCGCAGATGTCACGCAGGCTGACTTCGTGCTGCGGGATGTCATCAGACGCGTGGTACCACTTGTCTCCGACCTTGTTGAGCTTATGCTGCTCCGTCAGCACATCGAGCACCAGTCGCGCGTGTCCGCCGAACGAATCCGCTTCAGTCTCAGTGATCGGCAGTTCGTAAGCAGCGCAGCGGAGGTGTCCGGATAGGATATAGGGGTTCTCCGGCTCGATCACCAGCCGCTCGATCGGCCTGCCGAAGATATACTCCGGGTGGTTCATCACATACTGGTTGACCGATGTGTCGATCCCCACGAGAATCACCAGCGACTCTCGATCACGCCTTCCCGCTCTCCCAGCCTGCTGAAAGAACCCCGCCAACGTTCCAGGATAGCCGACGATGATCGAGGCGTCCAGCCCGCCTATGTCTATCCCCAACTCGAGCGCCGGCGTCGTGCTGACCCCCAGCAGTTCCCCCGAGAACAGCTTGCGCTCGATCTCCCGCCGGTCCTCCGCCAGATATCCGCCTCTGTAGGGAGCGATCTTCTTCGCCAGCGGAGGGGCCAGCTTCTCAAGGGACTCAACCACGTAGCGATAGATCAGCTCCGCGGTGACTTTGGCCTTGGAGAACGCGATCGTAGGCACCTGAGAACGAATCAGGTCCGTCATCAGCTCGTGCGCCTCGACGTTGGCGCTTCGCCTGGTCTTGAATCGACGCTGTCGGATGCGAGGCGGGTTCCAGAACACGTAGGTCTTGGCACCGCGCGGGCTGCCGTCCTGGTCGATCAAGACAGGCTCCCGTCCTGTGAGCTTCCGAGCCACATCAACCGGATTCGCTATGGTTGCCGAGCAGAAGACAAACTGCGGGCGGCTTCCGTAGTGCTCGCACACACGCTCGAAGCGCTTGTACAGGTTCGCCGCGTTCGAGCCGAAGAGCCCACCGTAGGTATGCAGCTCATCGACGACGACGTACCTGAGATGCCGCAGGAACTCCGCCCAGCGAATGTGCTGGGGCAGCAGCCCTGCGTGAAGCATATCAGGATTTGTGAGGATGATGCTGGCCTCATCTCTCAGCTTCCGACGCATGGCCGCAGGCGTGTCACCGTCAAAAACGCCGAGGAGGGGTTGGGAGTTGGGGGTTGGGGGTTGGGGGATTGGATCGCCGTCCGCGCTCTCCACTCTCCACTCTCCGCTTTCCACTGCCCGCCTCAGCGACTGATGCTGGTCCTGGGAGAGGGCCTTGGTGGGATAGATGAGGAGTGCCTTGGCCTCGGGCTCGCACTCCAGCATCTCAAGCAGTGGCAGCTGATAACAGAGCGATTTCCCACTGGCCGTGCCTGTTACGATCAGCACGTCGTGTCCTGCACGAATCCCGTCAATCGCCTCCGCCTGGTGGCTGTACAAACGTTCGATCCCGACCGAACTAAGATAGCGCCAGCAGGCGTTACCCAACGGCGAGCAAGTTTCGGCATACTCCGCGCCTCGAGCCTCCTCCCGCCGTGAGTGGACGATCTGATCCCGATAAGCAGGCGAGGACCGTATAGAGTCTAAGAATGCGCTGAAATCCATAGCAGAGTTAGTAGACAGTAGATAGTAGACAGTAAACAGTAAGAAGAGGGTACGTGCTGGAATTGCCGCACTGTCTACTCTCTACTGTTTACTGTTTACTGTGTACTCTCCCTCACTCCCTCCCCCACATCCTGCTCATCAGGTCCGCCATGGTGAGCAGGTCGAAGAGGTTGTGTTGGAGGATCAGGCTGATCTTGTTCGCATTGCCGGTCCTCACAAATTCGTGATATGCGGCCGGAATCTCTGACCCCGGAATGTCATCTTCGCGGCATCGCCCGCAGACCATTTGCTCGAGTGTCTGCAGTTTGCAGTTGGGGAGATCACGGCGATAGGACTTCCTGGCCTCGTGGAGCAGGTCGAGGTGATAGGCAGGCTCAGCCAACCGAACGCCTGTTGCAGCCGCGCGGTTCTGTATGAAAGGCATGTCGAAGCTCTTGCCGTTGAAGGTGACGAGCAACTGCGTGGACGCGAGTCGGTCGGAAGTTGCCGAGATCACGCTCGCTTCCTCTGTATAGTCACGTGCAAAGTACTGCTTGAAGCAGAATCCGTCGGGCGTGCACTCCATCGTTCCTATCAAGAAGAGCGGCGTCATCGCAAGCCCGGTGGTCTCAATATCCAGAAAGACGATCTCCTGGGGGCACACGCGTTCCGACTCGCATACCGCCGCCAGTCGCCTTACCGCCTGCCCGTCAGGGTAGCCCGTTAGTGACTCGAATCGTCGATGAAGGAGCCTGGCCTCAGCCTCCAGTTCGTGCGCAGGCAACTCGATCAGATAGCACCCGGGGCCGCATGAGGCCTCTATGAGAGTTCCTTCTATGACCTCGTCGAGAGCTACAGGCGGGCCGAAGTCTATCGGGCATCGAGCGGGCGGGGCTACTGAGGCGCAAGCGGTCGTCGTGACGGTGCGCGAGTAGACGATGGGGTCTTGCGCAACCTGCGCCTGCTGAGGCTGTGCATCGATCTGTTTGCGTGCTGATGCCTGCTTCCCTAGCTTGCGACGGAGCGCCTTGAGGTCCGATTGCTCGTCGCGCTTGTCGTGGGGCACGTTCTTGAGCGGGCCCTTGTTCAGCGCCTGCATTCTCTTGATAAGATCGTCGCTCGACATATATGCCTCAGCCTCAAGTATACGAGGCTGTCGCGATAGAGCTGTAGCGGGCGTCTCCGACGCCCCTGGGAGGCGTCAGAGACGCCTGCTACAACCGCGGATCGCGGGTGAAGCGATCCGCCGCAACAATCTCAAGTATACGTCCCCTCTCGCGGCAGTGTCAAAGTCGTGGTATACTGCAGTGGGTAGGACATGGAGGTTGATCACTATGCAATGTGCGAAGTGCGGTCTTGATCTTCCGCAGGGCACGAGCCAATGCCCGCAGTGCGGGACCAATGAGTTCGTGGACAAGACTCCTCGGAAGAAGATGAAGCCAGTCTACTGGGCGCTGATGGCGCTCGCGCTGATTGCCATTATCTCTATCGCTTTTGCAGCCGCCATGCGTACGCGTGGCACTATCACTGAAGCGCCTCCGGGCTATCCCCCGCCTGGACAACTCCTGTCTGCCCCTCCCGGACAACCCGCCGAGGGCAACCTGACGTCTGCTCCTCCCGGCACACCCACGCCTGCGACGACCCCAGCAACGGGCGTCAAACCCAAGCCGCCGCAGGAGGTCGTGGATTACCTCAACCATGTCAAGAGGACTGAGGAACACAGGCAGATGCTTCTGAAGGACACCGGCCAGGCGCTGATGCTCTCAGCAGCCGGCAGTCAGGCCAGTTCGCTTCTCAAGCTGATCGACATGGCAGGCGACCCCGGAAGCGAAGAGGCCGTTGACCCGCTCGCCGACACCAAGAAAGAGCTGGAGCGACAGTATAAGAACTGGTTGAGCACCATCCAGTACTTCGACACCAAGACTGCGCCGAACCAGTGCCGCGAGTTCTCCGGGGCATATCGCATGGTCCTCTACAACGAGGCCAGAACAATCGGTGAGATCTCCACTCAGATGTCCAAGGTCAACGTCATGGACCCCAAAGACATGCAGCAGCTTCTGGTCGTGATGCAGAAGATGAAGAACGATCCGACAATCCAAGCGAACATCGATCGCTCGGCGGACAATGCAGACGGGAAGCTGACGCAGCTGGTATCCAACTACGACATGGAGAAACCATTCGACGTTCCGCGCGAGTCTAAGACCAGCGGCAATATCATGGGGTTCTGAGTCCACGCTACCAGACTCCAAAATGTTGATACCATAGTCCAATAGCGGAAGCGCCTCAGAAGGCTACAATTGCTTGGAGGTGGAGACTGTGGCGCATTCGCAGGAAGACAAGAACGGCTTTTCGGTTGACGCCTACTCGCCGATGGAGATGGCCTGCAAGGCCGAGTCGATCGGCTCGAAGAAGGCCAACCTTGATTTCCTCAGCACGTTCATGCTCGCGGCACTTGCGGGTGCGTTTGTGGCATTTGGCGCTGGGCTGTTCTCCATGACGATGACAGGCGCGACGACGGCCGGTTTCGGGTTGTTCCGCCTGATTGGTGGCGTCGCCTTCTCCGTCGGCCTGATTCTGGTTGTTGTCGCGGGCGCAGAGCTCTTCACAGGCAATACGCTCATCGTTATCGCCTTTATCAGTGGTAAGGTCAGGTTCAGGCAACTGATGCGGAACTGGGCGATCGTCTACGTTGGCAATCTGGTTGGATCGCTGTGCATGGTGCTGCTGGTCTACGCTACGGAGCAGTGGCAGATGAGCGATGGAGGCGTCGGAGTCACCGCGTATAACATCGCAGGAAAGAAGCTCAGCCTATCTTTCAGCACAGCGTTTGCCTCAGGAATCCTCTGCAACTCGCTCGTCTGCCTGGCTGTGTGGTTGTGCTACAGCGCTCGTTCCACCACTGACAAGATCCTCTCGATACTGTTCCCCATTGCCGCGTTCGTCGCTCTGGGTTATGAGCACAGCGTTGCGAACATGTACTTCATCCCCTATGGAATGGCGCTGTCTCATACTGATAGCTTCATGGCATCCGCCGCGGCACTCAAGTTCGATCCATCTGTCTTCACGATGCAGAACTTCCTGCTGGGGAATCTGCTTCCAGTCACACTGGGAAACATCGTGGGGGGGTCGTTCCTGGTGGGGGTCGTGTACTGGATCATCTACCTCAGGCACGTGCGCACGCCTCTGCAGCACGGGAAGACGGAGTCTCCTGCCGCAGAGACCGCTGACTCTCTGCACTAGATCTGCCAGAGGGACTCAGACCTCTACCTGTTCCTACTCGCTGGGCTGGGGCGTCGGAATGCTGATCTTCCGTAGAGGCGTGACCCGCGTCTGATCACGTCGCAACTGCCCGTTCGATGCAACGCGGCGGAATCCTGTTGACTGTGCCTCCGCCCGTGTGCTAATCTTTCTCAGGCACTCCGCCGGGGGATCTTCGACATGCCACCAAACAACGCCGACACCGAGATCAGCACGCTCATCCGCGCCCGATATCCGATCATCTATGTGGTCTCGTGGGAGGAGCGCAGGGTAGAGGACGCGATCCGCGACATCGCCAACACCGGCAAGAAAGTCTACACTTGGAGCGTAACCAGAGGTGTGCAGCCATTGACATCAGGCAGCAAGCCGGCGCTTACGCTCTTGCAGGCGCTGGAGTTCGTGGAGACCTGCGAAGACGATGCGATCTTCATGTTCCGAGACATTCACGCCTACATCTCGGACAGTGTGACTACAAGGCGTCTGCGCGATCTGGCAGCACACCTGAAGGTTCGGCGCAAGACACTGGTGCTTGTTGCGCCCATCCTGCGCCTGCCTTCAGAGCTCGAGAAAGACGTAACAGTGGTCGATTACCCTCTGCCATCTTACCAGGACCTTGACAACCTGCTGGACGTGATCATCGACAAAATGAAGCGCGAGGGGGCTGACGTCCAACTTGCTATGAGCAAAGAGGACCGAGAGGCGGCAATCAAAGCGGCGCAGGGCATGACGCTTGCCGAGGCGGAGAACGTGCTCGCCCGCAGCCTGGTTGAGAAGCGCGCGTTCGATATAGGTGTCATCCTCTCCGAAAAGGAGCAGATCGTCCGCAAAAGCGGGCTGTTGGAGTACTATCCTGCCAAAGAAGGCATCGCCGATGTCGGCGGGCTGGCAACCCTGAAGCGCTGGCTGGCCGATCGCAAGTCCGGGTTCACGGAGGACGCGCGCGAGTTCGGACTGCCGGAGCCAAAGGGGATTCTGCTCCTGGGAGTGCAGGGCTGCGGAAAGAGCCTCTCCTGCAAGGCTGTAGCATCGCTTTGGCGGCTTCCGCTGCTGAGGCTGGACGTAGGAAAGATATTCAGCGGCATCGTCGGCTCAAGCGAGCAGAATGTGCGGAGAGCGATTCAGGTGGCGGAATCGGTCGCTCCGGTGGTCCTGTGGATGGACGAGATGGAGAAAGGCTTCGCGGGCGTGCAGAGCTCGCCGTTCTCCGATGCCGGCACCACATCGCGCGTGTTCGGCACATTCGTTACGTGGCTTCAGGAGAAGACCGCACCTGTGTTTGTCGTGGCGACCGCGAATGATGTTTCTCAGCTCCCGCCCGAGCTTCTGCGCAAGGGCCGGTTCGACGAGATATTCTTCGTCGATCTGCCTGCGCCGGAAGAGCGTAAGGAGA
>CAZFYZ010000110.1:0-12619 GCA_964523735.1 uncultured bacterium | reverse complement strand
GACGCAGTCGAAGGCCACGACGCCATGGCCGCGGGATAGCTAGCTCTGCCTCTGCCTCAGGACGAGGCTGGCGTTGGCTTGGCGCGCTCCCTCTCCCCTCGCGGGAGAGGGCTGGGGTGAGGGGGATTCGGAGGGATGTGGAAATGAAACGAGCGGGATGTTTGCTTTTCGTCGTTGTGCTGCTGATCATCGCCTGGGACCAGTATCGCATCGAGATGATGCGCAGGCAGGTCGAGCAGATTTCGAGCAAGATCCAGGGCGGAAAGAAGACTGACGGCGGCAAGGGTGGACTGTCCGGCTTGGTCACGCCAATGGCGCAGACCGAGCGCCACGTGAGACGAGCAAAGGAGCTTCTGGCGAGTAAAAAGACCGCCGAAGCACAGGCCGAACTGGACAAAGCGCTAAAGAGCCTGAAGTCAGCCAACACCGTCTCGCGCGACATCGTCGGTGATGCGGCCGAGGCTTTTGGCAAGACCAGAGACAAGGCGGTCAAGGTCTTCCAGGACACCTGGAAGGAGATCTCGGAAGAAGCCAAGCCGAAGAAACAAGACGCCAAGAAATGATCCGGACCTGACACCCGACACCTGAGATCTGAAATGAAAATCGCAGCGGTAGTGCCCGCATACAACGAGAGAGAGCGGATATCGGTCGTGCTTGAGGCCATCAAGAGAGCGCAGACGATCGACGAGATAGTTGTGGTCTGCGATGGCTCGACGGATGGTACATACGAACTCGTCTCGACGGATCACGAGGTACGTACGGTCCGCTTGGAACCCAACCGTGGCAAGGGTGGGGCGATGCGCGCGGGGGCCGAGAACACAGACGCAGATGTCGTGCTCTTTCTGGACGCCGACCTGATAGGAATGGACGGAGATAAAGTCGATGCCATCGTCGCCCCTGTCGCTCAGGACCGCGCTGACATGTCCATCGGCATCTTCCGCGACGGCCGCGGCCCAACCGACCTGGCGCAGTTCCTGACGCCTTACATATCAGGCCAGCGCGCAATGCGCCGGGACGTTTTTCTTGATATCCCCCAGATAGATGGTGTGCGATCGGGCGTCGAGACCGCTATCACGCGCTACTTCCGCGCGAGGGGGCTTCGGGTCGAGCGAGTGATGCTGGCAGGCTGCACACACCACATGAAAGAGGAGAAACTCGGCTTCGTCCGAGGCTTCACCGCCCGGCTGCGGATGTACGCCGACATCGGCAAGATCATGCTCGACGGCAGACGGTTCGGGAAGTAGGAGCTGCGGCCACACCTACGGACGCGGCGGGCTCGGAGGTCCCATCATTCCAGGTCCCCCCGGTCCAGGAGGTCCGCCGAAGCCACGCTGCCTCATTTGCTGCATCAGACTTTGTATCATCCGCTGCTGTGACTGCCTGGCGTCGATCTTCCACCGGCCCTCTTCCTGCAGGAGCACAAAGGGGATGTCCAGGCTGTCCACTTTCGTCGACACCTTCTCGGGGAGTTTGAAGTTGACGTTCACCACAGCCGTGCTCTTCTCAGCGCCCTCGTAAGTCGTCTCTTTGATCTCGAACTGAACGCTCTTCGGGTCCGGCTTATCTCCTGCGTTCCCGATCTGGGTGAAGCTTTCTGCCACGCCGGGCACGTTGAGGCTGTCCTTGGTCAAGCACGACTTGGCCTTCTCTGCATCCATGTCCACGCTCGCCGTGATAAATGTGCGCATGACCTGCTCGGGGCTCGGCGGCCTCAGGTAGAACCACCAGCCAGCCGCCGCCCCGCCCGCGACGAGTATGAGAATGATGATGAACGCTAATGCGCCTCCGCCCGATCTCTGCTTGACCGGTGGGCGGCGTTCCGTAAACATCCCCTGCGGCGGTGGGCCAACTGCCGAGGCTCCGGGGGGCGGACCGTAGACCTGGTTCTGGGGTGTCGTCGCGGCAGGAGCCTGAGGCTGGCTCGGCCTGGGCGCTCTTGGCTGCACCTGGGACACTACTACGGGCTCCTTAGTGCTCTGCACCACCTTTGCCCCGACCAGAGAGGCGTAGCAGCTCGAGCAGACTTCATTGTCTATCTTATTCTCCGCCCCGCACTTCTCGCACAGTTTGACTTCCATCGCTTGACGACTCCTTGTGTCCAGCCGTCTGTTGAAGCCCGGCGAGCATTATCCTGTGCTTGGTATTTCCACGGGGGACGAGGAATTCCTGCTTGAGTGTCTATAGCCCCTTCACGAACTCGAGAACCTCGTCGATGTGACCTTCCACCTTCACCTTCGGCCACACCTTTCGCACCACGCCCTCTTTGTCGATGGCGAAAGTCGTCCGTTCGACCCCCAGGAACGTTTTCCCATACATGCTCTTCTCCTTGAACACGCCGTAGGCGGTCGAGACGGACTTGTCCTCGTCGGAGAGCAGCGGGAAGAGCAGGTTGTACTTGGAGGCGAACTTCTCGTGGCTGGCTATGCTGTCGATGCTGACTCCCAGTATCACTGCGCCCGCAGCCTCAAACTCCGACATCACATCCCTGAAGAAGCAGGCCTCCTTGGTGCATCCGGGCGTGTCATCCTTGGGGTAGAAGTAGAGGACTACGTTCTTCGATCCTCTGTAGTCCGCGAGCGATACCGTCTTCCCTCCGGTTGCCTGCAGGGTGAAATCCGGTGCTTTCTGACCTTCCGAAATCATAGTGAGCCTCCTATCGCGCCATCAGGCTCAGCCATTATACCCCGCACGGTCCAGCCCAAAACGGGAAAGACCGCGCTGCGATCTTCTGCGGCGCGGCCGTTGTCCCCTTTGACAACCCCTCACCTCCCCGGTTCACAACCGGTCTGAGAAATGGGACGCTCCAAGGACAGCTTGCTTCCAGGCTGCAGGGGTGAGCGCGAATCACTTTGTCTGTTCCTTAGTTGCTTGTCAGACTGCCCCTATCGCATCCATACACGATTGTAGACAGATCGAGCAAGCTGGACATGAGTCCCCGGACTCATTTGCATAGGGTCTATGGTCCTATCTTTCGTGGGAGGGGTCGGGAGTTGGAGGTTAGGGGTTAGAGACTGCCGAGGCCTTCTACACAGCAAGCAAATAGCGAGCGTACCTTGCCACCCATTTGTTGGCTGAGCCGAGAAGCCTTTCGACATCAGCCCTATGCTGGCCCAGGCCTACCTTCCTGAGTAGCTTTAGGTACTCGCGCAGTTCACGTGGAAGGTACTCGCGGGCGAGCATGTCGATGACACGTCTTCGGATTCGCTCCTTGATTTCCTCAGTCAACCCAGTGCGGCGGAGGGCTCTTGCGGTCTGGTACTTGAGTATCATCCCGAAAGGAAATCCGCGATCTTCCTCGATGAACTCAACCCCGATGAGTTTGCACGCATCGTCTCCCTGCTCGATGCCCTCAATCACCTTGTGCATCACCGGATACACCCATCTGGCGCTGCCCACAACATGTTCGAAAGGCGACAGGTCTAGCGGCTCAACGCCGATCGCATCGCAGTAGCGGGCGTAGCGCTCGAGAATAGCGTCGCGCGTCCACTGGCCATCTCCGTTGTAGTCTGTTACTCCCAAGGTAGTCCCAGGATACCACAAGCTGACGCAGGGTGGAACAGGCATTCATGCCAGGCTCGACTGGCACGCTTCTTGAACAACTATCTAGTGCAAGCCCAGAGGAAAGGTGGCCGGATGAAACTTAGAATCAGCTTGGAAAGCTGGATCCTTGTAGCGATATGCACTGCGGACATGCTGGCGACGCTGTGGTTCGTTCTGTCAGGCAGAGCTACCGAGCAGAACCCGCTGATGGCAGCATGCATGAACCACAGTCCGTGGATGTTCATTCTGGTCAAGATGCTTAGTTTTGTGCCATTCGTTGTTGCCGTGGAGTGGTACCGCAGGAGGAACCCCGGATTCGCCCGAGCTGCGTGCAGATGGGCGATAACAGCCTACGTCACGGTCTTCGTGGCGCTGACGCTGGGCACTAATCTTTGATGATCTAGAGAGCGTGATCCCCTGCCCGCTCCGATAACCGGCCGGATGCTCTTCCGGCCGGTTATCAATGTACACCCTCTTCCGTGTCGGGTGCGGCAGATCGGTTCATCTGCGTCGGCGGTAGGCGGGGCGGTTCACTTCGCTCAGGTAGACCTCATACCACCCCGCATACCGTCCGTCGTGGTAGGCCCTTCGGACCTTCCTTTGCGCAGCCCTGAGTATGGCTGCCGCTCTTCGGGGTCTTATCTTCAGAGTCGCCGAGATAAGCTTGATGCTAAGGCCGCACGCGCGCAGCCTGAAGACAATCTCTTGTTTGATGGAGAGCCGGCTGACGTCCGCAAGTTCCTCAATCCGCTGGTCGATCAGCCTGTCAAGGACTTCCGGCGGCAGCCCGCATTCGGGTAGAGGCGGGAGACGTTTGTCCTCCAGCCTGATCTTGCGCTGCAGAGCCTTCGCCGTGTAGATCCCGTTTGCTCGGCCAAGCACGCCTGCCGCCTTGAGAAGCGCGTCCGCGGCAGCCTCCGGATCGCCGGGAAGTGCGATCTCAAGCAGGGTGGGGCAGTGGTCTTGCGTCGATTGTGTTTCGGTGGAACTCAGTGAACTTGCCATCAGCCAGCCTCCGTGGTAGAAGTCCGAGGTTTGAGGTCGAAAGCCCGAGAACCCTCGCCTCGATGCTGGGCACCCCCGCGCAGGCGCATCGTCTTTCGGATCGGTTGGAGGGGAACAGATGTTCGCCTCGCGCGCCATCCCCGTGGGTAACCAGCAGCCATGAGTATACCACGTTCACAGTTAGTGGTCAACACCTTTCGCGAAGATTCTTTGGGCTTCTTTCTGACGGGATGGGATGAGGAGCGATAGGAGACGATCCGACTTCTGGCTTCAAGCCTCATGACAGAGAACCCGGGTTTCCCCGGGTCCTCTGCTGAGATATTCACTTTTTCAATCTTCTATTGGACTTCGGTCGCTTGCGCTCCGCGTCCAATGAAGAATGATAAGTATAAAGCTTACCTCTTCGCGGTGCGCGAAGCCACAGAACTTTACATTGGAATTATACCCGCCGACCACGCCTCAGTCCATTGGCCGGGAGAGGTAATTTTCGGTAGTACTTTAGTATTATGGCTTGCGGTGGAGCGCTCAGTAGGGAGGCTGTCAGGGGCATCGGAGATCGATACCAGGGCTTACGCACTGAAACGGCCTCAGGTGGATATGCTGCGGGAACTGTGGTGAGTGACACAGTGTTGGCTCGAAGGTCATCCCCGTTCCCGCAGCCTTGGTTCACAGATCGCTCATAGGTGCGTTGGCCCTAAGATCGATACGCTGCCGGGGACAATGCAAGTCAGCCGGCCTGAGCTACTCAGGTCTTGAACGTGAAGCTGCCGGTCGCGGACACGCTGCGGGGGACGCCGTTCTGAATCGCCGGTCTGAACTTCTTCTGCGATACCGCGTTCGCGACATTGCGGTCCAGGGTCTTGTTGCCGGAGGATTTGGTTATCTCGACGTCGGAGACGCCGCCCTCCGCGGTAATTGTGTACCTGTACTTCACCTGCAGGGTCAGTCCCTCTTCGACCGAGGTCGGGATAGCGGGTCTCGGGCAGTCTTTGATTAGCTCGGGCTCTTCGCGATCCGCGAGGCGGTTGACGTGCTCCGGCTGGCACTCGGCGCACTTGCGTGAGGGCTGATGCCCCTCCACGAATGACTTCGTGGACCCGCGCTTGCAGTTCGGGCCGAAGAGCATTCCCGACTCACTGCAGATCTTCACATCAACCAGGGTCGGCGGAGGCGGCAGCGGCACTTGAACAGTCGTGCCGGGTCCTTCCACGGGGTTCTGGGGAGGGTCTTGCGACCCCACTCCGGAGTGCGTTCCTGAGCCGTCACCGTCACCGCCACTGTTATTGGGGACCGTGCCCGAAGATGTCTGGCCGCCCTGAACACCGGTCAGGTCGCCGCCTGTGCTGGTACTTCCAATGTTGATGCGCCCCCCAGGGTTTCCGCTCGCCTGCGGGGTCCTGCCGGGCGGTGCAGTGTGGACCGGCGCTTTCGGCGCACCGAACCATCGACGGCCGGAAGTCGGCGTGGGATCGGGTTCGTCCGGCGGGGGTGGCTTCGGAGCCGGAGGCCGGGAGACTTCGACCATCTGCTCCGGCTTGGGTGCTTCGTTCCTAGGAAGATCGATCATCTCCAGGTCTATGCTGTTGCGCTTCGTCACAGCCGGCGGGGCGGATGCGAGCCTGCCGGCGGATGTGCGCCCGACCAGTACTACGGCACACAGGTGCACCGCGATTGAGGCCGCTATAGCATATACCAGAAGTCGCTCTTTCATAGAGGTTCAGAAGTCTGACGACTGAGGTCGGAAGCTAGCCCTCAGTAGGCTCGGTTGCCACCGTGAGGAACTTGGCGCCGGCGCGTTTGGCTTCGTCAGCCAGGCCGATTCCCTTCTCCCAGCTCTGGTTCCTGTCGCAGTTGATGATGAACACGGCTCTCGGATTGTCCTTGAGGCGATCTTTGATCTTGTAGTACAGTTCCGCGAACTGGACCTGCTGCTTGTCCACGTAGTAGTTGCCGTTTCCGGTGAGCGTCAGGACAACCTGCACCACCGGCCTCTCGGTCGAGGCCGACGCCTTGGGCAGGTTCACCGGCATTCCCTTGGCCGTGGTCATGGCAAGCGACGCGATCATGAAGAACACCAGCAGGAAGAAGATGGTGTCGATCATGGGGATTATCTCGATGCGAGCGCGCTTAGGCTGATATGCTCGTAATTTCATGCTTCGACCTCTCTTCGATGTCTGCCAGCACATTCACCATAGCCGTGCCGCGAGTTTCGATCTCGGCGACGATGTGCTTGATGCGCTCCTGGAGGTTGTTGTAGCCCACGAGAGTGAAGATGGCGATGGCCAGACCGGTGGCTGTAGCTATGAGGGCCTCGGCGACGCCGCCCGTGATGGCGGTGGGTGTACTGATCCCGTCTTTGGCCGCGATCACGTGGAACGCGGAGATCATACCGGTTACCGTGCCGAGCAAACCAAGGAGCGGCGCGATGGTGATGATCGTGTCGAGGCTGCCCAGCCGCTTTGTGAGCGATCGGCTCTCCCGCGTGCCTTGCTCTTCCATGGCACGCTCGGCCCCACGTTCGCCGAGGTGCATGTTCTGCAGTCCTGCAGTCAGCACGCGAGCAACCGGTGAGTCCTGAGATTTCAAGAGCTCAATCGCCCGCTCGAACTTGCCGGCGTATACGGCGTCCTCGGCCCGTCCGATCACTTCGGAGACATCCGCTTGAGCCCGGCTGATTGTGATGAACCGCTCGATCAGTACCGCGACCGCCACCACCGAACAGAACATCAGCGGAATCATAACATAGCCGCCCTTGCAGAGCAGCTCAAAAGCGCTTACAAACCACCCCATGTGTCAAACCTCCCCGGGTAAGTAAACAGTAGACAGTAGACAGTAAACAGGGGCAGGCGCCCGTGTCCGGCCTTCCCTTCTGTTTACTCTTTACTGTTTACTATCTACTGGTCATATGTTCGGCTGTCTGCCGACTGCTCCTCACCCTAACGGTGGTCGTATTCCAGCGGGTCTTGTGCGCCCGCTTGTGCAAAGCCTGCGAGGCGGAGCTTGCAGGAGTCGCACCTGCCACAGGCTCGCTCGCCGCCCAGATAGCAGCTCCACGTGAGCGAGTAATCCACGCCCAGGTCCAGCCCGCGTCTGATAGTCTCCGCCTTGCTCAGCAGAGCCAGCGGCGTGTGAATGCGAAGCCTCTTCTTGCCCTCGACGCCTGCCTTGGTCGCGAGATTCGCCATCTGCTCAAAAGCCTCGATGAACTCCGACCGGCAGTCGGGATACCCGCTGTAGTCAATCTGACTGACGCCTATGAACACATCGTTCGCATGGATAGTCTCGGCATAGGCGAGCGCGAACGAAAGAAAGATCGTATTGCGTGCCGGGACATACGTGACAGGAATGCCCTCGGCCATCTCATCGGACTCCCTGTCCAGGGGCACCTCGATGTCATCAGTCAGCGCACTGCCGCCGATCCGGCGCATGTCGAAGGACATCACCACGTGATCCGAAACACCAAGGCTATCAGCCACTGCCCTGGCGCTCTCAAGCTCCTTCGCATGCCGCTGGCCGTAGTCGAATGATATCGCGTACAGCTCGAACCCCTCCGACTTGGCTATTGCTGCGGTCGTCGAGCTATCCAACCCACCCGAAAGAAGCACGACGGCTTTTCTCAAGCCTTGGCCTCCCACTCATGCCGCCACTCGGACTGATAGGCATAAGCGCTGTGGTTGTGGATCGACTCGAATGTCTCGCACTCAAGCTCATACCAGCGGATGTTCTGGTCCGCGCGCAGCAGCACGATCGTGTCGCGAAGTATGTCCTCGACGAACTTGGCGTTGTCGTAGGCCTTCTCGGTTACGAACTTCTCGTCGCGCCGCTTGAGCAGCGGATAAATGCCGCAGCTCGGCACAGTCTCGAGCTGGTTCACGAGGTCCTCGATCCAGTAGAACCTGTCGCGAGTGTATCTAATGCGGGCGCGGATCACGCCTCGTTGGTTGTGCGCGCCATAGTCCGCGATCTCCTTGCTGCACGGGCAGAGGGCAGTCATGGGCACGTCAACTCCCAGGATGAAGTCAAAGCCATCCTCCGAAAGTGAGCCGGTAAACTCGCAATCGTAGTCCAGCATACTCAGGCTGTGAGATACGGGGGCCTTCTTCTCGACGAAGTACTTGAATCGGAGAGTGAAATGACCGCGGGCGGCATTGAGGCGCTCCATCGCGGTCTGCAGAATGAGCTTGACATCGTGGCCGCCGAGGGGTTTCTGACTCCACTTGAGGACCACTTCGACGAGGCGGCTCATGTGGGTGCCGCGATAGTGCTTTGGCAGGTCCACGCCTATCGAGATATTGCCGAGCACCTGCTGGTAGCCTTCCGGCTTGGTTCGAATCAGCAGCGGCAGGTGCAGGTCCTTTACACCCACCCGCTGGATAGCGACTCCCCGCTTGTCTGGGGACATTGCAACGTCTTCCATAAACCTCTTCCAGCCCCACGTTCCAAGGGGCAACGTCAGTGTAGCTCAGGTGGCCAACTGTGTCAAGTATTACGCCTGATTCCTAGACATCATAGTGGGCAATGCCTTGTGACTGCCCAGGCTTCACGAGCATCTTCGTGATCCTGGATTCGATTCAGTACCCGCGCGCCTAGACTCGGTGCTGAAACGAGTTCAGCGTGACGTGGCTCTCGTTGGCAGTGAGCACTTACGGTAGTTGCCACGGGCGAGAACCGGCTCTATAATTGAGGCGATGACGCCGCTGCCTAATTCGGTTGACGCGGTCCTGTTCGACCTCGACGGGACTCTTGTGGAGACCAGCATCGACTTCGCGCTGATGCGCAGGGAGATGCTGTCGCTCTCGGCGTTGTACGGGTTGGATACGGAGCCGCTTGCCTCTATGGACATTCTCGCCATAGTGGACTGGTCCGTGCACCTGCTATCGTCCGAGGGCCGTCACTCAGAAGCCTGGAACCTGCGCCACGAGGCCATGCGTATCCTCGAGGAGATCGAGCTGCGCCACGCGAATGGGACCACGGAGATAGAATCTGCCCAGAAGCTGGTGAGCGAACTCGATCGGGCCGGAATCCGAGTCGGTATAGTTACCCGCAACTGCCGCAGGGCAAGCGAGATGTCGCTTGAGATGGTCGGCATCAGACCCGACGTACTTGTCTGCCGCGAAGACACAGACCTGCACAAACCGCACCCTGAGCCTTTGCTTAAGGCGCTCAAGACACTGCATGCCCTCCCGGCGAACGCAATTATGATAGGAGACCATCTGATGGACGTGCAGGGAGGCAAGGCCGCGGGGATGGCTACGATCGGTTTTCTGCGAGACAGCAGGCCGACGGACTTCTTTGATGGGGTTAAGCCCAACCTGGTTGTCCGCAGTCTAGACGAGGTGCTTGGTGCGATTATCGATCGTCATAGTTAACTGGAATACCACCACGCTGCTCGCCGACTGCGTGCGGTCGATCCGCAAGCATCCGCCTCAAGATGAGCATGAGGTGATTGTGGTTGACAACGCCTCCGACGATTTCGATGCGGCCGGATTCTGCGCGGAGTTCCCTCAGGTGAGGCTGATCTCGAACGCCGATAACGCCGGCTATGCCCGAGGCAACAACCAGGCGATCGAGGCATCGACCGGAGACTACGTCCTGCTCTTGAACCCCGATACCCAGGTGACCGAAGGCGCGCTCGATGCTTTGGTGGACTTCATGCAGTCGCATCCCGCCGCCGCGGCAGGCGCGAGGCTGGTCCGACCCTCCGCCGTTGTTTCGGGGACATCCTGTCCCGAAACGCATATGCTTCGGGAGGAGGCGTCCCGAAGCAACGTAGAACGCTCCGTGAGAGGCTTCCCATATCCCCTGGCCATCGCCTGCGAGTTCCTGGGGCTGTCGAAGCTCTTCCCGAAGAGCCGGAAGATCGCGGCCTACCGCATGCCCTGGTTCGCCTACGATACCGAGGCCGAGGTCGACCAGCCCATGGGGTCCGCGTTGATCTTGAGCAGGAAGGCTATCAACGAAATTGGCCTGATGGATGAGGCGTTCCCGATCTTCTTCAACGAGGTGGATTGGCTATATCGGGCGAGGCAGGCAGGCTACAAGGTCTACTTCACGCCGTCGGCGACCATCATCCACTACGGCGCGGGGAGCACTAGCCAGGTGGATCGCCGCAAGATGATCCGCGAGTCGCACGACTCACTCATCCGTTTCTATGCCAAGCACTTCAGAGGCAAGCTCTTCGCGCCTGTCTACTACTTCACTCTGGCCTGCATTCGCGTGGGAGCGCTGGTAAGGCGATGATCGACGTAAGCATCACGATGGTCAACTGGAATACGCGCGACGAGCTGCGCGAATGTCTGAGGACGATCCTTCAGCAGGACGGCGCGGTCACGTTCGAGGCCATAGTAGTGGACAACGCATCCTCCGACGGCAGCGCGGAGATGGTGGAGAAGGAGTTCTCAGGCCAGGTCAAGCTGATCAGGAACGACGGAAATGCGGGTTTTGCAGCGGGGCAGAACGAGGCGATCGAGCATTCGCAAGGCCGTTATGTGATGCTCCTGAACCCCGACTGCCGGTTTCTCGAGGTGGATTCCCTAACCAAGATGGTCCAGTACATGGACGAGAACCCCGGCATAGGTATACTCGGGCCGAAGATCATTAACCCCGACGGCACGCTGCAGTTTTCCGCCAGGCGCTTCCCTACGATGTTCGCGGCAGGGTTCCGCCATACGATCCTCGGCAAGCTCTTCCCCAAGAACAGGTTCGTGCGCAGCTACATGATGACCGACTGGGCGCACGACCAGGTCGCGGACGTCGATTGGCTCTCAGGCTCCGCACTGATGGTTCGCCGCGAGGTGATCGAGCAGGTTGGAGATCTAGACGAGCGATTCTACATGTACTGCGAAGATGTTGACTGGTGCAAGCGGGCGCACTTGGCGGGTTGGAGGGTGGTCTACTTCCCGATGACCACAGTTACCCATCGTATCGGCGCCGCGAGCGACAGGATTCCAATCGAGATGATCCGCCAGCACCACAAGAGCATGCTCCGCTATTGGCTGAAGCATGACGCTAAAGGGCCGCGCATTCTGCTAACGCCGCTGGTGGTCGTGGCGCTGTGGATACGGCAGACAGCAAGGATGAGGCTGGTGAGGTAGAGCTGAGCGCTCGCACATCGTCATTTCGAACGCAATCGTGGCATGAACACTTTCGCGACTGCTCCGCAGCGCTTTCGTGTTCGCCACGAAGGAGACGGAAATGCTCCGCATTTTCGAAGGAGTGAGAAATCTGCTTTTGGACGCTCTCTCGCCCCGGCACTGTCGCGGGACAAAGCAGATTTTTCGGCGATGCTCCAAATGACAGTGATCGCCTACGCCGCCAGGTCGAAGTCGTCGGGTTCGGCGAATTCGGGGGTGGGTTTGGAGATCCAGTTGTCGCAGTCGAGTCTGGAGCAGTAGAACATCTTCTTGCGAGCCCCATCAGAGAGCAGCACATCCGCGATGTAGGCGTTGTCGCACCTCACGCAGAGAAGCGGGTCGAGGATCTTGATCACCTTCAGCTTGCTCTTGGACGGGTTAACCATTTACTGCTCCTATTATGTGCCTGGGCTCGGTTACTTGAGCCGGGCGGTCGTGTTGCCTATTGATCCGGGTTGCCTTGCCAGCCCTTTGATCATGGAGATCGCCTTGCCTTCGGAATCGCTGAGCCTGAAGAGCTGGGGTATCTGATCGGTGTGGAGGAGGTTCTGGACCGCCTCACGCGTCGCAACCAGATCGATTGCTCCATAGTGCTCCCGGAACTTGCGGACAGCATCGGACAGGCCCGTGAGGAACCGCCAGTTGGCTGCCTGGGCTTTCTCGATGTTGACTACTACGTGGTAGTGGCCGGCGCTCGCGAGCTTCTCCAACGTGAACTTGACCGCTTTGAGGGCGTTCGCTGTGATCGTGCCACCCAGCAGGAGGATCGGAACCCCCTCCGCGTTCTTCAGTCGCATCTCGAAGCTGTCATCTTTGGCTGCGGTCATACGGCATCGGCCTCCTACAGACTTATCGGTAGGCGGCTGTCCTCAGATTAGGTATTCCACGCTAGTGTCAACCTGAGTGTGTAAATTGGATTTTGGGATTAGCCTCCCAGTCCT
>CAZFYZ010000109.1:5207-13735 GCA_964523735.1 uncultured bacterium | reverse complement strand
TGGTAGTGAAGAACGAACTCCTCCCGACTGAGGGCACGGCGAAGGCTGCGCTCGAGCTGCATCTTCTCCACCGCCGCCTCGTTGAGAGCCTCGGTGTAGAACTGGTAGTTGTTGCGACCCTGCTCCTTTGCCCTGTACATCGCGGTGTCAGCATTCTTGACCAGAGTCTCCACGTCTTTGCCGTCGGCGGGATACATGCTGACGCCGACGCTTGCCGAAACGAAGAGCTCCTGTCCGGAAAGGACAAACGGTTCCGAGATTGCATCAACAAGCCGCTGGGTAATCCCGGCCACCTCTTCGGGGTTTGAGACCTCGGAAAGGATGACGGTGAACTCATCGCCTCCCATTCTGGAAATGGTGTCCGCCTCTCGAAGACAGTCCTGCACCCTCTCCGATACGGCTTTGAGCAGACCATCGCCTAGGTTGTGACCCAGGGAGTCATTGATTAGCTTGAACCGATCCAGGTCGAGGAACAACACCGCGATGAGTCTGTCATGTCTTGCGGCTTGCGCGATCTGCTGGGTCAGCCTGTCGCTGAAGAGCAGACGGTTTGGCAGTCCTGTGAGGTGGTCGTGATGGGCCAGGTGATCGAGTTTCTGCTCGTAGTGCTTCTTGTCGGTAATGTTGCGTTTGATGGCGATGTAGCGTTCGGGCACGCCCGATTCGCCTTTGATCGGAGTGATCGTCACATCCTCAACGACGATGACGCCACTCTTGTGAACCATCGTGATCTCTCCGTGCCACGTCTCTCCCCCGTGGACAGTGCTCCACAGGTTCTGGTAGAACTCCCTCGTGTGCTTCGGAGACCTGAGGAAACCAGGAACCTTGCCCCGCAACTCGTCAAACGTGTAGCCGGTTTCGCGTTCGAACGAAGGGTTGACGAACTCTACTCTGCCCTCGGCGTCCACGATCACTATCTGGTCTTTGGCTGCGTTCATGGCCGTAGTCCTGATATCCAGGTCGGCCTGGGTCTTTATGCGCTCGGAGGACTCGATCGCCATAGATATGAGATCTGCTACTGAACCGGCGTAGCTCTGTTCGTCCGTAGTCCATTTCCTGGCTGGTCCCGTATGTTCGTGACAGACGACACCAACAGTCTGCCCACCGACCACAACGGGAACGTCGAGCAATGACGTCACGCCGCCTGGGATCAGGTAATCTTGCGCAAGCTCTACGGTTCGTGGGTCATTGAGGGCATCGTGGGCGGCAATGATGCGGTTGCTTTCCAGAGCCTGGAAGTAGCTGGGGAACGTACAGGTGCTCAGTTCGTGGCCATCGGTATGGCTGTCCTGACTCAGGTCGTAGATATCGTATGACACAAGGGTATGGCCGTCGCTCTTCAGCATCCAGAAGCCTACCTGCGCCGCGTCGAGCGTGCGGGCGGCCGTCTCGACAATCTGTCTGATAGCCAGCCGAAGGTCGCCTCGGAAGAGGGTCTTGTTCCGCGCAAGCTCGATGATCGAAGCATGCTGCCGTTTTAGCCCCTCCTCTTTCTTTCGGCGCCTCTCATCGGCCAGCGTTCTTTCAGTGATGTCTCTGACGAACGTGCAATGGTACTCCTCGCCTTCAAACTGAACCGGATTGACTGCAATCTCAACCGGAAGGGCGTGCCCGTTCTTCGTGAACAAGTAACTATCGAAGACCGCTCCGCCTGACTCACGCACCTGTCGCCAATGCTCTGCCCACGTGTCCTGCGAGAAATTGGGGTTGACGTCCGGCACGCGCATGCCGAGCATCTCCTCGCTCGTGTAGCCGAGCAGGCGAGCGGTGGCCTCGTTAACGTAGGTGAAGCGCGAATCGGAGTCTATCCACATGGCCGCATCCCGCAAGTTGGCGATAATGTACTTGGCGAGACGCAGCTCCTTCTCGGCCAGCTTGCGTTCAGTAATGTTGCGGATGACTACAATCGTCTGCCCATCGAAAAGCGGGAGAAACCTACTTTCATAGAAATGCTCTTTGTCGCCGCGGCGCAGGGAGTACTCGGTTACGACCATGTTCCCCGTATCACGAAGTTCTGCTAGTGCACGGCAGAAGAGATCAGCCACATTGGGGATCGGGATGCTCTGAATCTGCTTGCCCTGAAGAGCGTCAAGCGGGAGATATGAGTCTGTCTTGCTGCCGCCCCTACAATCCAGAATCCTGCCGCTCGCGTCTATGCGGAATAGGAGGTCGGGGAATGCCTGGAATATCGCGCGCAGCTCAGAGTTCGCCTGCAGCAGTTCGGCCGAGCTAAGCTCCAGCGCCCGCTCAAGCATGCCCATGTCGGAGTCGAACCCCACATAGGCTGCATCGACCGCCTTTATCAGCTCAGCCAAGTCCTGAGGGCATTGCTCCGGACTGCCGAATTGCCTCCTGAGCTGCCGCGAGAGTAGACGATGGTACTGCTGCAAACTACCTCTCCCGGAACATGGTGATGGTCATGGTCTGGTTGTGCAACTCGCACTCGGCGCCCGGTTTGAACGGAGACACCTCGCCGTACGAGTAGAAGCCCGTCAAGACCGTGGAATCACCAACGACCTCCCTGACCGCCTCTATCTCCTCTTCTACTCTCTGCTTAAGCACGAGTTTGCGACCCACGCAGCTTATGAGAATCGCCAGATCGGGATTCTCACAACCAATCGCCTCGTGGCTGACTCTTGCGGCGTCCAGCGCGCCGTCGACCAGGTGATCGAAATTCGCCTTCATAAGCCTGCCATAAGTGCCGCAAGGCACGTCGCCTGCGTAGGTCACGCTCTGGCTCTCCTCGCATACCGAGAGTATCGTGCGCACTACGCCAGCTCCTCCGTCCTTTGCCCTGAGACAAAGCGGAAACAGAAGGCCGGTGGCGGGCAGGCCCGCCGCATGATCACCGAGATACTGCTTGTAAAGCTCAAGGGCCGATCTGCCGTCGAGTTCGTAGAGCACATTTCCTTCCGACCGAGTGATCAGCCTGTCGGGTCCAAAGGGGTCCCAACCGCCAAGTGAGGCGTAGCCCACGTCGAGGCGATCACCGTAGAAACCGAGGATGGCTATAGAATCCTTGAGCACTGCTCCGTCGAAAACCACAAACGTTTCTTCGAACTCAGCGCCGTCGCCAGAGAGCCCTCCGGTGAGGGACACCCCTTCCGGCAGGTTCTCCGTTACACCACGAACGAGATCGCTCCCATTCACGCCGAGGCCGTCTGAGAGCACGAAGGCGTGTACCAGCCCATTCTGGTCCAATGACCGGGCCAGCCTCTCTCCGGCTTCGAAGCTGCTCCCGACCTCATTGATGCTCACGCACGAGGCAGCTATCTTCGTGTGATCGAAGGCGATCGCGGTCGCGGCGAGGGAGTCATCGGTCACCCGAGTGTCGAGGATCTCACCCGCTGTGGAGCATCCGAAGATGCGGGCATTCGGGTAAGCATTGACAATAGCCTCCAGACATCCTTCCTTCTTCAGGACCGACCTGCCGGCAAACACCAGCACGAGTTGTGCGGCGTCGCCAAGGGATCCGGTCGTAGGCGGGCAACAACGGGCACTGCAATCGCATCGGAACTGCTCTGTTCTCATCAGTATGCACCATCCTGTAGATGTGGAATCTGCTCGCGCTTACAAGCCAGACGCGCCGACGAAGTCGAGTCCTGGTCAGTCCAAAGTTCGGGCGGGCCATAGAGTGACCATGTCACGCCATTGACCATTATCGGCCTCCATGGCGCACGGGATTAGACTGTGGCAGTCCATTATCTTATATTCGAGGCAGCGAGTGCGTCAATCGTGGTTACAATAAATAACAGAAACAGTACACTATGCTTATGCGCCCGTGAACCACCAGGCCAAGCGGCCGGTCGAGCCAACGTGCTATAATATCTAGCGTGATTAAGTGGAGCGCGAGGTATAGACAAGCTTGATTCAGGATGACGCAGCAAAAGCCATAGCTAAGATACTCGGGACTAACGATATCTCATTCAACGTGCCGCCAAAGCGGGAGTTCGGTGATTTCTCGACCGCGGTCTGCCTGGGCCAGGCAAAGATACAGAAGCGCGCCCCCATGCAGATAGCGCAGGAAGTGGCGGACCAACTGGCTCAGGCAAAGCTGCCGTTCATAAAAGAGGTCCTGGTTACTCCTCCGGGCTACATCAACTTCAGGATCGACCACGCGCGATACGTGAAGAGCGTCATTGACCGCGTCGCCAAAGAGGGCGCCAGGTTTGGCTCCGGCAACACCGGACGGGGCAAGAAGATCCTCGTCGAGCACACCAACGTCAACCCCAACAAGGCCATGCATATCGGCCACCTGCGCAACGCAATCATTGGCGACTCGGTGGTGCGGGTGCTTCGCAAGCTTGGTTACAATGTAGAGGCGTGCAACTATATAGATGATACCGGCGTGCAGGTGGCCGACGTCGTCGTTGCGATGCTCTATATGGACGAGCCGCGCTATGATGGCAAGTCCAAAGACCTGAGCGCGATGTGGGCCAAGTACGATGGCTCTCAGCCCTTCGACTACTGGTGCTGGGATGTCTATTCCCGCATTGCCCAGGCCTACGATACAGACGAAGCCCTCAAGGCAAAGCGTGCGGAAGTCCTCCACGCGGTCGAGGCTCAAGACAGCGTCATCGCGGCGTTCGCAAAAGAAGTGGCCACTCGCATCGTCAAGGCGCATCTCGCTACAGTCAGCCGTCTCAACGTGTTCTATGACCTGCTGAATTGGGAGTCCGACATCTTCCTGCGCGGGTTCTGGAAGACGGCATTTGAGTCGCTCAAAGCCAGCGGTGCGGTGGTGTTCGAGACAGAAGGCCCCAACAAGGGCTGCTGGGTCGTCCGCTTCGGCAAGGGCCTGATCCAGACTGAAAACGGCGTCAAGAGCGAGGACAAAGTGCTCGTCCGCTCCAACGGTACCGTCACCTATACGGGCAAAGACATCGCATACCAGATGTGGAAATTCGGCGTGCTTGGCCAGGACTTTCTCTACAAGCCCTGGGGCACGCAGGCTAACGGCCAGGAACTCTGGACGACTGCGCCCGACGGCAAGCCAATGGACCGCTTCGGCAAAGCCGAGCGCGTAGTGAACGTGATCGACGTCCGCCAGAGCTATACTCAGCATATCGTTTACGATTGCCTGAAGAAGCTCGGCTTCAAGAAAGAAGCCCGCAACTCCACTCACCTGGATTACGAAGTCGTCGTTCTCTCCAATTCCGCCGCCGCGGAGCTTGGCGTCGATGTCAACGCCGAGGAACCAGGCACCCAGGCAATGTCCGGCCGCAAGGGTGTCGGCGTGAAGGGTGACGATCTGATCGACGAGACCGTCAAGCGCCTCGCTGAGAAAGTCCATTCAGCAGACAGTGCCCCCGTTCTGGCCGCCGCGGCCATCCGCTACTTCATGTCACGCATTACCACGGGCAAGATGATCGTCTTCGACTTCGACGAGGCCATGCGTACCACAGGCGACACCGGCGTCTACTGCGAGTATGCCCACGCCCGCGCGTGCAGCATCCTCCGCAAGGCCGCTGAAACCTACCCCAACTCTGGTGCGAGTACGCTTGTAGACGGGGTCTCCGACCCCCAAGGCGCGGCCGCGGTTACGATCCCTGACCGTATCACCGTCCCGGAGGAGAACCTCGTAAAGAAGATCGCGGAGATGCCCTCAGTCCTCCGCAAGGCCGGCAAGGAACTCTCGCCCGCCCCGGTCGCGCGCTATGCCTTCGAACTCGCCACCGTCTTCACCGACTTCTACGAGACCCCTGACCCCGATGCCGCCGAGCAGGTGCCCTTTATCAAGATCGAGGACCCTATCCTCCGCAGCTACCGCCTCGCGCTTGTTGATGCATTCAGGCAATGCATGGCCAACTGCCTGGATGCGCTGGGGATCGCGCCGCTGGAGAGGATATAGCCTCGCCAGCGATCGAACGCTGGGACGCGATCGCATCCGAGAACGCTTAGTCCACATTCATACTATACACACATGTAACGCACAAGCCGGTCTGCATAACTCAGGCGAGTCCGGAGTTATGTGAGGAAGATGTGTACGCGTGATGCATTAGTTTGAGCGAGCTCGCGTGCGCGTCATATGTCTGCCCTCTATGCGGTTACCCCAACCAGCAAAAAGTAATTGTAATTTACCCATTGACAAGCAGGTATTGCCGTGCTACACTCCGGTACCGGTCATGCCCACTGTACTCTGAGCAATGCGTTCAGTATGCAGAGCGGAAGCCGGGATTAGCGTCTCCCAGGCAGGTGCACAACTGCCGGGTTGCCGCACCCAACGCCATAAAGGAAGGAGGACTGGATGTATGAGACTCACCATCATTCTCTGCGTCGGCATCATGCTGTTGGGCATTCTCTGTAGTGTTCCTGCTGCTGCCGACGTCCCCACAGACCTCGTGGACCTGTACTGGATCTGGTATCCAATGCCCCCCGGAGTGCCGTCCAATGATCCGGGATACTGGACGAACCCCATCGACAAGCTGGGCCTTGGTGATCCGGTCTGGGCGCAGGATTTCACCAGCGTCTGGGTGCCCAACAGGGCCATCCCTGATCAGGCGAAGAACATCTGGGTCGAAGTGAAGTATCTGTACCCGCAAACTCAGATGGCGGACCTGCTGATCTACGACCCTGCAGGAGTCGCATACACGCCGCACACGCAGTGGATTAGCACTAACGGTCAGTTCCTTACATGGCAGTGGACACTTCCATACCAGCCCGAAAGCGAGACAATCGTCTTCGGCAGCACGGATTTCTACTTCATGAGGGGAATTGAGCTCGTTGAGATCGGCACCTGGTGTGTGCCCGAGCCGGGGAGTATTCTGGCTCTGCTCTGCGGTTGCGGCGGCCTCATCGGCTTCGTGCGACGGCGCAAGTAGCAGCGCCAACAATGACGTTCTACTCAAGTAGTCTTTGTGAGAAGCCGGTGGGGACCCTGTTCCCCCCGGCTTTTCTTCTTGCCTAACCATCACGCAGCCCCTATACTTGTCTGGGGGTAACAGCAGTCTATGGGCAGTTCAGTGATGGTTGTGGGAGGCGGGTTGGCCGGATGCGAGGCCGCAGCACAGATCGCCCGCCAGGGCGTTCAGGCTAGCTTGTGCGAGATGCGCCCCGCCGTTATGACGCCTGCGCACAGGACAGGCAATCTGGCCGAGTTGGTCTGCTCCAGCTCGCTCAAGTCCGATTCCCCAACAACGGCTCACGGCCTTCTCAAGCGGGAGATGCGGCACCTCGGCTCGATCATACTGGACTGTGCTGAACGGTCGTCGGTTCCGGGTGGCGACGCGCTGTGTGTCGACAGAGAGGCCTTCGCCGAACTGGTAACCGCCAGAATCGAATCAGACCCCCTTATCGAGATCGTTCGTGAAGAAGTCGTATCGATCCCCGATGACAGGCCCTGCATCATCGCCACCGGCCCACTGAGTTCGCCAGCCCTCTGCGAGAGCATCATCAGCCTCACGGGCGCGAAGAACCTTCACTTCTTTGATGCCATCGCTCCCTCTGTGGACGCACAGTCCGTCGACTACGATAAGGTCTTCCGCCAGTCGCGTTATGACAAGGGGGAAGCCGCATACCTCAACTGTCCTATGACTCGGGAGGAGTATGAGGCTTTCATTGATGCACTGCTGGCGGCTGAGATCGCCCACCTCCATTTGCCCGAAGAGCGCCAGGCGTCCTACTTCGAGGGCTGCCTGCCGGTCGAGGTGATAGCGGGACGGGGGCGTGACTCCCTCGCATTCGGCACCATGAAACCGGTTGGGCTCCGCGATCCCCGCACCGGCAAACGTCCGCATGCAGTCGTTCAGCTAAGGCAGGAGAACGCGGACGGCACGGTCTATGGCCTTGTTGGCTTCCAGACCCAACTGAAGCCGTCCGAGCAAGACCGAGTCTTCAGGATGATCCCCGGCCTCGAGCACGCGGAGTTCGTTCGCTTTGGAGCGGTCCACCGCAACACCTATATCGACTCGCCGAACTTGCTGACTGCCGCGCTCAACGCCAAAACGGACAGCCGGCTCTTCTTCGCCGGCCAGCTTGTGGGAGTCGAGGGTTACATGGAATCTGCGGCATCTGGCATTGTGGCAGGTATCAACGCCGCGCAGGTCGCTCTCGGTCACGAGCCGCTGATCCCGCCAAGAGAAACTATGATCGGCGCCCTCCTCGACCACGTCGCCAACTGCCCGATCGAGACTTTCCAGCCCATGAACTCCAACTTCGGCATCCTCCCGCCCCTGGAGGGCAAGCACCACAAGCGCGAGTCCAAGCAGCTCAAGGCGGAGCGAGCGGGTAGGGCTATGGAGGAGTTTGTGGCGGGCATGTTGTTGTAGTCGGGTTCTCCGAACCCCACCCCCCGGGCGTCGGAGACGCCAGCTACAACACCGTGTCCGGTGATTCGTGATGTGCTGTTGTAGTCGGGTTCTCTGAACCCCCATCCCCTGGCGTCGGAGACGCCAGCTACAACACCGTGTCCTGTGATTGGTGATGTGCTGTTGTAGTTGGGTTCTCTGAACCCCATCCCCTGGCGTCGGAGACGCCTGCTACAACGCCATGTTCGGTGATTCGTGATGTGCTGTTGTAGTTGGGTTCTC
>CAZFYZ010000109.1:0-5107 GCA_964523735.1 uncultured bacterium | reverse complement strand
AACCCCCATCCCCTGGCGTCGGAGACGCCTGCTACAACACCGTGTCCGGTGATTCTTGATGTGCTGTTGTAGTCGGGTTCTCCGAACCCCACCCCCGGGGCGTCGGAGACGCCTTCTACAACACCACGTTCGGTGATTGGTGATGTGCTCTTGTAGTCGGGTTCTCTGAACCCCCGTCCCCCGGGCGTCGGAGACGCCTGCTACAACCCATGGCGATACTTTGTCCGATGGCTGCTAGCCCGCAATGCGTTCGGTGTAAGCCTCTTCCACAAACAGCGGCACGATCTCACCACGCGCCACATCCACGAGCCCCTGGGAAGTGATCCTGATCTCCGGGACAGACGTCAGGCACATGAATGAGAGCGTCGTCAGCGGATGCTCCATGCGGCTTCCCAGACCGCGCGCGGCCTCGTCGATCCTCCGCAGCTTCCGTGTTACATCGCCTGCATCGAGCTTTGACATCAGCCCGCCGATCGGCAGCGGCAGGTCAGCGACCACCTCACTACCCGCAACAACCGCCAGGCCGCCTTCCATCTCGGCAACGCGCATGATCGCGCGCAGAATCTCCGAGTCGCTTGCACCAGTGGCCACTATGTTGTGTGCGTCGTGCGCCACGCTCGAGGCTATCGCTCCACGCTTCAGTCCAAACCCATTCACCAGGCCCAAGCCGATCGAGCCGCTCCTACCGTGCCTCTCCACAACAACGATCTTCAGAATATCCCTGACCACGTCTGCGGCAATCCGGCCGGATAGCGAGGAAGGGGCGGTGAGTAACTGACTGGTGGCGATCCGGCCGCCGCTGGCCTGAATCACCCGAGCCACTCCTCCCATCGCCGGGATCGTGAGGTCCGCTGTCGCGATTGGCGACAAACGCACCGACCGCGTGAGCCGATCATCCCAACGGTGGTGGTGCAGAGAAACCACCATTCTGCCGTCCGCCGCGATCACTTCGCCCTTCGCGACAACCAGAGCGGCACGAAACTCCGACAGGTCCTCGAAGGCTGCAATGTCCGCCGCATACCCCGGCGCGATCGCTCCAAGGCAGTCGATCTTGAACCTCTGGGCAGCATTGAGCGTCGCCATCCGTATCGCCTGAACCGGGCTTACACCGTGCGCAACCGCTCGCCGCAGCAGGTGATCCATATGGCCGTGAACCACGATGTCAACGGGCGTCAGGTCATCCGTCACCAACAGACATCGACGCTCCGTGTTAGCATCCACGACACCGATCAACTCGTCCAGGTCTTTGGCAGCCGAACCCTCCCTGATCATCAGGTACATTCCGCTGCGGAGCTTGTCCATGGCCTCCCAGTAGTTGGTGGACTCGTGATCGGAGCTGATCCCTGCCGCGGCGCACGCCTGCAGGTCGCACTCGCTGAGCCCGGGCGCGTGGCCGTCTATCACTTTGCCGGGCATGCAGGCTATCCTCGCCAGCACCTCGGGCCGTGCTGACAGCACCCCCTCCAAGTCCGTCTCCTCCGCGATCCCCAGCACATCCGCCAGGTCGGCGAAGGCCGCTATTTCGTCGGTGTCCAGGCGTGCCGCGGGCTCGTCCAGTTCATTTGCAGGCAGCGCGGGAGGAATCATGAAGTGGAATCGAAGCGGCAAGTCCTGGCAGGCAATCATCAGCTCCCGGATGCCCTCGGCGCCGGCGATACTGGCGATCTCGTGAGGGTCCAGGACAACGGAAGTAGTCCCCAGAGGCAGTACAGCCCTCGCGAACTCAGCGGGAGTGAGCATACTGCTCTCGAGATGCATATGTGCATCGATCAGCCCGGGAGTGAGCAGAAGCCCGGTGACATCCACCTTTCGTTGGGCCTGGATCCTGCCGTTTGTGCTCACGGCCGCGATGCGTCCGCCCACTATACCGACGTCCGCCCTCATTATCTCCCCGGTGAATACGTTGACGACAAAACCCCCCTCGAGAGCAACGTCACACGGCTCTGTTCCACGAGCGGCGCCGATCAGATGGCCAAGTTCGGTATGAGATGGTTCGGGCTGCATATCTGGTGTCCGCACCCACATAATTCGTGCAGTCTACAAGGTACATCTTCCCGCGGGCGCAATAGGCGAAACGAAGCGTCATTAACAACTAGTGAACAACATTTCTCGGAAATACCTCACGAGTACGGAGTACTTCTTGGCCTCTGAAGTGACTTGTAATTATGGGAGGGAACATGTGTTCGCACTTCCGCAGCTGCTTATCAAGGAGGCTATTATGAACGCGCGCCGAGCCCAAGCCGTTGAACTACTGCTGAGCTATCCCGAATCCGTCGTTGCCGAATCGCTTGGCGTCCGCCTCAAGACGCTTCTGGGCTGGATGACCATGCCGGACTTCGCCGAGGCCCTGCGCAGGCGAGAAGCCGATCAGAAGCGATCACTCGCCCGGCTTGCCAGGCAGGCGGCCCTGAACGCTGCGGCCGCGCTCTGTGACATGACAAGCGCCGAGGCCAGGACTGACCCAAAGAACAAGCTTGATCCCAAGCTGCTGCTCGATATCCTCAAGCTGAGCGGCGCATACGAAACCTCCGAGGCCGACCCTTCAGACGCGCTGGCCGATGTCATCAACCGCATCGGCTGTATTCCTGACGATCCACCCAGTCGGACCTCGGACCCCCGACCTCTGACCTCGATCCCGAAAGGAGACGCACTTGACCGACAGCGAGAAGAGACTGCGCCTGGCAAAGGCGCTCTGGGGATGGGAGCCGCACGACACACAGCGGCAGTGGCTTCTGGATGAGTCCCGCACCAAAGTCGCATCCTGCGGCAGGCGTTGGGGGAAGACCGAATCCGCCGCCATCGACGCGGCAACGACAGCGATCCTGAGGCCCGGCAGCGTTCAGATGATCGTCTCCCCAACCTATGACCAAAGCCGGCTCATTTCGGATGCTGTCGAGCGTCTGCTGATAGACTCTCCGTTCACCCGGACCATTACCAAGGCAGTGAAGACTCCTTACCCGCGTATCACCATAGGCCGCAGCGTGATCATGGCCAGGACAGCCGACGAGGACGGCCGCAATCTGAGAGGTCACTCGGCGGATCGTGTGATAGTGGATGAAGCCGCTTACGTACGTGATGCGGTTGTAAGGGAAGTGATCGCGCCCATGCTCGCCGACCGGAACGGCCAGTTGGTCCTGATCTCCACTCCCTTTGGCAAGAACCACTTCTATCAGGCATTCAAGCGAGGCCAGCAGGCGGCGGGGGAGCGGTCACAATCACAAATCACAAATCCGAAATCACAAATCAGCTCCTTCTCCTTCCCATCCTGGGCAAACCCGCACATCAGCAGGGAATACATCGAGTCCCAGCGCCTGGAGATGAGCCCGAGGCAGTTTGCCGTCGAGTACGAAGCCCAGTTCATAGACGACCAGAGCGCCGTCTTTGCATGGGAAGACATCGAAGCTGCGTCCGTCTCGACCCTCGGCTCCCGACCCATAGCCCATGACTGTGTCGTCGCCGGTATCGACTGGGCGCGCTACTCCGACTACACCGCCGTGATTGCCCTTGCAGTGGGCGAATCAGGGGTCACAGTGGTGGGCATGGACAGGTTCAACCGCACCGGCTGGAGCGCTCAGATCGAGCGAGTGGCCGAGTTCCTGGCGACTCACAAGGTGACTGCCGCGCTTGCCGACCAGAACTCGATCGGCGATCCTCTGCTCGAGCAGCTTCAGTCCAGGCTACTCGAGACCGGCAGCGAGATCAGTGTCCAGGGGTTCACTTTCACCAATCAGTCGAAACGAGATCTGGTCGAGCGACTGGCGATGCGCTTTGCCCAACGGACCATCCACATCCCGCGCGACGAGCAGCTTATGAGAGAACTGCAGTACTTCGAATACGAGCTCACAAGTGCCGGCAACGTCCGTCTGAACGCTCGCACCGGCTTCCACGACGATCTGGTTATTGCGCTTGCGCTGGGTTGCCGGCAGGCGAACTGCGCCAGCGGCAGTGACGCTTACCTCACTTCGGGCGACCGCGCGGCCCCCGTCGGATGGTAGAGACATACGAAGGATATCCATAGCTCGTGCATAACGTATTAGCAGAGCTAGCTCTGATTCAGACAAGAGGTGTAGGTCAATGTTCAAGGAGTTCAGAACCTTCGTGATGCGCGGCAATATGATCGACATGGCCGTCGGCATCATCCTCGGCGTCGCTTTCGGCAAGATCATCACTTCATTAGTGGATGATGTGATCATGCCACCGATCGGCTTGCTGCTGGGCAAGGTTGACTTCAGCAACCTGTTCGTGAACCTGTCGGGTGGCAGTTACCCGAGCGTGGCGGCGGCCAAGGCGGCGGGCGCCGCTACCGTTAACTACGGAATGTTTGTCAATACTGTGATCAACTTCATCATCGTTGCGTTCGCGATCTTCCTGATGATTCGAGTGGTCAACAGGATGCGCAAGCCCGAGGCGGCAACCACCAAGGACTGCCCATTTTGCAAGTCCCAGATCGCCGTCGACGCGAGCCGGTGTCCGATGTGCACGTCTGAGCTGGGCTGATCAACCAGCATGCATATATATTGAACAGAGCCTTCAATCTGACATACAGTACAGTTGCTTAGCCAAACACCCTCCTTCTGGGGGGTGCTTTTCTTTGCTTTGACAGTAGAACATATGTTTGCAAAGGAGGAACCAATGCCAACATCCATCCTCACAAGATTCGCGGAGAAGCTTTCTTCACGGAGATCGCCACCGCTCGGCGAGATAGCCTCGGCGAGGGGAAGCCTCACGTCACTCGCGCAGATCGCGCCTTACAACCCGGACGATCTCGTCGGCAAGCGCGGCTACGCGATCTACGACCAGATGCAGCGCGACGCCCAGGTGGCGGCGTGTCTTAACATCAAGAAGTTCGCCGTGCTCTCCAAGGGCTGGGAGGTCCACCCGGCCTCGACCCACCCGGCCGATGTGCGCGTGGCCGACAACGTCGCCACGGCCAGTAGCGGCGGCCTCATGTTGGAAGCGGGCGGCGGCAGCGAGATCGACGCCACGGGGCTGGTGGTCGAGAATAACCGCACCGGGGGCGCAAACGGCGGCCTCTCGCTCACGGCCGGGGCCTCCAGCGTGATCCGTGCCCCCTCTGCCCGCATCGTCGGCAACGTGAGTGGGACGC
>CAZFYZ010000108.1:0-13847 GCA_964523735.1 uncultured bacterium | reverse complement strand
CGCCCCGGACGTCGTAGTGGTATCAGTCCCAACGCTGATCTATCTGGGGCAACGAAAGGCTTCGCACTTGCTCTCCCGCATCAATGCCCTTAACCGAGACCTGAAGCTCGTCTGGATCGCGCTGGCTTTCCAGATGTATGGCTTCGGGGTCTACAACGCCACCTTCTACAACTTCGCCACCGAGACACTCCGAATCAGGCCCACTGAACTCGGAATGCTTGAGGCCGTTCGCGAACTGCCGGGCTTTCTGTGCGTGCTCGTCGCGGCTCTCACGATGCGACTGATGGAGCCACTGCTCGGGTCCATCGCGTTCATGATGATGGTCGTTGGAATGGGAGCCTACGCCTGGGTAGACAGCATCCACACCCTTATGATCTGGTCGTTTGTGTGGAGCATCGGACTCCATACTTGGATGCCTCTGCAGTCGTCGATGGTGCTCAGTCTAGCCGGCGAAGGCAAAGAGGGGCGCAGGCTGGGCCAGACAGCTTGCGTGGGCAGCGTCGGAGCGGTGGCGGGAATGGTCACGGTGATGGTCCTCGGCCACTCCCTGACCTATGGCCGATGGTTCCTCTTCGGAAGCGGCGTAATGGCGATTGCCGCCGTGGTGTTGCTCTTCGTAAGACGCGACATCGGCTATCCGGACAAGCCCAGGTTCGTCTGGAAGCCACGCTACCGGCTCTACTACTGGTTGACCTTTCTGGAGGGCTGCCGCAAGCAGGTCTTCTTTACATTCGCGGTATACTCACTCACCAAGGTCTACCACACGCACCTTCGCACCATAGCAATGCTGATGGTGATCAACGGCATAGTGAACACCATCTTCGCGCCAAAGCTCGGGAGGTTGATCGACCGTATAGGCGAGCGCAAGATTCTGGTCGTAAGTTATACAGCCCTGATCTTCGTCTTCATCGGCTACGCTGAGATCAAGCACGCCCACGTGCTGTATATCCTCTACTGTCTGGACAACTTTTTCTACTTATCTACTACATGCCTGACCACTTACCTGCAGAAGATCGCCGAGCCCGAGGACGTTATGCCCAGCCTGTCCCTCGGAGTCACGTTCAACCACACAGCGGCAGTCATCGTTCCCCTGATCGGCGGGTATCTATGGGCATCACTCGGCTACCCGGTTACGTTTTACGGCGGCGCGGCAGTTGTGGCGATTTCACTCCTGCTGGCTGCGAGAGTGCCTCGCTGGAGGCCAGCCTCCTTGACGACAGACGCGACATGTGCTAACATGACAACAAAAGTGTAAGCATGTCGAGGTGATCAACATGGTACGGACCCAGGTTCAGCTCACAGAGGATCAGGCGGAGACTCTCCGCAGACTGGCAAAGAAGAACAATATATCCCACGCTGAGGTGATAAGGCGTGCTCTGGTACAGGCCGCTCGCAACGACGTTCTTCCTGACTGGGACCAAGCTCGACGACAAGCTCTGGCTGCATTGGGGTCTGTTCATTCAGACGCAACAGACCTCTCAACCAGGCACGATGACTACTTTGTTGAGGCGATTCTCGAGTGAGCGTGTTTGTCGATACGTCTGCCCTCATGGCAGGCCTGATACCTGAGGACGAACACCACGAGGAGGCTCGTAGTCTGTGGCAACGCCTGATTGCTGAGCACGAAGAGTTGGTTACCACCAACTATGTGGTCCTGGAAACTTGTGCTCTGATGCACAGGCGATTCGGGCCAAACGCCGTAAGTCGCCTGCTCAGCCTTCTGTCGATCGTCCAGGTTCAATGGGTAGACGTAAGTCTGCACGAAACAGGTGTCGCGGCTTCTCTTCTGTCGGCCAGGCGAGGACCCAGCGTCGTTGACTGCGTCAGCTTTGCTGTCATGCATAAGCTCGGGATCACCAAGGCGTTTGCTTTCGATCCCCACTTTGCCGCTCAAGGCTTCGAGAGCGCGACTTGAGCACTCGAACAGGCACAGTCCTCGTGATCGGCGGCGGACCCGCCGGGCTTATGGCCGCAAGTCGGGCCGCTGAGTGCGGGGCGTCCGCGGTGATCCTAGAGCGCAACCCCAAGCTCGCCCGCAAGCTGCTGATCAGCGGCAAGGGCCGGTGCAACGTTACTAACACCGCTGATCTGCCCGCGTTCATCGGAGCGTTCTCGCCCAACGGCAAGTTCCTCTATGGCGCGTTCTCGCGCTTCTTCCGCGACGATCTTCTCGACATTCTCCGCGACCAGGGCGTTGAGACCAAAGTCGAGCGAGGCGGCCGAGTCTTCCCCGTCTCGGATCGCGCTGCAGACGTGGCAAGAGCGCTTGAGTCCTGGATGCTCTCTACCGGCGCTCGGGTCAAGTCCGGCACGCGAGCCAAGTCCGTCGCCAACGACAATGGCCGAGTCATTGGCGTCGAGGTCTTCGGGGGCCGCATGAAAGCCGACGCGGTCATCATAGCGACCGGCGGCGCGTCGTACCCCAAGACCGGCTCGACTGGAGACGGCTACGATATGGCCCGCCGCCTCGGCCACACGATAGTCGCGCCCAAGCCCGCCCTTTCAGCCCTCGTCTGCGAAGAGAAATGGATCCGCGACATTCAGGGCCTCTCACTCAAGAACGTCGAGGCTTCGCTGTGGATAGAGCCTCCCCCCTCTCTTTCCAGGAGAGGGGCCGGGGGTGAGGTTTCACGCCCGCGGCGGCTGGCCAGCGAGTTTGGCGAGATGCTCTTCACGCACTTCGGCGTCTCCGGACCCATCGTACTCATCCTCAGCCGCGGTGTCGGTGATCTAGTGAAACAGGGACGTGTAACAATCTCGATCGACCTGAAGCCTGCGCTGACGCCTGAGCAACTCCACGCGCGCCTGATCCGCGACTTCCGTCAGACGAAGCACATCAAGAACTACCTGCCCGAACTGATGCCACACGCTCTCGCCGAGCAGTTTGCATGGCTTGCCGGGCTCGACCCCGACAAGAGGCTCAACGACATTACCCACGAGGAACGTCAGAGGATTGTCGAGATGCTCAAAGATCTTCGAGTGACAGTGTCGCGCATGGCCTCACTCGATGAGGCGATAGTCACCGCGGGCGGCGTGTCGCTCAAGGAGATCGACCCCCGAACGATGATGTCCAAGCTGGTGCCGGGACTATTCTTCGCGGGCGAGGTGCTTGACATTGACGCAGTCACCGGCGGATACAACCTTCAGGCAGCGTTTTCGACGGGCTATGTCGCAGGTGAATCCGCCGCCGAGTATGCACACAGGATTTCCCAGGCCGGCGGCGAATAGGTCGGAAAGAGTTTCCTTTTCGTGTTTTCGTTCTTTCGTGCTTTCGTGACAAGAAAGAGGTTACTCCATGGGAGCTGTAGGCTTTGTAATAGTAGGCTTGATCGTGATCGTGGTTCTGTGGCTCGTGACCGGCTACAACCGGATGGTCGGGCTTAAGAACCGGATCGAAAACGCGTGGGCGCAGATCGACGTCCAGCTCAAGCGACGCTATGATCTTATCCCCAACCTCGTCGAGACCGTCAAAGGCTACGCCTCACACGAGAAAGAAGTCTTCGAGAACGTCGCCAGGGCCCGAAGCGCCATGAACGACGCACAAGGTGTCGAGGCTCAGGCTCAGGCGCAGAACCAGATCACCCAGGCACTGAAGAGCCTGTTCGCAGTCTCCGAGGCTTATCCGGAACTCAAGGCCAACACGAACTTCCTCGAGCTGCAGCAAGAGATCTCCGGCACCGAGAGCCAGATCGCTCACCAGCGCTCGTTTTATAACGACCTGGTCGGCACCTACAACACCTTGATCGAGAGCTTCCCGACCAACATCCTCGCCAACAACTTCGGGTTCGGAAAGCGCGAGTATTTCCCAATGGATGACGAGTCGCGGGAGAACGTAGACGTCAAGTTCTAGGCTTAGTTCAGAATGATCAGTTGGTCCTCCCACGGCGGATTTGCACGTCTGCCCGGGTGGCTTAAGCTCAGCAGATTATTCGTGACGTTTCTCACAAATCGACTGTGGACAGAGGGGAGTCGTGCGTGTACATGGGCCACATTGTGAAAAATCTCACGAGCGACTGAAGACCTAAGATGAACGAATCACTCAGCAATCCGAAATGCGGCGAAGGACTAACCCTTGGTGCGGTCTGCAATCTACTTGACGGGCGCATAGTCTGTGGAGAAGACAAGGCTGAACGGCTTGTCTTGAGCGCGTGTGGGTGCGACTTGATGAGCGATGTGCTTGCTTTCACGCGCCCCGGCTCGGTGCTGCTGACAGGGCTGACGAACCCGCAGGTCGTGCGAACCGCTGAGATGCTCGACCTGAAGGGGATTGTGTTCGTTCGCGACAAGAGACCGGATGAAAAGACCGTCGAGATGGCGAGGTCACTAAACCTGGTCTTGATACTGACTCCATACCCTCTATACGAGAGCTGTGGCAGGCTCTACGCGGCCGGACTGGGCGGCTGCCAGGAGGCATCGTACGCGGCGGTAACTGCTGAGAAGTAGGAGCGTGGGACGTGGAGCGATTGGCAGAAGACACGGCGACAGCACTGCACTATCAGTTCGAGGTCGTGGGTGGCGACTTTGGTGCGGCGGGGGACGCCTCCAGCAGGATCAAGAAGATCCTCCAGCAGATCGGCGTCAACTCAGAAGTCGTCCGGCGAGTGGCGGTAGCGTGCTACGAAGCAGAGATGAACGTGGTCATCCACGCCAACGGTGGCCAGATCACGTTAGATGCAGACCTCGAATGCGTCAGGATTGTGGTCAAGGACGAGGGGCCGGGCATTGAGAACATCGACCAAGCCATGACTCCAGGGTTCTCAACGGCGCCTGATTCGATTAGAGAACTGGGGTTCGGCGCCGGCATGGGCCTGCCCAACATGAAGAATTGCTCGACCGAGCTTGAGATAACATCACAGAAGGGTGTCGGAACCACCGTGCGAATGGTGTTCGAGAATGCTTGAAGTGAAGCTCGAGGATTACTTCCACTCGGTCCACTTGAACGAAGAGAAGTGCAAGGGCTGCGTCAACTGCATCAAGCGCTGCCCGACCGAGGCCATCCGCGTCCGCGACGGCAAGGCTCACATCATCGAGGCCAGATGCATCGACTGCGGCGAGTGCGTTCGCAACTGCCCGAACCAGGCTAAGATCGTGGTCACGGATTCGCTGGCTCGTCTCAAGCAGTTTCGATACAACATTGCGCTCCCGGCTCCCGCGATCTATGGTCAGTTTCGCGAGGGAACACAACCGAAACAGGTCCTCGCAACGCTCCTTAAGATAGGATTCGATGATGTCGTAGACGTCGCTTTCGGCGCCGATCTTGTCGCGATAAAGATCCGCGAGGCGCTGCAGGGGAGCACGGACATCAGGCCGCTGATCTCATCGGCATGCCCCGCTGTCGTCAGGCTCATACAGGTTCGGTTCCCGAACCTGATCGAGCACTTGCTCCCGGTGATCTCGCCGATGCGCGCTGCGGCCACCATCGCCAGGCACAGGGCTGAAGAACAGCACGCTGAGTTGTCGAAAGATGAAGTGGGCGTCTGGTTCCTGAGCCCCTGCCCGGGCAAAGTCAGCGCCATAGGTAATCCTGCCGGTTTCAATGACACGCCAATCACAGGCGCGATTGGAATCTCGGAAGTGTACCCGCACGTGCGCGAGAAGATGGTACGCGACCCCGAAGAGGTCCGACGGCTTACGGCAAACCTGCATCCCGGCACCGGCCTTGGTGTTGGATGGGGCAGGTCGGGTGGCGAGAACCAGTCGATCGGGGTATCCAAGCAGATCGCGGTAGACGGCATCCACAGCGTGATCCAGATCCTGGAAGAAGTGGAACGCGGCAAGCTCTCGGACATCGACTACATCGAGGCGCAGGCGTGCCTTGGCGGATGCGTCGGGGGCGTCCTGACGGTAGAGAACTCTTTCATCACGCGGCGGCGGTTGAGGATTCTCGCGACGGACGAAAGCGGAGAACCACAGTCGGCAGAAACCGACCAGCTTGCAAAGGAAACACTCGAACAGGAGGAATGGTTCCGGCACGACAAGCCGATCGAGGCGCGACCGACGCTCAAGCTGGATGACGACATGGCGGTTGCCATCCGCAAGATGGAGCAGATGGAGCGGATCCTTGACGATCTGCCAGGTCTCGACTGCGGAAGCTGCGGGGCGCCAAACTGCCAGGCGCTGGCCGAAGACGTGGTGCGCGGTCTTGCAACAGAGATGGATTGCGTGTTCAAACTGAGAGAGCGCGTCCGTGAACTGGCTGGCGAAATGGTGCAGCTCGCCGAAAAAGTCCCTCCGGCGATGGGCGAAAACCGCAGGAAAGCTGATAGCGCGTCGCGCGCTGCCGACACCGAAGGACGAAAGGCTGATACTGATGCTGATGCAGACGATAGCGGACCAACTGGGCCTGACGCTCAAGAGTGAGGCAATTGACGGAATCGAGGTCACGGCGGGGTATGCGTCGGACCTGCTTTCCGATGTACTTGCCAAGGCCAAGAACGGCACGATCTGGGTGACGAACCAGAAGCATCAGAACGTGGTTGGCGTTGCCGTGATGCTGAACCTGGCGGCTGTGGTGATAGCGGGCGGAATCGAGCCCGACGAGAACACGCTCGAGAAAGCAATCGACCAGAACGTGCCGCTTTACACGACGGGCATGAGCGCCTACGAGACAGTAGGCAAGCTCTGGGAGATGGGCGTGAAGGGTTGCTAGAGTTCTCCATCACGAAAACACGAGATGGAGAAAGCACGAAAGGGAGTGAGTATCCAAATCCGGATTTCGGGCTTTCGCTTCTTTCTGGTTTTCGCGATTGTCCCTTCCGGTTTTGGCGCTTTCGCGATTGAGAAGAGCCGTGACCGAGTACCAGGCCGATTTGCACATTCATACGCTGCTCTCGCCGTGCGCGGAGATCGAGATGATCCCCTCGCTGATCATCGAGGCAGCCAAGATAGCGGGGCTGGACTTGATCGGGATCGCCGATCACAACTCTTGCGAGAACGTGGCGTCGGTGGTCGAGGCGGCGAAGTCGAGCGGGATCAAAGTCCTGCCGGGGATGGAAGTGCAGACGGTCGAGGGTGTGCATCTATTGTGCCTGTTCGATGAAGTCGAGCAGGCAGGGCAGATGCAAGAGGCGGTATATGAGGCGCTGCCACCCCTTCCCAGCCCTCCCCTAAAGAGGGAGGGGGAAGGGAGATCTCACCCCGGCCCTCTCCTAAGAGGAGAGGGGGATAGGGTGCGGAAGGTATTCGAGCAGCAGATGGTGGTGGACGGCAACGACGAGTTCGTCCGCTACTGCGAGAGGCTTCTCTCGATGCCGTCCGCGCTGGATATAGACGAAGTTTTCGAACGAGCCGAGGGGCTCGGTGGGATCGTGATCCCATCGCACATTGATAGATCAGGAACCGGAATATGCGGGGTGTTGGGGATGCTGCCGGAGACGCCCGGATTCGAGGCCGTGGAAGTGTCGGCGAACTTGACCACTGACCAGGCACGTGCTAAGTATGCGAGCATTGGCAATCTGCCGGTGTTTCACGCATCGGACGCGCACTGGCTATCGGCCATTGGCGAGCATCGGACGGCGCTCACGATGGGGCATCGGAGTGTCGCCGAGATCAGGCTGGCGTGCCGGGGCGAAGGCGGAAGGCGGATCTCGGATGCGTGAGCTTTCCATGCACATCCTGTACCTCGCGCAGAACTCGATTGTCGCTGGCGCGAGCCGGATCGAGATCAGCGTGATCGCCGATACGAAGACCGACCTGCTGACGATCTCTCTCGCGGACAACGGCAAGGGGATGGACGAGGGGTTTCTATCGAGGGTCAAGGACCCGTTCACGACCACGCGAACGACGCGCAGGGTCGGGCTGGGAATCCCGATGTTCACCGAGGCCGCTCAGGCGTGCGACGGCGATGTCACAGTCGAGTCCGAGGTCGGCAACGGCACGAAGACAACCGCAACGTTCAGGTTGAGTCACATCGACCGCGCTCCGCTCGGGGATATGGCATCGACGATGGTCGCGCTCATCGCACCGAACCCCGACATAGCGTTTCGATACACACAGCGCATCGACGGCAGCGAGTTCGTGCTGGACACCGACGACCTGAAGGACCAGCTAGGCGATGTCCCGCTGAACGAACCGGCGGTGCTGCAGTGGGTTCGGGAGTATGTGGCGGAGAATAAGGCAGATATCTAGTCAGCAACCCATGAAAGGTACGCGATCGACTACCAGTTGAGGTTCCATAGCCAATGAGGCTCACAAACGCCAAGAGGACGCTGCTCGTGATCCGTCTGGTGCTGGCGGCAGGTGTAGCGCTGGCTTTGACCGCCGCAGTAGCAGTGCTTGTGATCTACGGTGCCTTGGATCTGCGTTTTCTGCACGGAGTGACGTTCTCCAAGACGGCCGTCTCCGCATTCTGTTTGGCCGTCGGTGCGATGTTCCTGTTAGTGTTTGTCTGGATATGGTTCGTCCTAGGACGAGACGATGTCAGCGTTGGAAGCCAACCAAGCTGCGCAGATGATGACTCAAAACTCATAACTCACAACTAACCAAAAGGGGTGCAATTAACAAGTGAAGACGCTGGAAGATCTCAAGAAGGTTCGGGAGAAGGCGCTCGAGCAGATGAAAGTCCGCGAGGGCAAGTACTCGGCGAAGATCGTCGTTGCAATGGGCACTTGCGGAATCGCCGCTGGCGCTCGCGAAGTCATGACCGCTCTACTCGATGAGCTGGACAAGCGCGGCATCTCCGATGTCGCCGTTACGCAGACCGGATGCAAAGGCCTCTGCGAGCAGGAGCCAACCGTGGACGTCATCAAGGGCGACACCACCGTCACCTACGGCTACATCGATGGCGACAAGGCTCGCCAGATCATCGCCCAGCATATCGTGAACGGCAACGTCGTCGGCGATTGGGTCGTCGCAAGTAGTTAGAAGTAGAAAGTCAAAAGTGAAAGGTCGAAAGCCCAAAGAGGACACGGTCGGGCGACTCGGGCCATGACCACTTTCGACTTTGCACTTTCCACTTTTCACTTTTGAGGACTGCCGCGCAGGCTCTGAGGGGGCCTGCAAGGCAAGGAGGTAATTCAGTTTTGGCAACTCATATGTGCGAGTGCGAGAAACGAGTAGAGGACGCCCGCGCCGAACAGGCCAGGCTCTACGAGGAACTCGATAAGATCATAGAAAAGCACAAGACCGTTAGGGGGCCGCTCATTCAGGTCCTGCATGCGGCGCAGGAGCTGTTTGGCTGGCTGCCGGAGAAGGTGCAGCTCAGAATCGCTCAGGGACTTAACATCCCTCTAAGCGAAGTCCACGGCGTCCTGAGCTTCTACTCATTCTTCACCACGGTCCCGCGAGGCGAGCACACGATTCGCGTGTGCCTTGGCACTGCGTGCTACGTCCGCGGCGGCAAGCAGGTGCTGGAGAAGTTTGAAAAGGAACTTGCGATCGGTGTGAAGGGAACCACCGAAGACCAGCAGTTCTCTCTCGAAGTCAACAGGTGCGTGGGCGCGTGCGGCCTCGCTCCGGTTGTCACGGTCGGGGAAGACATCTACCGCAGAGTCAAGATAGACAAGGTCCCCGAGATCATTAAGAAGTACAAGAGAGGGAGCTAGCAATAATGGATAAATTCTACAGAACCCACGTGCTCGTCTGCGCGGGCGCTGGTTGTGTATCCAGCGGCTGCCAGGCGGTAGCGGACACGATAACCGAAGAGATCAAGAAGCACGGGCTCGACAATGAGATTCAGGTCATCATGACCGGATGCATGGGCTCCTGCGATCTCGGACCGGTTGCCGCGATAGTCCCCGAGGGAGTCTTCTACCAGAAGCTCAATCCCGAGGGAGCCAAGCGGATCGTCGAGGAGCATCTCCTCAAGGGACGGCCGGTTCAGGAGTTCATGAACCGCTCGGCAGACGGTCAAGAGATCTACAGCAAGATGACCGACCTGCCGTTCTTCCGCCTGCAGAAGAAGATTGTCCTGCGCAACTGCGGCGTCATCGACCCCGCCAATATCGAGGAATACATCGCCGTCGGCGGCTATTCGGCGCTTGCCAAGGCCCTCGGCGAGATGAAGCCCGAGCAGGTTGTTGAAGAAGTGAAAAAGTCCGGCCTGCGCGGTCGTGGAGGCGGCGGCTTCCCCACCGGTATGAAATGGGAGTTCACCGCCAAGGCCAAGGGCGAGCAGAAGTTCGTCCTCTGCAACGCTGACGAAGGCGACCCCGGCGCGTTCATGGACCGATCGGTTCTCGAGGGCGACCCGCACTCGCTGATCGAAGCCATGGCGATCGCCGGCTACGCGATCGGCTCGAACCAGGGCTATGTATATGTCCGCGCCGAGTATCCGCTCGCTATCGAGCGCCTCAGCCGCGCGATCCAGCAGGCACGCGAGTGGGGCTTCCTCTCCAACGACGTCCTGGGCACCGGCTTCGGGTTCGATCTGGACATCCGGATCGGCGCCGGCGCATTCGTCTGCGGTGAGGAGACCGCCCTGATGGCCTCAATCGAGGGCAAGCGCGGCGAGCCCAGGCCGAGACCGCCGTTCCCCGCGATCTCCGGTCTGTGGGAGTCCCCCACCCTCCTCAACAACGTTGAGACTTACGCCAACATCACCTGGATCATCCAGAACGGCGCCGAAGAGTTCGCCAAGATCGGCAACGAGAAGTCGAAGGGCACCAAGGTCTTCGCTCTCGCCGGCGCTATCAACAACACCGGTCTGGTCGAAGTTCCGATGGGAACCACCCTCGGAACGCTGATCTACGACATCGGCGGCGGCGTGCGCGGCGGCAAGAAGTTCAAGGCCGCGCAGGCAGGCGGACCATCCGGCGGATGCATTCCGGCCGACCATCTCAATGTGCCGATGGACTACGAAGCCCTCAAAGAGCTTGGCGCGATGATGGGCTCCGGCGGTCTCATTGTTATGGACGAGAACACCTGCATGGTGGACCTTGCCCGTTACTTCCTGGACTTCATTCAGGACGAGTCGTGCGGCAAGTGCACCCCGTGCCGAGTTGGGACCAAGCGGATGCTCGAGATCCTGAACCGCATCTGCCACGGCCTCGGACAGGAAGGCGACATCGAGCTTCTGCAGGACCTCGGGACGCAGATCATGTCCTCAGCCCTCTGCGGACTGGGCCAGACGGCTGCGAACCCGGTTCTGTCCACGATCAGATACTTCAGACACGAGTATGAGGCTCACATCCGTGAGAAGCGCTGCCCGGCCTGCGTGTGCAATGCGCTGTTCGAGGCGCCGTGTTCGCACACTTGCCCGGCAGGCACCCACGTGCCGAAGTATGTGGCGCTCATCAGCCATCGCCGCTTCAGCGATGCCTTGAGACTGATCCGCGACCGTAACCCGTTCACGTCAGTCTGCGGACGCGTATGCAACGCCCCATGCGAGGGCAAGTGCCGCCGCGCTCAGGTCGATGAGCCGGTCTCCATCCGGGCTCTGAAGAGATTCGCGGCTGACGCTGCCGAAAAGGGCGAGATGCCGCTCCCGGCCAAGAGACTCTCCAAGGTCGCGGGCAAGAAGATCGCCGTGATCGGCGCTGGGCCGTCAGGTCTGTCGGCAGCCTATCAGCTCGCAAGAATGGGGCACCTGCCCACGATCTTCGAGGCTGATCCGGTCGCCGGTGGAATGCTGGCAACCTGTATCCCGCCGTATCGACTGCCGAGAACGGTCCTCCAGGGCGAGATCGATATGATCAAGGCCACCGGAGTTGACATCAAGCTCAACACTCGAGTGGGCAAGGACGTCAAGTTCGATCAGCTCAAGAAGGACTACGACGCGATCTACTTGGCGAGTGGAGCCGACAAGGGTTGGACGCTGGGAATCCCCGGCGAGGACCTCGAGGGCGTCTACGACGCGATCACGTTCCTTAAGGACGTGAACCTCGGGATCAACAAGATCAAGATCGGCGAGCACGTGGCCGTGGTTGGTGGCGGAAACTCCGCTATCGACTCCGCGCGCACTGCCCTCAGGGTCGGCGCAAAGAAGGTCACCATCGTGTACCGCAGGCTCAAGGACGACATGCCCGCTGCTCCGGAGGAGATTCACGAGGCTGAGATCGAAGGCATCGACATCCGCTACCTCGCAGTTCCGACCGAGGCCATCGGCGAGGGTGGCAAGCTCAAGTCCCTCAAGTGCCAGCTCCTGGAGCTAGCTGAGTTCGACAAGAGCGGCCGCCGCAAGCCAAGGCCGATCGAGGACAGCTACTTCGATCTGCCGGTAGACACGGTCATCAACGCCCTCAGCCAGGAGCCGGATGTGGACTACCTTGGCGAAGAGGTCAAGACGACTCGTGGCAAGACTGTTGTCATCGACGGCTCGACGATGAAGACCAACGTTGACGGCGTGTTCGCCGGCGGCGACTTGGTCAACGGACCGTGGACGGTTATTGGGGCTATCGGTGATGGCATCAAGGCCGCTGTTTCGATCGACCGCTATCTCGGTGGCGCGGGTGAGCTCGCTTCCGACGAGGAAGAGATCGACATCCCGCCGGCGCCCGAGGACGTGGACGATGTCATCGAGACGCCGCGCGTGCACTGCAACTTCCTCGAGTGCGACAAGAGGCTCGGCATGGCCGAAGTCGATCTCGGCTACACCCGGGAACAAGCACTTCGCGAGGCTGCCCGCTGCCTGCGCTGCGACGCCGGGACGTAGAAGGGACTCAATCGCGAAAACGCGAAATGGCGAAAGCGCGAAAGGATGCTGAAGAGGCTATCCGGCGCTTTCCAAAAGGAAGTTCCTGTTTCGCGTTTTCGCACTTTCGCGCTTTCGCGATTAGATCCGGTTTGGGTCCTTCCTAGCCGGGCGTGAAGAGGTAAACTGATGGAAGAGATAACCTTAAAGGTAGACAATATAGAGGTAAAGATACCGAAGGGCAGCACGGTCCTGGACGCCGCGAAGGCCGCGGGCATCTACGTCCCGACACTGTGCTACATGGAGGGCCACAAGGCGATCGGCGCTTGCCGCGTCTGTCTGGTCGAGGTCGAAGGCGGCCGCGGTCTGCAGGCTAGCTGCGCGCTGCCCGCCGTTGACGGCATGGTCGTCCGCACCAACACAAAGAAAGTCCACGACGCTCGCAAGACCGTCGTCGAGCTTATGCTCTCCGCTCACGCTCAGGAGTGCACCACCTGCAATCGCAACCTGAACTGCGAACTGCAGGCGCTGGCCAAGAGGCTGGGCATCCAGGAGAACCGGTTCGCCGGTGAGATGCCGCCGAAGTACGTCGATACGTCCTCCCCGGCCATCGTGCGCGACACGAGCAAGTGCATCCTCTGCCGCCGCTGCGTGACGGTGTGTCACAACGTGCAGAGCGTCGGGCAGCTTTTCCCGGTTGATCGCGGCTTCGACACCGTGATCGCGCCGGAAGAGCGCAAGCCGCTTGGGCAGACTGCGTGTATCAGCTGCGGCCAGTGCGTTTCGCATTGTCCGGTAGGCGCTCTGCGCGAAGTCAGCCACATCGAGCGTGTCTGGCAGGCGCTTGGCGATCCCGAGAAGACCGTTGTCGTGCAGACCGCTCCGGCTGTCCGCGCGGCCATTGGCGAAGAGTTCGGGATGCCCGCGGGAAGCCTCGTGACCGGTAAGATGGTCGCGGGTCTGCGCAGAATGGGCTTCGACAAGGTCTTCGACACCGACTTCACCGCCGACCTCACGATCATCGAGGAAGGCAACGAGCTGCTGCAGAGACTCAAGACCGGCGGAACGCTGCCGATGATCACCTCCTGCAGCCCGGGCTGGGTCAGGTTCATCGAGAACTTCTACCCCGAGCTTCTGCCGCATCTTTCGACGTGCAAGTCGCCGCAGCAGATGTTCGGCGCGCTGGCCAAGACCTACTACGCCGACAAGATCGGCGTCAAGCCGGAGAACATGTACGTGGTCTCCGTGATGCCTTGCACGGCCAAGAAGATGGAAGCGG
>CAZFYZ010000107.1:7787-13864 GCA_964523735.1 uncultured bacterium | reverse complement strand
GCGTCGCATCGGCAGTCATTCTCCAGGAGATCACACGCGCCAGGAAGGCCGATTGCCCCGACGCTCCGATCATGAAGGCGACCGCTGAAAGCGTGTTCGCCATTGCTGATGGAAAGCTCCTGAAGTCACACGTGGACTGCGAGGTCTCAACGCCCCTGGTTGGGGCAGCCAAGGATGCGGCTCCGGTTCGCGCGACGATCAGTGTCGACATCGCGTTCCAAACCCGGGCTAAATAGGCTCATCATTGTTGACCTTACGCCTCTGCACGTGCTATCATCTTGCCAGCCGATCCGGCGAGCGAGGGCATATGGCCGAATCCAACTACCGATGGATGCGAGCGGCGGCGCAGGCTGCGTCGATCCCACTGCTTATCGGCATAGCCACTGGTATAGGCGTGTTGGCCGGCAGGTGGCTGGACGGCAAGCTGGGGACATCGCCTTGGTTGACAGTGATTCTCACGCTCCTGGGGCTGGCTGCAGGGCTGTACGAATCGGTTATGATCCTGATCAAGGTAACTCGCAACGAGGATGAATGACCAGGGCGAGTTTGGGCGAGTGTATCTGTTCGCCATAGTGGCCTGGGCCCTGGGGTTGCTGGTTGGCTGGCCGATTCTGGGCTTCGCCGCGGCCGGTGGTTGGACAGCCGGCTCGTGGCTCTCCATAGGAGTGCTCAAAGCCTTCGAATGGATGGTCAGAAAGACGTTCGTCCCAGGCGCAGCTGACGCGAGCAAAGAATTCACTAGATTCTTGGTTCTGAAGCTGCCGATAATACTTGTGGTTGTTTCGATCGTCGTGCTTGCGTGGGGGCGCAGCCTGCCCGCTATAGCAGCGTTTTGCGCCGGCATTCTGCTCACGCAGACCGTGATAGTGGTGAAGTCAGTCGTCGAAATGATCGGCCGTAAGAACTAGCCTGTCACGGGCTAAGCAATATTCAGGGAAGAGACGTTTGGAAGAACACGGAACGTGGCTTCATTTTCTGTATTACTACCACATCCTGCCCCACTCGGTGCCAGAGATGGTTCCGCAGACGATCCTCGTGGTAGTGCTGCTCTCCCTCGGCGTCATCATTGCCAGCCGCAAGCTAGTGCTGCGTAATCCTGGCAAGGGCCAGATGTTCCTCGAGTTTTGCGTCTCGTCGCTGGACAACTTTGTCCGAGGCACAGTCGGCAACGAGGCCAAGACGCTGACGCCGATCATCGGGACGATATTCATCTTCATTTTGGTGATGAACCTGTGGGGGCTGATCCCGGGCTTTACAAGCCCCACAGCCAATATCAACACCCCATGTTCGCTCGCTATCTTTGCATTCCTGCTCGTGCAGTACTATGGTTTCCGCAAGAGCGGGATTCGCTATCTCAAGCATTTTCTAGGCGAGCCGCTCTGGCTGGCTCCGCTCATGTTTCCAATACACTTGATCGGCGAACTGGCGAGGCCGCTCTCACTCACGATCCGTCTCTTCGGCAATATCTTTGGCGAGGAGATGGTGATCGCGATACTGATTCTGATCGTGACCAGCGTCCTTGGCAGGATACTGCTGCCGCTGCAGTTCCCGATGATGCTTTTCGCGATCTTCACGAGCTTTGTGCAAGCGCTCGTTTTCTCGATGCTGACCAGCATCTACATAGCCGTGGCAGTTGCAGACCACGGTGAAGGACATTAGCAGACCAGGACAGATGGACATCCGACTTGCGAGTTTGATGCTTCGGGACGAGGCGCCGCGAAGCAACAGCTTTGACAGTCAACTTTCGATCTAGGAGGAAAGAACATGATAGTGTTGGCGGCGTTAATCATCGCCATCGGTTTCGGAGTGCCTATAGCAGTGCTATCGGGCGCCATTGCTCAGGGCAAGGCCGCGAGTGCGGCGCTTGAAGGCATCGCTCGCCAGCCGGAGGCAGCTGGCAAGATTCAGACGGCCATGATCATCGGTCTCGCGCTGATCGAGTCGCTGGTAATCTACGCCCTTCTGATCTCCTTGATTCTTCTCTTCCTCGGCGTTCCGAGCGCGGAGAGTATCATGAAGCTGGTGGGCAAGTAAGACATCTAGCGCCGGGTTTCCTGTCAGTAGAACACGAATTCTCTTTTCGTGTTTTCGTGACGAAAAGGATCCTTCACGGCGAATGGAGTTTCGCGGGTGGATATTCTCAACATAGACCCGAAAGTCCTGATCGTTCAGCTTGGTGGCTTCGCGCTGCTGCTGATCGTCTTCAAGCTCTTCCTGTTCAAGCCCATCACAGGGATACTGGAAGCTCGCCAGCGTGAGATCTCAGGCCAGTATGAAGCGGCCGAGGCTGATCGCAAGGCTGCGGATGAGCTTAAGAGCGAGTATCAGAAGCACATGGCCGAGGTCGAGGAAGAGACTCGTGCGAAGATCGCCGATGCCCTCAAAGAGGGTCAGGCGATGCGCGATCAGATCATCGCCGACTCTCACGCCAAGGCTGACGAGATACTCGCCAAGACCCAGGCTGAGCTGCAGCGTGAGAAAGACGCGGCTCTGATTGAGCTCAAGAAACACGTTGCAGATCTCACCGTGCAGGCGGCCGGCAAGCTGATCGAGGAGAAGCTTGACGATGCCAAGCACCGGCAGCTTGTGGGCAAGTTCATCGACGATCTGGACGGAGCAAAGGCGTGATCGAGGGCAGGATAGTCCGCAGATACGCGACCGCGCTCTTCAACGCGGCGCAGCGTTCGGGTGTGGTTGACCGGGTCGAGAGCGATCTCGGCCTCGTCTCCTACACGCTTGAGTCGATGTCGTCGTTCATGGAGGCGATGCGCTCGCCCGTCATCGCGCGGGATCACAAGAAGAAGATCCTGCACGAGATATTCGCGGATAAGATCGATGAGGTTACCCTTTCGTTCCTCGATCTTCTGGTCGAGAAGCGGCGTGAAGAGGTCATCCTCTACGTCGAGCCTGTCTACATCTCGCTGGCCGACGAGGCCAAAGGCATCGTCAAAGCTGATGTCACATCGGCGGTGCCGCTGACCAAAGACGAGGAACTGGCCCTCGCCCAGAAGCTTTCGGCTACCACCGGAAAGACCGCGCAGCTATCGATCACTATCGACCCGTCGATCATAGGTGGTCTACTCGTCCGCATAGGCGACACGGTCATAGACGGCTCGATAAAGGGGCAACTGGAAGCACTGAGAGAAAGACTGATAGCGGATGGCAGATAGCGGATGGAAGGCGAAGCTATTCGCTATCCGCAATTGACTATCCGCAGGAGTATGCTATGGCAGTCAACATAAGGCCTGATGAGGTCGCGCATATACTCGAGACCAACCTCGCCGGCTACAAGAAAGAGCTAGCCGAGGTCGGTGTCGGGACAGTCCTGCAGGTGGGTGACGGAATCGCACGCATCTACGGCCTGCAGGACGCGATGGCAAGTGAGCTGATCGAGTTTTCCAACGGGGTCATGGGTATGATCCTGAACCTGGAAGAGGACAACGTCGGCTGCGTCATCATGGGCTCTGACGTCGATATCAAAGAGGGCGACCAGGTCAAGCGAACCGGGCGCATCATCGACGTGCCCGTGGGGGAAGCCGTCTCAGGCCGCGTCGTCAGCCCGCTCGGAGACCCGCTTGATGGCAAGGGGCCGATCATAACATCCGAGCGCCGTCAAGTCGAGACCCGTGCGCCGGGTGTTGTAGAGCGCCAACCGGTGAAGGAATCCCTCACGACAGGTATTAAGGCCGTTGACTCCATGATCCCTATTGGCCGCGGCCAGCGCGAGCTTATCATTGGTGACCGCCAGACGGGCAAAACTGCCATCGCCGTGGACACTATCCTGAACCAGAAGGGCCAGGACGTTCACTGCTTCTACATCGCGATCGGCCAGAAGCTTTCGACGGTGGCCGCGATCGTCTCGGTCCTCGAGAAGCATGGCGCGATGGAGTATACAACCGTCGTCGTCGCAAGCGCCAGCGACCCCTCGCCGCTGCAGTATATCGCGCCGTATGCGGGCTGCACGATGGCCGAGTACTATCGAGACAGCGGCCGCCACGCGCTGTGCATCTACGACGACCTCTCCAAGCACGCGCAGGCCTACAGGCAGGTCTCGCTTCTGCTCAGAAGGCCACCAGGCCGCGAGGCATACCCGGGCGACATTTTCTACCTGCATGCCCGCTTGCTCGAGAGAGCGGCCAAACTGAGCGATGATCTCGGTGGTGGTTCGCTGACTGCGCTGCCGATCATCGAGACCCAGGCGGGCGACGTGTCGGCGTACATCCCGACCAACGTGATCTCGATCACCGACGGGCAGATTTATCTCGAACCCGATCTCTTCTATGCGGGCATCAGGCCGGCGATCAACGTGGGAACCTCGGTTTCGAGAGTAGGTTCCAATGCACAGAAGAAGGCGATGAAGACCGTTACCGGCCAGCTCAAGCTCGACCTTGCGCGTTATTGGGAACTGCAGGCCTTCGCACAGTTCTCGAGCGATTTGGACAAGGCCACGCTCAACCAGCTTGCGCGCGGTGAGCGGATCGTTGAGATTCTCAAGCAGCCGCAGTACCAACCGATGACACTAGCCAACGAGGTCTTCATCATCTACGCGGCGACGAACGGCTATCTTGATGATCTACCGGTCACCGCGGCGTCTGAGTTTGAGAAAGGACTCCGCCAATTCATGGCCGACCGCTATCCTGACGTCGCGCAGAAGATCGATACCACCGGCGTCCTGGACGATGCTACGCTGGAAACGATGAAGAAGGCAATCGAGGAGTTCAAGGGGCAGTTTGAGGCGTGACAGACGGGGAGAGCGTCAAGCAAGTAGGCCTGCTGGTGTGGCAGTATCTTCTGGCCGCTGTGGCGGCTTTCATACTGATGCTTGGCGGGCCGTTTCTCTGCTTTGGAACATACTTCCTGGCACTACCCGTGAGCGCACTATACGGATATGCGTTTGGCTCGTGGCTGCCGAGGGGTGCTTGGCTTTTTGCGGTCGCTTCCACGTTTCTTCTGTTCTTCTTTAGCGCGATGTGGCCGACGGATAGTGAGGTGCGGCCGTGGCAGTCGTATTTCGCCATTCCGTCGCCGCTGGTGGCGGCAGCTAGCGCGGTCATAACTGGCCGCTTGCGGGCAGGAAAGCCCGATGAGCATGGCTTTCTAGACAATATGTGAGACTCAGCTCGACTTAGAGACTATGGCAACAGCAAAAGATATCCGGCGGAGAATCCGCACGGTCAAGAACATAGAGAAGATCACCAACGCGATGAAGATGGTCGCGTCGGCGCGGCTCAAGAAAGCTCAGAGCCGGGCCGAAGCCGCGCGTCCCTACGCCGAGAAGATGCACGAAGTGATGTCCAACGTCGCCGCGAGCGCTGGCGAAGTTGAGCATCCGCTGCTGGTTGTGCGTGAAGAGCAGAGAGTCGCCTATGTCGTTGTCGGAGCGGATCGTGGTCTGGCAGGCAGCTACAACAACAACGTGATGAACAAGGCCATGGAGGCCATCGGCAAGCACAAGCCTGACGATGTCAAGCTGGTCCTGGTCGGCAAGAAGGCAGTGGGGTTCTTCAAGCGCAAGCCCTACGAAGTGATATCGCGGCTGGAATCTCCTGGTGGCGAGATCACGTTCAGCGATGTGAGAATGCTCACCCAGCAGTTCCGCGGGATGTTCGAATCTGGCGAGGTGGACGCTGTCTATCTTGTCTATGCTCGTTTTGTAAGCGCAATGAGACAGGAGCCCACTGTTACTCGGCTGCTTCCCATGGCAGCCCCGGTTGCGGCCGAAGAGCAGCCGATTGAGTTCGAGTTCGAGCCCGAGGCAGCGAAACTCATGGCGGTGCTGCTGCCTCGATACATCGACACGCAGGTTTATCAGTCGCTGGTGGAAGCCCAGGCGAGTGAGCAGGGCGCGCGTATGACCGCGATGTCCGCCGCTACTAAGAACGCGGGTGAAATGATTGACACCCTCACCCTCGCCTACAACAAAGCCCGCCAGGCGGCAATCACCAAAGAGATCACGGAGATAGTAGGCGGCGCGGAAGCGCTCAGATAGCAGGAGAAGTAGAAAGTCCAAAGTCAAAAGTGCAAAGTGCGCTCGGCCCAAGCCGGGCTCGTCCAGGAGGCTGAGATGCGTGGTGCTC
>CAZFYZ010000107.1:0-7700 GCA_964523735.1 uncultured bacterium | reverse complement strand
AGGTGTGGCAGAGGGCGAGACAACTCACTAAGGTCGTCTATGATCTGACCGCTCTTCCTGAGTGGTACCGAGATCGGGGACTACGTGAGCAAATTCGAAGAGCAGCAGTCTCCACAATGTCAAACATCGCCGAGGGATTTGAGCGTAGGGGGGATGCACAGTTTGCGCATTTCCTCTCTATAGCAAAGGGCTCGGCAGGCGAAGTTCGCTCGCAGCTATACGTTGCGCTCGACCAGAAGTACGCTACAGGCGATCAGCTTGCGGAAGCTTTCGGTCTGGCCAGGGAGGTGTCTCGCATGGTGATGGGCTTAACGAGATACCTTGCTGCAAAGTCGGCAGGCGCCACATCATCATAGTGGGCACTGGACTTTACACTTTGGACTTTTGACTTTCCACTTGGAGGTCCTATGGCAACAGGCAAAGTCTCACAAGTAATCGGCCCGGTCGTTGATATCCGGTTCCCGCCGGAGGAACTGCCGGAGATCATGAACGCTGTCGAAATCCCCAACGTGCAGGGGCAGACGCTCGTGGCGGAAGTGGCGCAGATGACTGGTAATGACGTCGTCCGATGCGTCTCGATGCAGTCCACGGACGGTCTCGTGCGCGGGATGGATGCCGTTGATACCGGCGGGCCCATTACCGTGCCTGTTGGCAAGGAGACCCTGGGCCGTGTCTTCAACCTCCTGGGTGAGACCATCGACCAGCGCGGGCCCTGCGGGGCGACTCAGCGACTGCCCATCCATCGCGCAGCGCCGTCGTTTGAAGAGCAGGTGCCGGCTGTCGAGATGTTCGAGACCGGCCTCAAAGTCGTTGACCTGATCTGCCCTTACGCTAAAGGCGGAAAGATTGGTCTCTTCGGGGGAGCGGGCGTAGGCAAGACGGTTCTGATCACCGAGCTTATCCGTAACGTCGCAACGGAGCATGGCGGTTTCTCTGTGTTTGCCGGGGTAGGGGAGCGCACCCGCGAGGGTAATGACCTCTGGCTCGAGATGCAGGAGAGCGGCGTTATCGACAAGACCACAATGGTCTTCGGTCAGATGAACGAGCCGCCGGGCGCGAGACTGCGGGTTGGGCTTTCCGCGCTCACTATGGCCGAGTACTTCCGCGATCAGGAGGGGCAGGACGTGCTCCTCTTCATCGACAACATATTCCGGTTTGTGCAGGGAGGCTCCGAAGTCTCGGCGCTCCTCGGACGAATGCCCAGCGCAGTCGGCTACCAGCCGACCCTCGCCACGGAGATGGGCGCGCTGCAGGAGAGGATCACTTCGACGGTAAGGGGCTCAGTCACCTCGATCCAGGCGATCTACGTCCCAGCGGACGACCCTACCGATCCTGCGCCCGCGACAACATTCAGCTTCCTCGATGCGACCACATACCTCGAGCGGCGCATCTTCGTGCGAGCTATCTTCCCCGCGGTTGATCCGCTCGCGTCCACTTCCCGCATTCTGGACCCGAACATCGTTGGCCAGGAGCATTACGACACCGCGCGCGCGGTCCAGCAGGTCCTCCAGCGCTATCGTGAGCTTCAGGACATCATCGCAATCCTGGGCGTTGATGAGCTCTCTGACGAGGACAAGCTCGCCGTTGCCCGTGCGCGAAAGATCGAGAACTTCTTCTCACAGCCGATGTTCGTCGCAGAGGTCTTTACCGGTTTGCCCGGCCAGTACGTCTCCCGCGAAGACACGATACGCTCGTTCAAGGAGATTCTCGAGGGCAAATGGGACCACCTCCCCGAGCAGGCGTTCTACATGGTCGGCACCATCGAGATGGCCGTCGAGAAGGCCAAGAAGATGGGCGTGGACGTGTAGCGATTTGTGATCTGTGATCGCCACGACCCAGGGAGAATGCTCGATCGCTCGACCGTCCTGCATGTCGTGTGTCGATCTTGAGCGTCCTGCACGTCGCGTGCTGGACGGGTGTACCGGCCACATGATGTGCCCTGCTGAGTGGGACAGGCCGCCAGCCTGAGCTACCTCCATCAGCTGCTCAAGCACTCTACCTAGACCACCCATTCTGTGCCTCTGTGCGTAAGTCTCATAGAGACGAAGGCCCCGCGTCACGACACGAGACCTCCGTCTAGCTGCATAAACTGTCTGATTCCCGGCGGTCTAGCTCACCGGCGGTTGCTGGTAGGGGTTCTGATCCGGGGCAGGTGGAGGGGGAGTTTGAGAGAAGTACCGGTCCCGTGCCATCCTTTCCTCTAGGGCAGACGCTTCAAACACTGCCTTGAGCCCGCCTCCTATCATAAAGAGCGCGATCACATGTACTGCTACGCCTGGCCAATACTGAACCAATAGACAGAGCAGCAGATCGAATGAATAAAGAAGGATGCCGGTGATGAACGCCCACTTCGCGTGGCGGCAGGCGAAGTAGCCAAACATAACGTAGAAGGCGGACACAATCACGCTGAATGCGACCGCGATACCCGCACCGTGTCCGGCCTCAGTGGCTATGCCGTCCAGCAACTGAGTGAACCCCAATCCGAAGAAGAACGAGAAGTCTCCGTGCGCCAGCGAAATAACCGAGTTCGCGATCGACAGGCCGCCGATCCAGTAGAACCAGTTCCCACTCCGTTGCACCTTCGCGTGAAGCATCTCGAGCTGTGCCGCGGAGGCATTATCCACCGTCGGCGGCTGCCCGTAAGGCGGCGCGCCCGGCCCTTGCGGTCCCACATACGCCATATCAGTTGTCTCCTCTCCTTTTGTGAGCTATCGTGTAACGCTTGGTTAAGTGTATGTTTAGCGTCCAACCACTATGTCTCCTTCCCCATCCCGCGCTCACCGACTTGCTCCTCACCCCCGCACGGATGCTCCTCGGCTCAAGGAAGGTCGATTGAGATCAAAGGGCGAAGCAGCAGACCGGGAATCACCTATTCGGGAAGAATCGGAAGACCGACATGCCAGACAAACCGTTGAGACTAGACATTACTACCGCGATTGTGTAGTCCTGATCTGTAACGGTTCTTGGTCGGGCTGGACATGCCATCCAACCAGCAACGAACACCGGGACCCGTAGCCCGACAGCCGTCTTTCCAAGGGGACTCTGCTATGAAGCCAACATTCTGGATCCTATGTGTCTTCGTCCTGGGGGCCGCTATCATCGGGGTCCAGCCTTGGCGTCAGCCTGGCAAGGAACTTGCCATCAGCCTTAGCGTTGCCGCAGCTGCACAAACTGCGGTTGGCGTTTTTGCAGGCGCGTTCGTGTTCTGGCTCTATGCGCGTACAGCCTACGAAACACGTCCTAGCCAGAGGGCTGAGTCGATGGTGGCCTCGCTCTTCCTCGGCGGCGTTCTCGGCGCTACGTGTGCCGCATTCGTCGGCATTCCGCTCGTGGAACGCGCAGGCGAGATGGGAGGCGGCGAAAGCCTGTATTTCGAGCTGTTCCTCATCGGTGGTGTCTGGTCAGGCGCCGTCGCCACAGTCTTTGGCTATGGTTCTGGCCAACGCCCAAGGCTCGGGAACGATCAATAGCGGGATGCCTCTCGGGCACACGTTTGTGGATCCCGTTTGATCGGGATGGACATGCCTTGCACTCTATCGACTGTATCACCACTGCCGTTCGGATGCTCCCCTGGCTCAAGGAAGGTCGATTGAGATCAAAGGGCGAAGCAGCAGACTGGGAATCACCTATTCGGGAAGAATCGGAAGACCGACATGCCAGACAAACCATTCAAGTTAGAGATCATTACCCCCGATCGCGTAGTCTTCTCAGACGACCAGATAGTCAGCGTTACTGCGCCTGGGGTTGAGGGCTATTTTGGCGTGCTTGCCAATCGCGCGCCGCTGATGACGGCGTTAGACGTCGGAGAACTCGACTATCGCCGAGCCGACGGCACTACCGACGCGATAGCCATCTTCGGCGGGTTCGTCGAAGTCCACGAAAACGTCGTTACGGTGCTCGCCGAGAAAGCCGAGAAGAGCGATGAGATCGATCTCGAACGCGCTCAGCAATCCCTCGACCGCGCCAAAGAGCGGCTGGCGTCCAAGCCCGCTGACATGGACATCGAGCGCGTCGAGGCTTCCCTCAAGCGCGCTATCATGCGAATCCGGGTGGCGGAAAGACGCGGATAGACCGCGCACCCGCTGAGGACTCCTTGCTATGAAGACACGGATCACAATACTTATGCTTATTCTACTAGCCGCGCGCGCGACTGCCTACAAGACCCCCTACGAAGCGTGGATGGGCGCCTACGTCGGCGAATCCAAGGTTGGTTACCTGTCGGTAAACATCGACAAGACCGACGTGAACGGGATTCAGGGTTACCGCATAGTCAGCTCAGTCAACACGCGACTCACGGTTCTGGGCGCCGACCTCACCCAGCAAGTTTCCACGATAGTGCTTGCCGACGCCAACTTCGCTCCACTGGAAGAGGAATTCTCGATGTCGAGCGGCGGCAAGACGACGACGATCACCGCCAAGTTCAGCAAGGAAGCAGTCGAGTGCGTTATCTCGGCGGGCAGCGGCCTCTCGAAGAAGACCGTGCCGATACCAAAGGGCGTTGTTCTGGTAGGTGACGCGATGTTCGCGACGCTGGGAGTGGACCCTGAGATCGGCAAGGAATACACGCTGCACTACTTCAACCCGCTGACATTGGCTGTCGAAGAGATCAAGATCAGGGCCCTCCGCCGCGAGAACCTCAACATCACCGGCAGAGAATACGACGCGTTTGTCATGTCGAGTGTCACGCCGATGGGTGAGTTGATCGTCTGGCAGGAAGTGGGTGGCGATGTTGTTCGCGTCGATGCGATGATGGGCATCTCGATGCGCCGCGAGACTCGCGAACAGGCGATGAGCGGGATGGCCGGCACTGCCGAGGACTTCGCTTTCCGTACCAGGGTGACTGCCGACAAGCCGATTGCTTCCCCCAGAACTGTCAAGCTGCTCGACGCGATTCTGACCACGCTCGACGACCCCGAGATGTTGATCACGGACTCCCGCCAGAAGATGACCAAGGTCAAGGGCAAGCCTGGTTCAGTGCGCGTGCGCATTACCGCCGACAAGTTCGACGGCCGAAAGTCCGCCAGGCTCCCGATGAAGAAGAGCGGTCTGGACGCTTACCTTGCCGCTACGCCGTACGTTGACTGTGATTCACCGGAGGTGAAGGCCAAGGCCACGGAGATCATCGGGGACGCCAAGACCGCCTATGCCGCTTGCACCAGGATGCGCAAGTGGATCTACGAGAATTGTACGTTCAAGACCGACATCGGGATTACACGTTCGGCGAGCGATGTGCTAAAATCTAGGGTGGGCGTGTGCAGGGACTACGCAACGCTCTTTGCCGGCTTGGCACGGGCGAGCGGGATTCCGGCGAAAGTAGTCTCCGGGGTGCTGTATGTGCGCGACGGATTCTACTACCACTCCTGGGTGGAGTGCTGGGTAGGGCAGTGGGTCCCGTTGGACGCGACACTGCCGATGGATTTCGTCGATGCGACCCACATCAAGCTAGCCGAGGGCGATGCGACGACCATGTTCTCGCTCGCCAAAGTCATCGGCAGCCTCAACGCTGAGATCAAAGGAGCTAAGTAGTTCTGAGTTATAAGTTGTGAGTTATGAGTTGCCGCAACTCAGAACTCATTACTCGAAACTCATAACTGAAGCGATATGTTAGCGAAGGACTTCCTAGCAGTAGGCATATTCATAGTCGTCGGGATCGCATTTGTGGCGATCGTGCTGCTTCTGTCGATGATCTTCCGCCCGCACAAGCCGACGGACGTCAAGCGCAGCACGTACGAGTGCGGCGAGGTGCCGTTTGGGCCTGCCTGGCTGCAGTTCAGAGTGGGGTATTACATCTATGCGCTGATATTCCTCATCTTTGATGTGGAAGCTATCTTCATCCTCCCCTGGGCCGCGGGGCTACTTGGGTTTTCGAGGACTACCGGGCTCGCGGTGCTGGGGCTCGTTGATATGATCATCTTCGTCGGTATTCTCGCCGTCGGGCTGGTTTATGCCTGGAAGAAGGGTGTTCTGGAATGGAAGTAGAGCGGCAGGGCGATGGCCGGCCATTTGATCGTGTCATAGACTACGCCGAACAGATCCCGGGCGGCGCGATCGTGATGACCACTGTGGACAAGATCTTCGAGTGGGGGCGGGAGTCCTCGCTCTGGTATTTCGCCTTTGGTCTTGCCTGCTGCGCGATTGAGATGCTCATGGCTGCCGGCGCGGCCAGGTTCGACCTTGACCGGTTCGGCATGATGTTCCGCGCGACCCCCAGGCAATCTGACCTGATGATAGTCGCGGGCACCGTGACCAAGAAGATGGCCCCGCGCGTGCAGCGCCTCTACGAGCAGATGAGCGAGCCGAAGTATGTGATCGCGACCGGAAGCTGCGCCAACGCCGGCGGGCCGTTTGCGGACTCCTATGCGGTGCTCAAGGGTGTGGACAAGATCATCCCGGTGGACGTCTACGTTCCCGGCTGCCCGCCCCGGCCTGAAGCACTGATGTACGCGGTCCAGAAGCTCAAAGAGAAGATGCGCCAAGAGGTCAAAGAGAGGCACGCGAAGTAGGCGAGCTCGGAGGAGCATCATGGTGGCCCGACTGCAATTCGACACCGACAAGCTGATCGATTTCTGCAAGAGGCACGACATCGTGGAACTTGGCTTGTTTGGCTCCGTGCTTCGGGACGATTTCCGTCCCGATAGTGACGTGGATGTGCTTGTAACGTTCTCCGAGGGCTCTCGCCACGGACTCTTCGATGTCGTGCATATGCAGGACGAGTTGGCGGAACTGCTCGGGCGCGAGGTCGACCTTGTGGAGCGAGAGGCCGTGGAGCAGAGCGAGAACTACATCCGGCGGCAGCACATTCTGGAGCACGTGGAGCGCGTGTATGTGGCGTGACGATGCCTACATTCTCGACATGCTCATTGCGGCTCGCAAGGTGCGCACGTATGTGGAGGATGTTGACCACGAGGAGTTTGAAAGGAACTCGATTGTTCAGGACGCTGTAATGCGCCAGATTGAGGTCCTTGGTGAGGCAGCCCGCTGTGTCTCAGACAGCGAGAAAAGCTGCCATGCAGAGATTCCTTGGCGGGAGTTGGTGAATGTCCGTAACCGGCTGATCCATCAGTACTTTCGCGTGGACGTTGACAAGCTGTGGGATATGATCACTGATGATCTGCCAGCGATCATATCGCAGCTCGAGCGGATCGTCCCGCCGGGGAAGTGATGGCTGGAAGATGGTTGGGCGCAGATGACAAGCGAACCATTGGGGGAAGCAGGGGCGCAGCGCGAGCCTCCGTTCAGCCTTGCAGGGAAGTATGTGGGCGTTAGGCGCGCCTTTGGCGTTGTAGCTGTCGCAATGGCTGCCCTCGTGCTGAGCATGGGAAGCGTAGGTGTCGTACAGGTGCTGTCGGCGACTGCCTTTGTGTCTGCTTGCGTCCTGCTGTGGAGCAGGCTATGGGAGATCGGTATGTTCTCTTGGTACACTGGCCTGGGGCTCGCGTTCGTCGTCAGCGGCTTAGCTGAGCAGCGGCTATTCGGCATAATCGCTGGTGGCGTGCTTGCGGGTCTGGCGTTTGCAGCATTGCTGTACTCGATCTATACGAAACTGCGCAGAGTGGAACCTGATACTAATGTCTGAATTCCTAGAGAAGACCATACGCAATTCCCTACCAGAAGCCATCATCGAGGCAACTGAGCTTGACGGCGTTCTCAACGTTCGTCTCAAGCCCGAGGCGCTGCTGCCGGTTTGCGAGATGCTGCGG
>CAZFYZ010000106.1:6467-14093 GCA_964523735.1 uncultured bacterium | reverse complement strand
TTCTTACTTGAGGCATCGATTCACTTTCGGTGCGATCTCTCGTGAGGCAACGCGCTCTCTTGAGTTTGCTCCCTCAGTCTGATATACTGACTCAGGCGGCGGGCTGGACGGATCAGCACGCCGCCAGACCTTGTGAGGGATGCTCATGTCGGGCGATTTTCGCTGCACTGGATTGACGGTCGACCCAGCGTTACTTGCCAGGCTCAGCCGGCTTGTGGTAACGGGCGAGAGCGTGGGTGGGGTGCTTCGCGCGATTTTGGAGGAGGCAGTCATGGCCTGCGGCGCGGCCAGGGGCTTCCTTGCGCTCGTTGACCACGATCGAGGTGAACTTGATGTTCGCTACACGGCGGGCAGTGGCTGGACCGAAGCCAAGCGTCTTGGCAGGCTGAAAGTGTCGGAAGAGACCGGCCGAGGAATTACCAGCCACGTCGCCGCGACTGCCAGGCCGTATCGCAGCGGAAACGTCCTGGACGACCCCTACTACATAATGTCCTTTGAAGACGTTCGGAGCGAGATGGCGATTCCACTGGTTGATGACGTGGGACGCACTCGAGGTGTGATCAACATCGAAAGTTTGGATCACGACGCCTTTCGTCCCGAGCACGAGTGCGTGGTGTCCGGACTTGCTGACCTGGCCACCATTGCCATCACGGTTGCGGATCATCGCGCCAGGGAAGCGGCGCTGGTGCAGATCGGGAAAGAACTGAACCGCTTCTCTGATGCGAACGAGATACTGCAGCGGGTGCTGGATGTGGCTGCGGAGGCTCTGAAGTTTGAGGACTGCTCACTGTTCCTGATTGATGTTGTCACCGACAAGCTGGTCCTGCGAGCATCGCGGGGTGCGCTGGCGAAGCAGATTGGCGTTGCCTCATATGAGCTTGGTGAGGGATTGACAGGCTGGACGGCCGAGCACGGGCAGCCCGTTCGTGTCGTGGACCCAAGAAGCGATCCCAGGTGGAAGGGCCGATTTGAGGAGATCCCGTCTGGTGAAGTCGCCGCTTACATGGCCGTGCCGATCAAGATTCACAGGGGCGTGATCGGGGTGATCCGTGTCCAGCGGCGCAAAAGCCCTTACAAGTGGTTCCCGAATGACTTCACCGAGGATGATGAGCGCATACTCACGACCATAGCCGCACAGCTTGGCATCGCGCTTGATAATCGGCGTCTGGTCGATCAGCTCGTGAAGGCCGAACGGATGGCGGCCTGGGGGGACATGTCCGCTCGGTCCGCACACATGATCGGCAACCGAGTGTTCGCGATCAAAGGGGATATCAACGAGCTGGAGTATCTGCTTCAGCAGAGCAAGATCGAGCCGCGTGTCGCTCTCGACATCATGGAGAGCATCAAGAAAGGCATCTTCCTGCTCGAGGAGCTGCTGAACGAGTTCAGGGAATTTGTTAAGGCTACCCAGCTGGACCTTGAGGGAGCGGATCTCAACGAGCTTGTGCGTGAGTCGGTCGATGAAGGCTTCCCGAAAAGGTCGGAGACGAGGCTCACGCTCAAGCTAGCGCCATCACTGCCAAGCGTCAAGGTGGACTCGAAGAAGCTGAAACGGTGTTTTTCGGAGCTCATGGAGAACTCTGTCAACTTTCTGCCGGAGGGCGGCGACATCACCGTTACGACATCTCTGGCGGATTCTCGCAGCAAGAAGTGGCTTAGGCCCGGGCTGCAGTCTGGCGACTATGTGCAGGTCCGGTTCGAGGACGACGGCCCAGGCATTGAGATGGAGAAGAAGCCCAGAATATTCAATCCATTCTACAGCACTCGTGCCAAGGGTATGGGCCTGGGGCTTTCGATAGTCAAAGGCATCGTTGAGGCGCACAATGGCGCGATCTATGAGAACGGTCGCCCAGGCAAAGGCGCCAGGTTCACGATACTGCTGCCATATGACAAGCAATCTGAAGGCGAAGCCCGAAAGCGCTCCGCCAAATCGCGAACGAAAAGCAGGAAGTGACTTTGTGCCGGGTCTTGCGGTCGGACGTCTGACCTCCGACCTCCGACCTCGCTTACGGAGGGATAGACATTTTGTGTAGAATACTTGTCATCGACGACGAAGAGGCCGTCCGAAACGCGGTTAGGCGCCGCCTGGAGCGCGACGGCTATGAGATTGACTTTGCTGAGAACCAGACCGCGGGCATCGAGCGAATAAAGGCGCATAATCCACCATACGACGTGGTTGTCACCGACATGGTGATGGAGTCGCCCAACAGCGGCATGGAGGTTCTCCAGGCCGCGCTCACCGAGGATGTCTTTAGTGAAGTGATCGTCCTTACGGCCTACGGAAATGTGGCCAACGCTGTCGCCTGCATGAAACGCGGCGCATTTGACTACGTCGAGAAGAATATACCGGGCGTGGATGTCTTCGAGTTGCTGTCTATGAAGGTCCAGCAAGCTCTTGAGCGCCGACAGACCTCCGTGGCGACACTCCGCAAGATTGAGCAATACACCCAGACCAGGGGCTAGAGGCTCAAGTTTTCCCGTTGGATGTGCGCCTTGACCACGGACATCGCGCGCGATATACTAACCTCAAGATGGACGCGTCATTACTTCGACAGTGTGGAATGGTTGCGCTGTGCTTCCTCGCAGGAGTGCTTGGCGCCATGGTTGGCAATGATGTCACTGGGCCGCGCGAGACGGTCCGGCCATCTCAGCCGGGCGTGATCAGCGTTGACAACCCAGCAGTTGGCGCCATAGGGTCGGGTGGGGCAGAGAGCAATCCGGTGATACGTGCCATTGGCAAGGTAGGCCCGGCTACGGTCAACATCGACACTGTGGTAATGCGCCGGACCTCAGTGTTCGGCTTCTCTGATCCCTTCGACGACTTCTTCGGCAGTGACCCGTTCACGCGGCTTGTGCCCAGCAAGGGGCAGGGGTCGGGTGTGTTAATTGATGCCGAGAAGGGCTATGTGCTTACTAACCATCACGTGGTGAAAGGCGTGTCGGCGCGCAACGGCGAGATCAAGGTCAGCCTGCCCAACAAGCAGACCTACTCAGCGACTGTGGTCGGCTCAGACCCGCAATACGATACGGCGGTTCTCAAGATCGAAGGCAAGAACCTTCCGTCGGTGAAGTTGGCCTCGTCCTCTGATCTCGTTATCGGACAGACAGCCATCGCGATCGGCAACCCGTTCGGTTTTCGGAACAGCGTTACGGTTGGTGTGGTGAGCGCCGTGGATCGGACGCTTGATTCGAGTGATGGGCGGCTTGAGGGCCTCATCCAGACCGATGCAGCTATCAACCCTGGTAATTCCGGTGGTCCGCTGTGCGACATTGACGGCAACGTAATAGGTATCAACACGGCCATACTTAGCGGCGCCGAGGGTCTGGGATTCGCAATCGGCGCCTCGTCGATCAAGCCTGTTGTCGAGGAGCTTATCAAGTTCGGTCGCGTCAAGCATGGCTGGAGCGGGATGAACTTCTGGGATATCTCGACGAGACTGGCGAATCAGCTTGGTCTAGCTTCGACTGATGGCGCTCTCGTCGCGGAGGTCTATCGGACAGGCCCCGCTGCCGGTGCAGGCATCAAACCGGGTGATGTCGTGCTTGAGGCGGAGGGCAAGAAGATTGCCAACGTTGCTGATATGCAGGATGTGCTGCGAAATCTGCGGGCTGGGGATCAGGTGACGCTCAAGCTTTCGCGGAAGGGAAAGAACATCAATCTGAAACTGCGGCTGGAAGAGATGCCGTCAGGGCTGCAGCGCCAGCCTTAAGGAGAAGGGTGGATACTATGGGAAAAGAGAAGTCCATCAAGAAAGAGCCCAAGGCTCAGAAGAAGAGTGTCAAGGACAAGAAAGCCGCGAAGAAGGCCAAGCAGGAGGAGAAGTCCACACGGACGTTCACCGTCGGGGAATAGGCCGAGCTGCAAATATACCCCTTGAGGCAGGACTCGGAGACGGCTCTGCAGGTCGTCCTGAGACGCGGAAATCCTCCTCTTGATGAGACCGGCCGTACGTGGCGGCGATCTCAATGTGTGCGGCAAACCTCTTAGCCAATATCTTCAGCAGGCAGCCGGTGGCTGGGCTGCGGCCTGTGCCGCGGAACCGCCCTGGTTCATCTGGCAGAGCAGTAGCTTCGCTCGCTCGTAGTTCGGCTCGAGGTCAAGAGCCTGCTCAAGCGCCCAGATCGCTTGCACATCGTCGCCCTTCTGCCTGAAGACCATCGCCAGGTTGTAGTAGCTTCTGGCGTTTGGTTTGGTGACGATCGACGCGTTCAGATACTCTACCGCTTCCGAGAGGTTGCCGCTGTTGGCGTGGGCGACAGCCAGAGCCGCAAGGATGTCCGGATCGCGCGGGTACTCCCGGCGGAGTTGGCTGAGGGCGGTCAGGGCGTCGGTGCAGTTGCCGGAAGCTAGAAGTTGCCGTGCCGACTGAAGACGAACCGTGAGCTCATCCTGAGACATAGCGAACCCTCCGTTTCGGACGGGCGCCAGACCATACTGCAGCAGCGACACGTGTTGCAGGTTCTCCGAACCCAAAGCGCTCTATCCTACAAGTGCGGCGCCTCTGTCCAAAGCAGCATTGTTGAGTGGTATGAACTTGTGGTGGCGCTCAGGAAGGACTTCCTCCATAGAAGCCTTCAGCGACTCCATCTCCACTGGTCCAACGAGCTTAACATAAGCCCCGAGCATCACCATGTTCGCCACGCGAGAATCTCCGAGTTCGGACGCGATATCTGTTGCCGCAACCCCAAGAATATGGCAGTCACTGCGATACCCCGGCGGTTCGGCAAGAGATGTATTGAGTATTATAACACCTTCTCGCTTCACTGTGGGGGCGAATTTGTCGAGCAGCGGTTGTGTGAGCGCGAGCAATGTGTCAGGAGACGAGGTTACGGGCGAGCCAATCTCATCACTCGACATAATCACGGTGCAGTCTGCGATGCCGCCCCGTGTCTCCGGTCCGTATGATGGAAACCAGACTACATTGCCTTCCTCGAGGACAGTGGCGTGAGCAAGAAGCTGGCCGATGACCATGACCCCCTGTCCACCTATTCCTGCTATCTTAACTTCGTGATGTTTATCCATTTCCTACCTGTCTATGTAAACGCCCAGCGGAAAGACCTTGGTGACCTGCTCGTCGATGTACTTGAGGCTGTCTACCGGAGTCATTCTCCATTGGGTGGGGCAATTCGAGAGCACTTCGACGAATGAAAAGCTCTTGCCATCGATCTGGTTCTGGAATGCCTTCTTGATCGCTTTCTTTGTCTGGCTGATGCCTGCCGGGCTTGTCGGAGCGACACGCTCTATATACGAGGGGCCGTCCAGTGTGGCAAGCATCTCGCAGATTCGAATCGGGTTGCCGTGGTACTGGGGGTCGCGTCCCTCAGGGCATGTCGTGGCCTTGGCGCCGATCAACGTGGTGGGAGCCATTTGTCCACCTGTCATTCCGTAGGTGCCATTGTTGATGAACACAACGGAAATCTTCTCTCCCCTGGCCGCCGCGTGGATAATCTCGGCGGTTCCGATTGACGCGAGATCCCCGTCGCCCTGGTAAGTGAAGACTAGCCTGTCCGGCAGGACCCGTTTCACGCCCGTGGCCACTGCAGGAGCGCGTCCGTGAGAGGCCTCGATCATGTCGCACGACATGTATTCGTACATAAAGACCGCGCACCCGACGGGGCAGACTCCGATGGTGTTATGGATGATGTCCAACTCATCCATCACTTCGCCAATCATGCGGTGAATGATGCTGTGAACACACCCCGCGCAATACGAGAACTCGGCATCCGTGAGGCCTTTTGGTCGTTCAAAGACTTTCTGCATCTGGCTAGGCCTCCCTTCCGGCTGAATCGACCGGGTTCGTATAGTTCGTAACAAGGGCTGATTTGCCGAACGCCTCCCGAACTCGGTTCAACAGTTCAGTTGGCGTGGGCACGAAGCCACCGGTGCGACCGTAGAAGCTGATCTCGGCCCTTCCGTTTGCGGCCAGACGGACGTCCTCCAACATCTGTCCGCAGCTCATCTCCACCACCAGGAATCTCTTGCCGGCTTCGGCGAGTTGCCCCAGTCTGGCTTCAGGGAAAGGATAGAGGGAGATTGGTCGGAACAGTCCGACCTTGAGTCCATCGTCGCGCGCCATATCCACTACGGTCTTGCAGATTCGCGCGGGACTGCCGTAAGCCACGATCACTAGCTCGGCGTCCTCTACATCGTCCTCGCGGAATCGAACCTCATGCTGGCGCGCTTCCGAGTACTTAGCTTGCAGCCGGTTGTTAAGCCCTTCCATTACGGCAGTGTCTATCCAGAGGGAGTTCACGATATTGTGCGCCCGGCCTCGAGCCCCATTCGTTGCCCAGGGCTTTGGATACTCCTGAGTGTCAAAATGGTTGTGCATATCGACCGGCTCGAGCATTTGGCCGACAATAGCATCCATCAGGATCATCACCGGGTTCCGGTAGCGATCGGCCAAGTCGAATGCAAGGGGCACGAAATCGTAGCACTCCTGCACACTCCAAGGCGCAAGCGTGAGCATATGGTAATCACCGTGGCCTCCGCCTTTAACGGCTTGGAAGTAGTCGGCCTGGCCAGGCAGCGTGTTCCCGAGGCCTGGCCCCGCGCGCTGGACATTGACAACTACACACGGCAGTTCGCTGCCGGCGATGTAAGAGAGCCCCTCGAGTTTCAGGCTTATGCCGGGGCTCGATGAGCTTGTCATCGCTCGTTTGCCGGCTGCGGCCGCTCCATAGACCATGTTAATGGCCGCCAGTTCGCTTTCGGCTTGAAGAAAGGCCCGGCCGTTGGCAGGCATCAGCTCGGACATCTTCTCAGGGACTTCATTTTGCGGCGTGATGGGATAACCAAAGAACGCGTCACACCGCGCCGCTATAGCGCCGTAGCACAGGGCTACGTTTCCTTTCATCAGCTTTCTCTTCGCAGGCATCTCTATCTCCAGACCTCTATTGCCACATCCGGGCAGAAGCGGGCACAGATCGCACAGCCAGTGCAATCCTCGCGCTTGCTGAACACTGACGGCTTATATCCTCGGCGGTTGAAGGCGTCATCCATGGTGATGCAGCCCTTGGGACAGAAGTGCACACAGAGCTCGCAGCCCTTGCACTTCTCCCGGTCGATCTTTACTTCAGCCAACTTACCTAACCCCCAGGCGCCTGTCGATTGCGCGCAGTACAGGGTGGCGATCGATCAGGGCCGATATTGAATGCTTCTCGGAGTACAGATGGACAGCAATGATCATGGCGATCACTGTGAACTGTGCGATCACTCCGGTTCCAAGGGCAATTGCCAGTCCCAGCGCGGCTCCAAAGGAGTTCGAGCCAGAGTCACCCATCATCGCGCGTCCGCGAGAGTCTGCAAGACCCCACAAAAGCGCGACCCCGACAACAGGCCCGATGATCCACGAGGGCAGACTGGTCGCCGCCCAACTATATGTTACTCCAATCGCGAGGAAAAATACAGCCACAGCGCGGCCCGGGCGCAGATCGACAAGGTTCAGAAGATTGGCGCAGAGCGGGATCACAAGCGCAGCCGCAATCCAGCGCACAGGATCCCCGCCTGAGACAAACCGGCCAGACGCGATCCCGACGATCCCGCCTCCAATCGCCTTGATTGCGCCCGTTGTCAGCTTGCGCTCACGCAGAAGCTTTTGGAAATGCCCCTTGAACCCGCCGACT
>CAZFYZ010000106.1:0-6457 GCA_964523735.1 uncultured bacterium | reverse complement strand
CGCCGACTTCCCGGGAGCCGAATATGTCATCGAGCATGCCCAGTACCCACATCGCACCCATAGTGCCCAGCCAGAGGCCCGCCACATCCCACTGCAACTTGCCGACAAGCGTCAGCCCAATCGTCACAGCCAGGATCTGCACGAAAGCGAGGATGCCATATGAGGCAGGGATGCGTTTGCCCTGGAAGTTCTCCCGTGTCGGGCCAAGACGCGGCGCGATAGCTAGAGCGATGGCGTGCAGAAGTACGATCGAGGAAATGCAGGCGAGAATGGGCATACGCCTACTCCATACCAGACTTGCGGAAGAGGTCTTCCAAGCGCTTGCGTTCGCGGCGTTCGCGGAGGCGGGCGAATGGGTTGAGGCGGCTGAGGAGGCTTGGGCGCTGTCTAACTCGGACGACTGGTGGCCGCTCCCGCCGCACACTGTCCCACCCAAACGCTGCACCCCGCCGGACGTACCAGTAGGCGTAAGCGCATCCGGCAAGCGCCGTCACGCCCAGAATGAGACTAATACGACCATAGCTCAGCAGCACGAGAGCCACGTCCAGAAGAGCAAGGTACTTTAGCTTCATCGGGATAATGAAGAAGAAGAGTATCTGCTGCTCAGGGTTCATCATGGCGAAGGCAACAGTAGTGCCTGCCAGCGGCAGCCAAAGTCCCTGGGCTCCGATTGCCGCCCCCGACAGAAGTGTCCCTGCTAGGAGACCCAGCGCTGAGATCGCGCTCATTAGGAAGAAGAACACGCCAAATCTCGTTGTGCCCAAAGACCGCTCGAGGGTTCCGCCGGCGATCCAGAGCCAGTAGCAGGAGAACAGGATGCCGATGACATCGCCGCCGGCGACCAGCGGATACGTGACAAGCGTCCAGGCACGAATCGTCACAGTATCCGGGGAGTAGGCGAGAAGATCCGGGATGATCTGAAGCCTCCCCAACGCGATCAGAAAGAAGGTGATCGCGTTACTGAGGATCAGGCCCTTTGTCAGCGGGATTCTGTCCCTGAACAACCAATATGAAAACCTGTCGACCGGACTCGATGAGCTAAATGGCAACTGATTACACCTTCCCACGGATGATCATATCCATCCGCATGCCAACACCACGCAGGTAAGCCGCAAGACACGCCTAGCCAGACCCCAGTCGGGTAGCGGCCCCAGTCAAGCCTTTCCGCAAGGTTTTTCGCCGCCGGACCTTCCGCCTCTTCTGCGCCAGACGGCCTTCGCGATATCCGAAAATTGGCGACCGCGGTGGCAGAATCCTCTCCAGTCGCGTCCACTAAGCCTGTGCGTAAGGGGTAGGGGAACCTCAACGATCCTATAACCCCTCCTGAGCGCGTCGATAGTCATTGCCGTTTCGACGCCAAAGCCGCTCTCGAAACCACCGATGCTATCCATGATCTCGCGGCGGAATGCTCTCTGGCCGGAGATCGGCGCCGACACGTCAGCCCCGCCGTACTTGCGGACCGCCCACCGTGCCAGTCGCATCACAAAGCCAAACCCTGCCTTATGACCCGACGGGGCCTTCATGACGGCGATCGACATGTCAGCGTGCCCGGCGAGGACCGGCTCCAGGAGGCGATAGGTCTCGGCCGCCGTCTCGCCCAAATCGGCGTCGATCATGAGCACAATCTCACTGTCGATGTCGGCTATGCCGGAATTCAGCGCCGCCCCCTTGCCCGAATTCTGATCCAACTGAATAACCCGCGCTCCTTCCTCGTGGGCTATGAATGCCGTCTCATCCTCCGAGGCGTCGTCTACCACCACGACCTCCTCGACTCCCGCCATTGCGAGCGCGGCCATGACGGTCTCTCGGATCGTGTCCTCCTCGTTATAGGCGGGAATGAGAACAGAGATCTTCGGCAACTACTTCTTCTCCAGAGTCAGCGGGACAAGGCGATTAGCCGTGTCTTTGGTGCCGAATGCGGCTTTCTCGCCGTTCAAGGCGCAGAGCAGGGCTACCTGGCCTATCGCCGATTCCGTATTGTCCACAGTCGAGATACCAAATTTGTGCCACACTGGCACGTATGAACTTCCTGCGTCGCTGGGCTCACAGCCTACTACCGTAACGCCCATGTCCTCAAAGCGGTTAAGCAACCGCCCATCGACGCTGCTCGCAGTGTTTGTGGTCTTAGAGGCTGAACCTCCGACAATCACTACAAAGCGCAGCTTGCCATAGCGGCTGTATTCGCCCTTGAAGGAAGCCACGCCTGACTGCTGCAGGTAAGGGAGCAGGTCCGGATGGACGCCCGATACGATGGTGTTCGCGATAACGTTGAGAAGCTTGTCGCGCGCCTGGTCAGCGTCGGTTGGAGGTGTGATGCCGCAGTTGCGCAGCGCATGCGCGACCAAGTCAGGCTTGCCAAAGTCAAAAGCCCGGTTGATTGTGGTAACTGTCGCAACGTGAGCTCCGGCAAGCTCCAGCGCCTGCTTTACGGAGCCTGTCAGCGCGTCGTAATCACCCGTCTGCACGATCGCGACATTGCGCCAGAACATCCTGTCTTTGGCGACGATCGGCAGTACAACCTTGCAGAATTCCTCGCTGGACTTGGCAATTCTTTCGTTGCGAGCTGCCCCCTCCGTCGCCTGCTCGATCTCACGCTTGAGCAGGCGCATGGAGTTCTCATAGCGCTGGATTGTCCGCCGCTCGGCCTGACTCGCCGGAGAGGTCCGGGCGAACGTTGTGCCAAACACTATGCCTACTGCCAGGGCGAAGAAGACCGCTGCGAGGCTGTATACGTGGTATCTTATGTCAATCATCTTCCCCACTCCCAAGGCCGGAGTCGTGTGTATAGCTCCCAGAACTGCGAGCGCAGATCCTGTGTGGCCGCACCTATCCGCTCTTGCACAGATGGCGACAGGGCTATGATGGATACGAGGACGACCACAGCCCCCAGTGCCAGCAGTCCCACATAGCGCAGGCTAGGCTGAGCATGGTAGAGCTTGCTCACACCCTTCGCGTCCACCAGTCGGTTTCCAACCTTCAGACGGACCAGGAAAGTGCTGGACATGCCCTTGCGGCCCTTGTCGAGGAAATCCACCAGATGAGAGTGAGTCCCGACAGCCACTATTAGCTCAGCGCCCTTCTCATACGCCAACAGCAGGGCAATGTCCTCGCTTGTCCCCGGAACTGAGCAGACGGTAGCCTCAAGCCCAAGCTCGGTAACACGTTCCAGTCCTGGCGATTTGCCGTCTGCGTACGCGTGTACGATTAGTTCCGCCCCACATCGCAGAGTCTTGTCGCTGACACTGTCCATGTCACCGATGATAACGTGCGGCTTCAGCCCAAGTTCGATCAACGCATCCGCACCGCCGTCAACCCCGATCAGAACCGGCTTCATGTCCCTGATATACGTGCGAACAATGGCCAGGTCCTGCTTGAAACTTTCGCCCCGCACGACTACCAGGACATGGCGGTTGTCGAACTTGGTCCTGACATCCGGCAGGTTGGCGGGGTCAAGAAGGAGCGACTTCTCCCGAGCCACATAGCTCAGGGTGTTCTCAGCGAAATCGCCCAGGACGATGTCGAGATTGGCCCTCGCGGCTTCGATCATCTCAGACACCCGTTGCTGGGTAAGCAGCTCGCCTGACGCCAGCACTTCACCTTGTCGAATGATCTCGCCGCAGCTAATCTCGATCTGCTGACCGTCTTTCAGCCCCTTGAAAAGATGATCGCCCGCCTGATCGATGATCGGAACACCCGCATCGAGGAGAACGCGCGGACCCAGGTTGGGGTAACGTCCGGAGCATGAAGCCGACGCATTTATCACCGCAGCCACACGCGCCTCGACAAGCATCGCTGCGGCGGTGGAATCGATATCCACGTGGTCTATAAGAGCAATCTCGCCCGGCCTCAAGCGTTTGGCGAGGTTCTTTGTCCGTTTGTCGAGCCTAACCGTTCCTATGATCTGCAAGTGAGAGCATCTCCCTGGCGTGCAACGCCGCCGCTCCGGCCGCGCCTTCGCCGCCAAGCATACGTGCAACCTCAATTACGCGATCCTCGTCAGCAAGTTCCCGGATCCTGACGAAGCTCCGCCCAGCTTCGACGAGTTTGCCCACCGCGTAGTGCCGGTTGGCTCTGCTGGCGATCTGCGGCAGGTGCGTGACACACATTACCTGGCATACGCGGGCAAGCGCCGCGAGCTTGTCGCCAAGAACCTGCGCGGTGAGCCCTCCGATCCCCGAGTCGATCTCGTCGAAGACCAGCGAAGGAACTTCCGGCCGCTTCGCGACACCCTTGAGCGCAAGCATGATCCGTGACATTTCGCCGCCCGATGCTATCTTTGCCAGCGGCTTGACTGGCTCGCCTGGGTTTGGTGAGATCAGGAACTCAACCGCGTCGGCCCCCGTTGGCCCCGGCTCCACAGGCTCGAGGCTCACCTCGAAGCGGGTCTTCTCCATAGCAAGATCAGCCAACTCCCGCTCAACGAGCTTCGCGAACTCTGGCGCCGCTGACCTGCGGAGATCAGTCAGCATTCGGCAGGTAGCGGACAGGTCTGCAGTCAACTGGCCAATCTGTGCAGCCAGTTGCTGCGAACGCTCCTCGGAATGAGCGAGAGCATCTATCTTGCCCGCCAGGTCGTTACCGAAAGCAATGACTTCCTCGATGGTGTCGCCATACTTACGTTTCAGGGTGCGAATGCTGTCGAGCCGGTCCTCGATCTGCTCAAGGCGCGACGGGTCGGATTCTATGGAGTCCTCGTAATCGCGGACAGCCAGCATTGCTTCCTGTGCCGCTATGAGCGCTGCGTTCACTGACTCAGCAATGCATGTCGCGGCCGGGTCAAGGCCGACCATCTTGTCGGCGGCCATCGCGGCTGAGCTGAGTCTGTCAACAGAGGAGCCGTCTGCTCCAAGGGCTTCGCGAATCTCCGAAGCAGCCGCGAAAAGTCTTTCGGCGTTGGCGAGCCGATTCCTCTCCGCCGCAAGCTCTTCCTCCTCGCCTGGTTGCAGGTTGGCGGCTGTGATCTCCTCTGACTGAAAAGTGTAAAGGTCTAGCAGGCGAACGCGCTCTCGTTCATCCTTTTGCAGCCGATCACGCGCATCGATCAGAGAGTGCAGTTCAGCGTATGTCGCAGCAGCCTTTGCACGAAGATCCACAAGCTCAGCCCCACACCAGGAGTCGAGGATCTCGATGTGCGTGGGCACCGAGAGGAGCGACTGATGCTCGTGCTGCCCGTGAATATCCAGTAAGTGGCTGGTAATCTCACGCAGCGCCGATGCCGTGATAGGACGTCCGTTGATCCTGCACTGGGACTTGCCGCCGGCGGTGATCTCGCGGCTGAGAATCAGCAGGCCGCCATCCGGCTCATAGCCAAGTTGGGCGGCCACTACACATGCAGGACAATCGCTGTCGAGTTCAAAGACGGCCTCCACAAGGCATTTGTCAGCGCCAGTTCGCACGACATCGCTGCTGGTGCGCTCGCCGAGGGCGGCGGTCATCGCGTCAACTATGATCGACTTGCCTGCGCCGGTCTCGCCGGTCAGAACACTCAGTCCGGGTCCAAGCTCCAGCCTGAGTTCCTCTATCAGCGCGAAGTTCGTGATGTGAAGCTCGGTGAGCATGTCAATCCACAGGCCCGCTGAACCTCTCGCCCCACCGGAGGCGTCTCTGAAGCTTGTCGTAGAAGCTCTGGGGCTCGAGCTGAATCAACTTGGCTGTATACTCAGACTTCCAGATGTCGACCGCGTCACCCGGCTGCAGTCTCTCCATGATCTGGCCGTCCATCGTGAGGATCATCTCGCTAGAGATGTCCGAATCCTCGCCCACAATCTTTACACGCTCGTTGTCCGAAATAACAAGAGAACGGGCGTTGAGCGTATGAGGGCAGATAGGCGTTATGATGAGGACGCAAACATCGGGATGCACAACCGGCCCCCCAGCCGAAAGCGAATATGCAGTACTGCCTGTTGGCGTGGAGACGATGAGCCCGTCCGCCATGTAGGTGGCTATGAACCGTTCATCGACGTAGGTGTGCAGCTTCAGCATCCTCGCCTTGCCGCCTTTTGAAACCACCGAATCATTCAGACTGTAGTGGCGGCCGATCTCGGCGCCGCCGCGGGTAACAGTGGCCTGAAGAACGAATCGGTCGCTGACGAGGTAGTCGCCATCCAGGATTCTACCTAGAGCGACCCTGGCTTCCTTGGGGTGAATCTCGGTGATGAAGCCATACTGTCCGAAGTTGACACCCATAATCGGGGTACCGGCCATTGCAGCAAGCCGACCCCACCGCAGCATGGACCCGTCGCCCCCCAGGACGAGAAGCATATCCGCGCGAACGACGTCCTCTTCCCACATCACGCCCACCGCCGGCTTCCCCATTGCGGCGGCAACGTCTTCGGTGGCGATAACGCGGATCGCGCGAAGCGACAGCCAGTTGGCTAGCTCCGATGCGAGTTGAATCGCTTCCTTCTTGAGAGGGTTCGGCGCCAAGCCGATCGTCTTCATTGGATATCGCCTCGGC
>CAZFYZ010000105.1:0-14490 GCA_964523735.1 uncultured bacterium | reverse complement strand
CCTCCACCAGCGGACGATAGCAGCGTTTTTCTCGCATCTCCTTCCAAATTTGACTCGGCCTAATATTTTCCCATCTAAAATAAACACCGCGCTTGAAGCAGTTTGCATACACATACAATATGTGCGTCAATAATTTCTCGGATGTTGCTAAGGTTTCGATTTTTTCATGCATAAAATACCCCAAAAAAGTTAATCGTCTCCTGTATAGCTTATTTTTTTATGAAATCACCAAGTCGATTAACTTTTTTCAAAGAAAATGAATTAATTAAACTTTTTCAAATCAAGCGCATCAACTTCAACGCGCAGATTGATCCGACCTTCCCCGTGCGCGGGGGCATCGCCAACAGCGACATCTTGAAGAGTTACCTCGGTCTGCTGTGCCTGGGCTCAAGTGGCTCCTGATCAAAGCTGGAGTGACTCGTCGAACAGGCATACCGAGCATGAACGCCGAGCCCACAGGAGTGGGCGAGATCGCGCTTTACTGTCGATAAAAAAGGTTTCATCACTGGGGCACTGCGCTTGATCCAGGTCCGTGGTCGGCGATACACTATGCTCAATTCACAGTATTACTGCATACATCTGAGCGAGTTCCATCATGGCAGCCACCACCCTTCGGGCGTCGTATACGTTTTCTGCGCCGGTTCTGCAGCGTTTCAACGCGCTGGTACCTCACGGTGAGCGCAGCCGTGTGATGGAGGAGTTGATGAAGCAGGCTCTGGCTGCCCGGGAGGCAGAGTTGGAACGGGTGGCCGAGGCGTTTATGAATGACCCCGAGTTTGCGCAGTGCCGCGAGGACGACGCCCTGTGGGATGTCACCGTCGCTGACGGCCTGGACAACGCGGCTTGAGGGATGCCGGTGATGGAGTACAAGCGCGGCCAAATCTACCGAGTCAATCTGGAGCCCACCAAGGGAAGTGAACAGCAGGGCGTCGCTCGTCCCTGCGTGATCTTGTCGATTACACCGCTCAACACCAAGTTGCGCCAAGTCGGGGTAGTTCCTCTTTCTTCTTCCGGCAAAGTGTTGCCGCCCGTAGTGGTCGGTGTGCCATCAGCAGGGCCCAATTCTGTGGCGCTGTGCCATCAGTTGCGCACCATCGACAAAATGCGCATCACCAAGTTCCTTGGGGAACTGTCTGCGGCAGACATGGTCGCGGTGGAAACGGCGGTACGGCAGGTGTACGGGCTCTGAAAAGGGCTTGCAACGGGTGAGCGTCGAAATTCGGAAAAACGACAAGGTGCCTGATAGTTTTGGACCTGCCTTAAGCCGTTAGGTCTAAGTGGTCATCGCCCGCTTTGCAGCGGTTGCTGACATAGGCCCCTGGCACTGGTACTCACGCTATCTGGCGCAAAGCGGTCGCTAGCCCCGCTGGTGATAGCCGCACAATAGAGCGCACAAGAATTTTCAGGAAAGCAAGTGACGATTGAACTCAGCGAAACGCCTGTCAGCGAAGCTCTTGAAAAACTGTCTTGGCAGGTTCTGGAAGACCATTTGGCAGATACCGCGTTGACGCCACAGGACGTCGACAAGCTAGTCGGCCTCGTGCGGCGCAGTGATGCGCTCGTCTTGAAGCGGCTCAATCCGAAAAAGCAGAAGAATCGCGACAAGTTCCTCGAGAAGCTCGCAGTTCATCTCGATGGCAAGGTCTACCCGAAGCAAGCCGAACTGGTCCGATCGCACGCAGTTCGACTGAACGAGATCGACGGTGTCTACCAGTCGATCCTTGGACTGCTCGCCAAGACCAAAGCAGCGGCGCTCTCTCCGGAACTCCGGTTCTCCGCATTGCTCGACCGCTCCAATCGCGAGTACATCGACCTGCTTGAGCAGATGTACAAAAGCTCCACCGCTGGAGGGTTCCTTGATCTTGGAAATGTCACCATGCAGGGAGAGAGCGGAAACGAGTTCAACCCTGAAGGTGCGGGTTCCAACAGAACTGAACATCTAGTCCAGCACCGAGGTCATAAATTCCAGCTGTTGTTACAGTCGGCGCACTCCTTGCGTTGTGCTATGACTTGCCAGAGAACGCTTGTACATCGTTGGTGATGTTCCAGACTTCAGGCTGAGCGGCTACTAAGCAGCGGGTCCGGTCTTTCGGTCACTGCGGCCAAACACACGCTTTCGGCCGCTTACCGGTCACCGGCTTGCGTCTCGATTCGAAATCCTCGGCCCCACACATTGCATGCTCAAATTGAAGATGTACTCGGCCAAGAACGGCGATGCTTTTCTTGTCCAAGCCTCAGGCTCCAACGTACTCATAGACGCGGGCTACGCGAGCACTTTCAATGACCACATCCTGGACGACTTGAGGCAGATTTCTAGCGTCGGCCAAGCGGTGGATCTGCTCATTTGCACACACATCGACAACGACCACATCGGCGGCCTTCTCGAGTTCCTCTCCTCGAACGGCCCTGAGGGAGCTCGAAACATCGTTGAGGTCAAGGACGTCTGGCACAACAGCCTTCGATCGCTACCTGCTGCGCCCGGCGCTCCGGACAGCGCGTCGGACCGCCAGTTGCTGGAGGCGATACAGAGAAGAGGATTCCTGCTGCCGCCTGCTCCTGGGCCTGCTGCCAACCCCATCAGCGCCAAGCAAGGTAGCTCGCTGGCGAGGCTTCTCCACCAGCTGGGCTACATGTGGAACTCTGGCGACGGCTCCACGTGCATAACAAGCGGTCGCCCGCCACATGCCTTGTCGAACGACGTTCAGGTTCAGTTGGTCGGACCACCGTTGGCCAGACTGCAGGAACTTCGGTCCTGGTGGCTCGCGCAGATGAGAAGGGTCTCCTACCGAGGCGGCGCGGCGGTCGACGCTCTGGTGGAGGACGCTTATGAAATGCTCTGCGCGTCAACTCGCGAGCCGAAGCCTGCAACGGTCAAGACCATCTCAGCCGGAGGATCGAAGAGGTTGGTTGACCTGTACGTTCCCGATACCTCGCCCACCAATGGCAGTTCAATCGCCACCATCATCGACGCCGATGGCAAGCGGCTGCTCTTCCTGGGGGACGCTTGGGCCGAGGACGTTGCCACGGAACTCAAGCAGATCGCTGGGGGCGACGCTCCGCAGATGTTCGACGCCATCAAGGTGTCCCATCACGGCAGCGTTTACAACACGAGCGTAGACCTCCTGTCGCTCATTGATGCTCCCGTCTTCCTGGTCTCGTCGAACGGGTCTACGCATAACCACCCGGACTTCGAGGTGCTCGCCGAGATCGTCGATAGGCCTGCGACGGTTGAGCGAACGATTTACTTCAACTACGAAACCCCGGCATCCACTCGGCTGCGGGCACATGCATCGAGGTCAGGCACCAAATTCAACGTGAAAGTCGTTCAAGACGACTGGATCCATATCTAGGGAGAACAACAATGATTGAAGAGGAAGTGAAGCTGGCGACCTGCCAGGTCATAGGCGCCGGCGAAGCTGGTACGGGTTGGCTCATTTCGGCTGACCAGGTCTTGACGGCCTATCACTGTCTCGGCGAGGCGGCCGCCCAAGGAACCAGCGTCGAGGTCAGCTTTGGCGTCGGCCCATCTGACTCCAAGCACCAAGCGGTCCTTGAGGCCTTTGACGCAGACCTCGACGTCTGCGTCCTTAGACTGCCGGCTCCCGCTGAGGTCGATCCGGTGCCAATTGCGGTCAGTTCGCCGCGGCCAGGGACACGTTGGAGCGCCTTTGGTTACCCGGTTGCCAAACTGCAAATCGGCCAAGTCCTCGGAGGAGCCATCCAGCAGGCATTGAGCGAGCTCGCCAACGGCATCGACCTCGACCTGTCGGTGAGAACCGAAACAGCACTCTCGGACTACCGTGGCTTGTCCGGCGCCGCGCTCATAACTGCGGACGGCTGCCAAGGCTTGCTACGCGTTAGCATCGACAACACTCTTGGCGCCGTCAGCATGGCCGCTCTGAGCGGCTTCCTATCCGACAACCACCTCCTCCCAGATGAGGAGGCATCCGAGGAAGATGCATCCCCAATTGCCAGGCGCCCCACATTCGACGAGTCATTTGAAGCAAGCCTCGTCAAGGCAGATGGTGGATACCTGTTCCTGGACGGAGCCCATGGCATAGGCAAGTCGACCTACTGCAAGAGCTTCAGGCCGAGCTCCAATGGCATTGAAATCCTAGGCGTTTACGCCTTCTCCGAGCGAAGTCGAGGCTCGACCGCAGCCCTTCAAGCCCAACCGGAGGTGTTCGTTGACTGGCTGACATCGCTGCTATCGGTGCGGGCCACTGGCCGACCGGCTCGGCTGTCGCAGGCAATCTATGCGCAGCTTATCCAGACGACGCACCAAACGCTTCAATCATTTGCGCAGCGCTGCGCAAATGACGGCAAGGTTGGAGTGCTGTTCATTGATGGAGTGAACGAGGCGGCTGCCATCGGCGGCGATGCCCTGCAACGCTTCATCGGGCTCTTGCCGACAAGCATCCCGCCAGGGCTTCGAATCGTGATTGTTGGAGCCGGCCTGGATGCCATTGCGGGCAAGCTCGCGCCGATCTTTCAGCCCGCGGACCGCCTGACCCTGCCCGTCTTGGATGACGGCATCCAGTACAGGCTTTGCGTCTCAACGCTAGACGATGACAAGGTATCGTCGACGTTGGTCTCCGCTCTTTGCGAACGAGCCAAGGGCCACCCGCTATACCTCCGGTATCTGGTTGACATTGTCAATGGTGGGGCTACTGAGGACGACCTTGCATCGCTGCCGCCGTTCAGCGGAGCAATCGAGGACTACTACGAGATCATTTGGGCACAGCTGTTAACGGACGCTGATGCTGTCAATCTGCTTGGGATCATCGCGCGGTTGCGCTGGGGGATTCCGACGTCCGACCTGCCGGTCATGCTGACGGCGCCTGAGTCGGCCGCCTTTGTTCCGACCATCACGCGCATCCGGCATCTGCTGACGGCACCAGACACCACCGAGGTCTACCACTCATCGTTCTCTGACTTCGTGGTGCACAAGACCGCGGCGCAGAGTGCGTGGGTCCAAGGGCGGCTCGCGGACTACTGCCAGCTCCCCGACAGCGGGAACTACGGAGAACTCAACAGCGTCTTCCACGGCCTTCTTGCAGACAAGACGAGACAGCTGGCAGCCATAGACGGCTGCCAGCAGCATTGGGTGGACCGATCTGTGCTGCTTGGAGCTGAGCCGGACGTCCTCCTTGGAGACATTGAGGACTCACTTGAGGCGGCCACTCGCCTTGGAACCGCGACCGGGATTGTTCGTTTGCTGCTTCTTTCGCAGCGACTTAAGTTCCGATACGACACGCTGTTTGCGCAGTCGGCGGGCCTCGCTGCAGAAGCTCTCATCGCGCTCGGAAAGACTGACCAGGCGCTGCGTCATATTCTTCGCCATGGGCACCTCATTGTGGAGCCCAGCTCGGCGTTCTCCATCGCCAGGCTGCTCATCGAAGCAGGTCACCAGAAAGAAGCCATTGAGGTCCTTCAAAAGGTCGATAGCCTCCTGCAGCCAACCCTCACACGGGATGGTGTAAAGGTCGGCGAGTATCTGAAAGCGGCCGGTTTCAGACTGCAGGGCTGGGTCCTGGCCGACCATGCTGGAGCCGAACCTCCCACTGCGGATTTTCTTCAATATGTGATGGGTCTCGTAACCGATCCGAGGAATAGCATCTCGCCGCAGGATGGTCAGCGCCTCCTCGCCGACCTGATCGGCAACATGCTCGGCACGAGCATGTGCGTAGTCCACGCCTACAAACCTATCGCCCAGATTCCCATCCCTCCGGGCGTACCAAACAGATCCCAGGCGCTTTCGCTCCTTTCAATACTCGGCTATGCCTACAACCATGCTCAGAACTACGAGACCCGACTTCCAAGAGACAAAGTTGGCATGCTGCTTGAGGACATTGGCAGCAAGCTCGACGCCTCTCTAGAAGCGGAGGACAAGCAGTTCGGCTTTGTCGACCTGTTGATCGAGGCGGGCGCCAACCCAAGCCTGGTCGATACCTATGCCAATGGACTGGACTGGGAAGCAAGCGCCCCACCCCTATTCACAGAGCATCGCTCGCTCGCCGACAGCGCTGCGTTCCTTCGAGCCTACGACCAGCTAAGAGCAGCGTACTTTTTGGGCCGAAACCAGGAACAGCCTGCTCCGGAACCTTTGGAGGCATATGACTGGGAGGGCTGTCTCGAAGACCTCGCGGCATCCGTTGCCTGGTTAGACGCGAAGGCACGTCATGCAAGTGCATCCAACGATGACACGGCACTTGCAGCTGCGCGCATGTATCTGAAAGACGACGTGCTCCCCTGCTTGCAACTTGACCTCGCTTCGCGAATTTCTTGGCCGGACGCGTACTTCATCCCCGAGAACATCGTGCCGCTTTTGTACGGCTACCTGGCGAAGCTTTGCCTCGATTGCATGCCAGAAGAGCTTGGAGACCTTCTTGGTGTCCTTGAGGACTCGTTCGATGGGCAGCTCGGCCTTTACAACGAAGGCTTCCGGCGCGCATTACAGGCTGTCGTGCCGACTCTCGTGAACGCCGCAGTTTCGGGAGATGTTGCCGACAGGGTGTTCGAGCTGCTGCTCCGGTGGAGGAACTACGTCCGGGACAACGTTGAGAACAGGCACGAGCTCGTCCCCGAGCTTCTGTCCATGGTGCCCTTGCTCGCGCAGATGGAATCACACGAGGAGGCCCTTCAGACGTACCAGACAGTTCTGGCGGTCTCGATGGGACCCAGTTGGTACAAGGAGGATCAGTTTGCAGTGATGTCGCGGACGCTCGAGGTATTGCCAGCTACTGCCGCGATTGCCCCCGCGGGGCTCGCCCAGATTGCTGCATACCTAGAGCACGCCAGTGGTGAGATGACGTTCCAGCGGTACGTCCGCTCGGACAAGGCGACCTTCATCGGCGAGCTGAGCCGGCGCGGCTTGTACTCGGACGCCGTGCGCTACTTCCAGCACCAGGCCTGCGGCAGCATTGACGAGATGCGCGCACAGGCATCGCACGGTGGCCTCGACCGCGTCGCCCCGCTCGTAGGTATGCGCTTCCCTGGTGGTGCCCTGGAGGAACAGGCATCCCTAGTGAGCCTGCTCGAGCATGTCGGCACCGCCGCAGACTGGCGCATTCGCTGGGCGCTTCTGGAGATCTACCAGCATGGAGACGAGCGCTACCTCAGGGACTGGGGTCCAGCCTATGCAAAGCTGATTCAGGAAATTTCACCAAGCTCCGTCGACCTGGAATGGGCCGTCAAACGAATCGGCAGCATCGTGCAAGCAATGAACGGTGAACGAGCGTGGATGCTTCTCAGCTGCTTGAACGAGGCGTTGTCAGACACCGTGCGCGAGAGCTTCTCGCCGCTCTTCGAGCAATACCGCGGCGCCTTCGAGCCGCACGACCTTGAAACGTTGAGTCGCAGGTCCGGAATTCCGATGGGCCCAGGCCCTGCCAAGGCCCAAGCGGCCGCTGAGCCCAAGATTGAGGCCACCACGAGACCAGCAGAAGAGGAAGGCCCTGAAGACCGAGAGGTCATGCGAGGCACCTTCGGAACGAGAGCTTCCGTACGGGCAGCGGAACAGGCACTTGAAGAGGCGCGCAGGCACTTGAAGCGCCGGAACACGTCCGCGGCAGTCGAGCATGCGATTGCTGCGCTGAGAGCGGTGCAAGACGGCGGCTGGTCGATTTGGTCGAAGGGCCACCCTGCCAGGATGGCGGACCTCCTCATCCAAGACAACGTCAGGTCGGCAGATGAGCTGGCACGGCTCTATGTGCCATTAGCCCTACGTGAGCAGCACACACAGAGTTGGTCGGTTGCCTACCAGCTCATGCAGCTTATCGGACCCAACCTCGACGCCGACCAGCGGACACAACTGCTATCGGTGGCGACCGACCATGTCCGCGAGATGGTGGGCGCCGCGCCGGCCGACGCGTTCACCTACATCGGTGCGACAGCGTCCGCGACGGCAACAGATGCCCTTTTGGAGCTCCTCCTGTGGGCTCTGGATCACCCGAGCTGGGAGCGACGAGATTCGGCCGCGGCAATGGCGCTCTGGCTCCTGCGAAGCGATGACGTGTGGATGGAAAAATTGGCTCCGCTCGCCTTCTCCATGGAGAGCGGCAACCGCGCTGACATTGCGGCTGCAGCTCTGGACGTACTTTCGCGTGAGAGCGCAGCAGCCCTGTGGGAGCGTGTCGCCCGCTGCGTCGACGTTAGCGAAGTAGCGAAGGCGTGCACTCACGCAAGCAGATATGCAACGCTCCTGCGGATAGCTGACCGCGCCAGATCCAAAGGCATTGCCTCGGCCGCTGATGCCGTCGGGACACTTCGGGCCAAGGCACTCACAAGCGAGAGCCCGGCCGTCCAGCCAGGGGACATCCTGCGTTCAGATCATGTGCCTCCAGGCCTGACGGCTGCTTGGAAGGAACTGCTGAGCCTTGGGGCTATAGACGATGCAGCTCGGATGCGAGTCGCCGCGATTCTCAGGGAACTGTGTGGACAACACTCATTCGATGACGTTCGACACTTGGACTCCTTGGCAGCGACGAGATTCAAGGCTAACGCCAATGTCATTCCAGATCGTTGGGCTGCAAGGTTTAGGTTTGCACTCAATGTCGCGCTTTTCGGACCTGCACCGATTGAGAAACTGGTCAAGATTGAGGCCGCACTGCGCATCCACAACCCAGAGTCCCTCGTCGAGCCACCTGACGGCCGGCAGCTCATCGCAAGCCTGATCGAAGCCCTCGGATCAGGAAATGCCACGGGCTTCCTCCCGTCGAGCGGCGACCTAGTATTCCTGGACGTCCAAGGCTACCTTGAGCACAAGTGGCAGATAATCAGGGTAGACCTTACGTCGCACCTGCTATCGCCGGGGCAGCGGGATCCTTACCCCATAGAGCTGGGCACCTTCAGACCGACCGAGCTGCCTCGACCGGTCCCACGCGATCAAGTGGCGGTTTGCAGTCGTGTCAAACCGGGGCTAGCGCACTTCGGATCTCTCACGCCCTCCATCGCCAACCCGCAGTTCCACGAGCTCCTGCAGGCCCCCGCCTCCGCAATGGTCAGATATCACTGGAGGGATGGGAGCACTGTCCGCACAGCCGGGGCGAGCCGCCCACACGAAGTCTCGATGCTTGCCATCCAACGCGAAGCGCTGACGTTACCTCCAGGCTGGCGCATGCAATGGATACTGAGAGTCAACGGAAATATCCGAGCAAAGCTGAATAGGGCGCACTAATCATGTTTCCAAGAATGACGGCAATGCGGCAGCCGATGACTCGGGGTGAGTTCGAAGAACGCATTAATCTCACCTTTGAGCAGATCAACACCGGCAAGCTGCATCCCAACGGCCTAGACGGATTGCTTGAGGTTCGACATCTGCCTAACGGCCGGATCGACATGCTCAGCGTGAACGAAATGGTGCGCCTGAACGCGAACATGAGCCACCAGATGATTGCCACAGACATGGGCAAGATGCTCAGCCAGATGGCTGAGAACGGTAAGTCCGGCGAAGGGGGTGAAGCAGACGTGGAAGACGAGTCGTAGCCTAGTTGCGTCACACGAACGTGACGCCAGAGGTCAGCTTTTCCTCAAAGCTGTCGAAGCCGCCCTTCCTGTGAAGAGTTCGCACACGCCAGAAGTAGAACGACTGAACATCTGGGGCCGCTCTATTCGGCGATGTGCGATAGGCCGTACCTCTGGAGACAAGGGCTGTGCCACAGTTTCCGCTGATTTGGATCGGGCGAACCGGTCCCCAGCCTGCATTCCAGTAGCAAAGGTCAGCGACGACCTCACTACCGGATTTGACTTCCAGCCCCCCGGCACAAGGCGTGACCTCCAGCTGTCCACGCCCTGGCATTGTCGGCAAGAAGAGCCGCCCCGGATAAAGGTCGTGCTGTAGGTAGCCTAGACGGTTGAAGTCGAGCGGCTTGGCCAGCGGCCAGGCCCTGCTCTCCTCATCGGCTATCGCGTGAGGAGCTGGCGACTCCACGACTGTAGTCGTGCCCAGTGGCTCCTGGAAGTCGCTAGCGAGTAGCCCTCCAGTTCTCCACAGGTCCTTCAAGTGTTCAGCCAAGCCTTCATCAGCGACGCTGCTACCTGACGCTTGCGCCCACCGGACGACCGAGACCTCCACACAGCGGTCCATTGACATTACAACGGGCGACGAGAAGGCCATCAGCTCGTCGCCAGGACGGTCCCGCTGAACCTGGTCAATGAGACTGCGGACTGCCTCTCCTATCGCCTTGTCATCGCCGTCGAAGTCCGTTCGGCCTGGAAACCAAGCTGGTCGCCTAGGCCTCAGCAGCGCAAGCGTCGGGTGAACAGGCAGAGCCAACAGAGCCCTGTCCTCCGCTCTATCGGGAGGCATGCCCCAAAACTCCTCAGCAACCGCTAGCGTGCGGTGGTAAGCGGAGATCATCCGCAAGGCAGTACGAGATGAGATTTGGCCGCTGAACCCCTCGCCCAAGGGGCGCGAGAAATGCCAAGGGTCGCCCTGAAAAGGAGCATCCGGGTAGGCCCCTTTGTTCATTGACCACTCGAAAGCCATCTGTCGGACGAACGGCAGCCGCGTAGCGGCCTCAAGTTCCGTCATGGAAGTACGGAACATCCGCGGAAGGTCCGCCCCTTGCACTCCGTTGAAATCCTGTGGAATCTCGAAGTCCTCAGGCACTTCTTCTAGGCCTTCGTCCGGGGTGTCCGCCCATAGACCAAGGCTCTCCAGCAACAGCTCCGAGAGGACGGACGTCTTAGGAATGCTCTCGGCCATTTTCTGGCTGGCCTCATACCCGTGCGCCTGCACGGCCATCCAGAAGATGAAGAGCGCCTCCACCACCTCGGCCTCGAGCTTCCTTGTGCCGAGGAATTCAAGAAGTGCGGCCTCCGTCGCCGCTTTCGACGCCGGCGCGCCCAGCCGAGCGGCGAGCTCCTGCATGGCCCACCACCGTGCAGCGGTCGACGGCCAGCCCAGCCTAGCGACGAGGATGCGAAGGTCATCCATCATGTGCCCTTCGCCCTCGCGGCGTCGAGCTCTTCTGCCCAGCGCGGCCGTTCCAGCGGAAGAGTTCGGGTATCTTCAAGAACGCAGTTCACCATCATCTCGGCGAACTTCACGGCGTCGGGAACGCGCTTCTGTCGTGCATAGAAATAGACCATCAGATCCGTAGGCGCTATACGCGGCGGCTCGGGCTCTCCGAACATCGCGTACGTCGTCGCCCCGACGAACTCGTCGCAACGACTCGGGTAGTGTTGAACGATCATATCCAGCCGCTTACGCGTCTTTTCTTCGCTCTCCGCGAAGCCCAGCCACGCCCCCTTCCGGATCTGCGCCTGGACGAGGTAATTCCATGCAGCCTTTGAGCCGCTCAGCTTGCGCCTCGTCTCAAAGGCGAGGTCATACAGTTCGAGGATACCGTTGACTCGCCCGTCGTCTGACTGAAGAAAGCTGTCCAACGCCGCGAGAAGGCGCTTACCCTGTCCGGCCTTATCCCAGTGCTCGTACCAGGCTCGAAGCAGCCTGTTCTTCTCGTTGTAGCTGGTCGACAGGCTTGCCAGCAGGTCGTCGACCTGCTCCGGTGCGAACGTCGTGACGTCGCCCGTATACGGCTTGCTGTCAATGTCGCCGCTAGACGAGTCTTTGCGCTGAAGCACGCCGACGTCCCAACCGGCATGCTCCCTGAGAACACGCAGCCGCTCGGCAGCGCCATCCTGACCATTGCGTTCAAGCTGCATCAACGCGTCCTGGATCTCTGGGTGAACACCCGTGCGTATGAGCGCGTCCAGCGGCCAACCGTCCCGCACGCCCTGCTCTACGTACGCCCGCAGGCTGTCTTCCGCATGCGACCAATCGCCCGCGTCCGTGTGCTCCTCATACTTCACCACCAGAGCTGGTGGGCAGAGTTTCGCCAGCAGGCGGTCTGCGGCTGAGAGCACGTGCCTCGTGCCCTTTCCGTCCGTGAAGTCCAGCACGCGGTGGACCTGTGGCGAGACCAGGCTGAGCAGTCGTCGAGCATCGTCTGGCGCGACCTCCACCAAGTAGTCAATGGCGTCGACGGTGTTGTTCAACGTGGGGTCCTTGCGGTGCCCGTAGCCGGTCACCAGCTCCCAAGTCTGCTTGCAGAGCTCCCGGGCGCTGGTGTTCAAGCCGTGGCTGAGGGCGATGCCGCAGAGTTGCAGCGGCGTCTGAAGATGAACGCTGGTCTCCTGGCGGATCTCAGCATCGAGCAGGACGCGTTGGGATTGGATGAAGGCCGCTGCGGCTTCATCGCTCATCCTGGTCAGCAGTCCTGCCGCATACTGGGTGCGGAAGGACGCGGGGTCGAACCACTCGCTGGTAGCTGCGGCGACCATGGTCGCGTCAGTGAGGTCAACATCGTCGCGACCGGCGAGCAGGCAGCTCCCCAGCCTGATGTCGCAGGCAATGCGATGCAGTCCAGCCCGGAAATCCTCCGCGGCTGAGCTGGCATCGTGCCCCTGCCTGAATCGCCTGAACTGGATAGGCTTGAGCAGTTCGAACAGCTCATGAAAGTCCACGAACTCCCTGCGCCACCAGCGCTCGGCAACTTGGGCTGCAATCGCTGAGATGGCATTCAGGAAATAGCTGATGTTCCTCCTGTCCTCATAGGTGGGCGCCCGCACGAACTCGAAGCCGGTTTGTCCTTCAGCCTGCATACAAAGGCTCAGGTGCAAGCCGCTGAAGAACCAATGGTGGACGAGCGCGCTGAGGTCGTCCTTGCGCTCGTAGTAACCACCCTCAAGCCACTCAATGGGGATGGGCTCGTTCAGCGGCTTCGAGACTCGTGTGCGGGCTGCCTCCAGCGCAGCAGCGAACGGGGTTCGCGCCAGCTTGCTGAAATCGTCGCGATCAAAGATGCTCACCCCGGCCGTTGCAGCCGCACGGACGCAGACGTCGCTGAGAACACTCTTATCCGGGTCGTCGGGGGGCAGCGGGGTGGCTGCGTCTATCAGATCGTCCAGCACGCCCTCATCAACCAGCATCCGGGCTCTCGGCATCCACACGACCGGGCCGTTCTCGTGAACCAGTTTGGCGAAGGCCTCCGGGGAGCCACCGATGACACCCAGGTGCGAGAACGCCTCGACCAAGAACTTGAAATCAGCAGTCCCTGCGTTGGATGAGTACCACGTGGAAAATCGGCTGAGACCTCTGAAACGCCGCAGTGCCTCGGCACCACAGGTCTCGGCCAGTACCGCCTGTCCTCGCGCCTGCAAGGCCAAGCCAAGGGCGGCCACACGCAAGATGTCCGTCTCGTGCCGCGACGCCAGAGCCTCGCAGACTACACCGTCGTCGGCTGTCAGCCTCAGCGTAAACGACACAAGCCGAGCCATGTCGTCGTCCTGCATCTGAAACTCGCTGCCGCGGACCATCCGCGCCCTGAGATGGTCAAGGCGGTAGGCGTCGGAAAACGCGTTGGCATCCAGCGCCGCGACCATAGCCTCCGACAACAAGGTGTCGAACAGCGACTCTGGATAGCCCTCCTCCAGGCGGAACATGATCCAGTCGCGGGTCAACCCGGCAACGAGGTTCTTGGGGTCACCGAGCCTGGCCTGAACCGACCAGAGCCAGTTGACGCGCAGAGAGGGCGGCGCCGATGTCTCCAACCAGCTCGCCACCGCCGGCATCAGCTCCTTGATGCGCTCGTCGTAGCCCAGCGTTGAGCGCACAAACACCGCCAGGCTCTCGTGGAAGACCTTCAAGCCAGCGACCGAAGAATGCAGCAGGTGCTCCACCTTCGCGACATCGGGCTGAGCCGTACCAAGCTTCGCCGCAATCTCCAAGAACGCAGCCTTCGGCCAGAAGAAGGGGAACGCGCACACCAAGCGCAGCGTGTCCTGGAGACTGGGCGGGAGATCTGCCCACAGGGATGCGTAGTAGAACCTCACCTCCTTGGTCATGTCCCCTTGCAGCCGCTCGATATTCCAGCTGTTCAGGTCGCCCCCGGTGTGCTCAAGCTCCGCAGCGGCATAGATGACGTGTAACGGGTGGCCGTTGGTCTTCTTGCGAAGCGCGGTTGCCGCCTCCTGCAACTGGCGCTCTGACTGCTCCTCATGGTCGGATCGGGTCGAAAGCCTGCACTCGTCAACGGCCTTGCCCAGGTACGACAACACCGCGTTCTCGGACATCGCCGGCAACTCTCGCCAGCTGGCCTTCGGTGCGACCGCCAAGAGGTCCTTGGGCAGCTGGGTATCGTCGACCGGCTGCGTGCCCACCAACAGGACCATGTTGTCTGGGCACGGCAGGACCTGTGAGAACAAGTCGTCCAGCGGGCGCTTGTCGGCTGCATTGATGCGCCAGACATGATCCAAGCCGTCCAGAACCAGCACGAACGGCTTGCCCTTCTCCTGGTAGTAGGCCGCGCAAGCTTCGAGTAGCCCTCGCAAGTCACCGCCGGGCGTCTGAACGCCTGGATGAAACTGCTTGACCTGTGCCGCGATGGACTGCTCAACCACGTAGCTGTGCACGCGGTCGCGCCCCCGCTCGGTCGTCGACAGGAAGTAGTGGTGACGGACCGTGGGAATGTCCAAGCTAGCAAG
>CAZFYZ010000104.1:0-14694 GCA_964523735.1 uncultured bacterium | reverse complement strand
TCGGCGAGTAGCTCATAGAGCTGTTGTGGAAGCGAGCGATGGTCAATGACGCTTCCATCCTCCGAGGCTGCCCATCCTGAGCCTGTCGAAGGACGTCCCGGAGCACCACAAAGGATGATCCGCTATGGAGCCTTTTGTAGAGCTCGATTCTTTGCGGCTTCCTGCCTGGCCATTTCAGCCAACTTGTCTGCAACCCTGGCATTGCCCAGAACGTTGCTCGCTATAGCCCTCAGCTCTTCTGGATCACTGGAATCAGGTTGGGAGTACCAAGCAACGATGTTATGTGTTAGGACCTTACGCCAGCCCCAGAGCTGTTCCATCTTGATGCCTTCACGATACTTGGCGTTGATTTGTTCGCACTCCCGAGCGCGCCTAACTGCTTCCTCTCCCATCTCCGGCGTAGGTATAAGAACCGGCGCGGTGGGTGGAAGAATCGGCCTTGCATCCAGGTCCGGAACACCATTGGTGATAAGCTCCTTGAGAGCCCCAAGCATTGGAACGATGAATTGTCGACGAGCAGATGGAAACACATCATCGTATTGTTGCCTCGTGAGACACCGCAGCTTGCCGATTAGGGCATCACTCTCGCCGGCCATCTCTTGGGTGACTTTCATAAGCTGATCAAGCGGGATACGTTCAACTTCCCGGTTGATAGGCTTAGCCTCCGCAGGCGCGCTGGTGGGACAAGTCACGGAAGCTTCACCTGGCAACGGACCGGCAGCACACATTGCCAATGCCACCATAATGGCGAGCAAAACTACCTTCCTGTCGTTCATTCGATTTGCCTTTCTTCTCGTCTTCCGCAACCGCACAGCTTGCCTCAAGGCGATGGAGATCCTATACCCGAAGCATGACCGCGGGGTCTAGGCAAAAGATGGGGCGCGGTCCGATGCACCGCGCCCCGTCTGTCGTAAAGCCTGGCAGCCAACGATCGTGCCAGTTGCGCAGAACCGTGGCTAGCCCGCACTATTCACAAGCAGTGTGAATAGTGCTCAGCTAGCTGTAAGCTCAGAGCGTTTTCTCGGAGAGAAAATCGCGTGAGCCGTAGCTTATTCGCTTTGCAAATAACGCAGGCTAGAACTCGACTGCTTCGAGAGCCTGAAGATACAACCAATGCCCGAAGTCTGCCGGGTGGTTGATGTTATTGTTGAGCAAGCTGGGCGAGTCCTTCCGCTGCGTGACCATCGTCCATACCGAGTAGAGATCGGCATAGGCGCAGTGCCGGTTAGCGGCGACTCGCTGTGTAGCGGCGGCATACAGGTTCATCTGATGCGAACCAAATGCCCACTCCGGATTGGGCGGGAATGTAGATATGAGAATCACCTCGGCCCCAGTATTTGCCACGATAGAATTGACCATTGTCGTGAGGTTCTGCTCGAATGTGCCCACCGGAACGCCAATGGGAAGTATGTTGTGGTCGTTCATCCCAAATGCCACGAGCACCAGGTCTGGGCTGCGAGACAGCACCTTCTCTTGCAGCCGCGCCAGCCCATCCGAAGAAGTGTCACCGCCGGTTGCGCCGTTTTCCATGACTATCTGCGCCTGCGGGAACCGTGCCTGCAGAGACTGAGCGTAGCGGTTTGGATAGCGCAGGGCTACACTGGAGGCCTCGCCGCCGGCCGTTATACTGTCTCCGAAAGCAATGATCTTGAACGGTCCTCCGGCAGACAGCTTCGCTGACGTCTTTGTGAGCAGAGCAGATTGGTCGGTTGGAATGGCAAAGGGCCGACCGTTGGTGGTCTGGTAGTCCACGAATACGATGAACGGGCCGTTGCCGTACCCGGGGAATTGGCTGTGATCGAAGTTGTGCTGCCCATAGAGCACATTCGTGCTGAAGTCCGGAATGCGCGATGTTGCCGTGCGAGCAATGGTCCCCTGCGCATTGTCAACCACATAGTCGAGTCCCAATTCGTATGTGATCGTGCTTGGCTGACCGGGCAGATAGGTGCTGCGCACAACCACAGTCCCAGGCACAACGTCATCAAAGGACAGCTTGCCGGGTATCTGGGCCGGAAGAACAATGGTTTCGCCAACAACCTGCACATTGGTGTAGTTCCTGACACGGATAGCCCTGATCTTGAAAGCGCCTGCAAGGCTGGCCGGCTGGACAATACCCGTCACCGCCGCGTACTCGTTCGGTGCCGCAGCCACGGACACTACGGCGTCAGAAGTCTCATCAAGTATGACCTTGAGTCCGACGTAACCGCTGCCGTCATCAGCGTTGCTCCCATCATCGACATACATGAAAGCCCTTGTCGGGTCTTTGTAGGTCACCTTTCCCCAAACGGTCGTCAGGAGGCCGCTCAGCGACATTCCTTGCTCAACGACAGATCTGTTGGCCGTGCCCAGAGGGCGAACCGGAGTTCCCACCACCTTGTTCTGGACAAAAGCCTGGTCCACGAATCGTTCGCCCGTTGCGGCAACCGTAGACATGACCCCGGAGAAGTTGGCTCTATCACCGATGTTGACGGCGTCGGCGCCTTCGGCAGGAACGATTCTGATACCCGAGGTTCTGTCCGTATCCTCAACGTAGTAGCTGCCGTCCGTGAACGTGCCGGAACCGGATGTGGCCGCCACCTGAGTGAGACTGACCCCTGTGCCGTCGGCGAGAGTTCGCGTCTCCCTGATCTTGTCCACGCTCACCACGCTCTTCAGGTCGAAATCGAGGGTCACCGTGTCATTGGCCTGAGCTACAACGGAGCCGAATGCAGTCAGATAGCCGGTCTTGGTTGCCATCAGGGTGATATCGCCCGCCGGAATGACCTTCGAGTAAACGCCGCTGGTGTTTGTGGCGGTAGAGTACCGGCCGTTTGGAGCTGCGATGGTCACGCCGGCAACTGCGTCCAGACCATTAGCGGTGCTGCTGACTGTGCCAGTGACAATGCAGCTCGGGCTGTAGACACGTATCTCGTTCCAGTTAGTCCAGTCCGGTGACGAGGTTGTCCTTACCTGGATATACTGGGCCTTAGTGCCAGGGCTGAACGTGTGCAGGAATGATGTTTGACCTGATACAGTCGCCAGTGTGTAGGAACCACTGCTTCCAATAGCAGCCAGCGAGTACCTGATCTCATGTGTCTGCTGGCCTGAGGAAAAGCACGATAGAGATATCTTGGAGAGTTCGAAGACTCTGCCCAGGTCGACTTCAATCCACCCGTAGAAATCCCCGGCATTCCAGCCGCTGGTCGTTAACCCGTCGAATGCCAGATGTGGCAAGTAGCCTGAGTCGTAAGATGACGACGCACTGTACGCCGCCTGACCCAGGTTGTGCGACACCAGGATGTCACTTGCCCCTACCGCAGATGCAGTCATCATCACCGCAAGTGCGATAGCGACCATGACAGCCGCCGCTTGTCTCGTTCCCATAGAAAATCCCCCCTCTTGTCACTGCTTGCACGACACAACCGGGTCCGCAACGAAAGGCGCCGCTCTTCAACACAGCTGACACACCTGGGCTTTCTTCCAGCGCCTTCCACATAGCAGCCGGCCCCGATCATCTAATGTCAATATACCACTAACCAACAGTGCATTCAAGGACTTCGTAAACGAGTCGTAAAGGCGTACGGCTCTGCGGGAACGATGCCCGACTCGCCTGATGACCTGCCGCCCGCGGACACATAAGGTATGATGCGGGTGAAGCAGTCCCGGAGGATGAACAAATGGCGAAGCTCTTGCGGAACCCTCGGCCCATACCCGGCGTCATACTGATGACGTTGCGAGGAGGCACTTGTTGAGGATTGCTGTTGTCACGATTGTGTGTCTGCTGGCCCTTATGGGCTGCGGGGGATCGACCGGGACACACGCGGTCAAGGTCGCTGGAACCACAAATCACGACGGGGTGATCAATGTCTACCCAGCGGGCCACGTTGGCGAGGCAGACAGGCTTATCGCCACCGCGCGGGCCAGCTATGGCAAGTTCGCCCTGTGGGTGCCGGAGTCTGGCTTGTATGACCTCGAAGTGGCAGTCCCCTGGGCGGCCTTTGGCCCAGACCCCCCCGTCGAAGTGGGCCAATACCGCGAGCCTTTCCCAAACAGACAGATCACCTATCCGGAAACCAACGTCGGTCTGCTGGAAGTCTATCCACCCCCGCCTTGAGCCCTCTACAGCAGCCTGACAGCGCCCGCTGAATAATTGGGGATGTCGGCGGAGTCGAGCTTGCAGCCGGGAGGCACGATCCACTCGTCACCGTTCGCTCCAACGATCGCCAGGACCGCCTGTCCCATGCTCGCTGCTACAGGGCCTGCTTGATCGGCGCGATCCTGAGCTCCAATATGCTGCTTCGCGGGGGGAGAATCAGAGTGTAGTAGATCACCATCGCAATGTCCTCAGCCATAAGCATGGTGCCCTCGGCCTCCATACTGAGCTGGTCCTGAATATCGGGTGGTTCCCCGTGCAGGTTCGTGCCCACCATCCCGGGCTCGATCAGGCTGATCTTGATATTCTCTTCGGCAAGGCTCTTCCTGAAGCTTTCGCTCATTGCCTCTATCGCGCCTTTTGTGGCGACATACACATCGGCTCCGGTCTCCCTTACCTGGGCGGACATAGAGCCCAGATTTACGATGTGCCCGCCGCCCTTACGCCGCATCATCTTCACCGCTTCTCTAATGCAGGTAAGGTAGCCAAGGATGTTCACTCGCATAATATACAGCGCGTCCTCGTAGCTGTGCTCCTGCAGGATGCTCTTGGCCGGCAGAGCCGCGTTGTTGATGAGTATGTCGATGTCACCGAACTTGCTGTGTGTCTCCTCGAACAGCTTGAGGATCTGGTCTTCATAAGCGTTGTCGGCCATCACGCCATGAGCCTCGCCTCCCGTGTCTTCGATGTCCACGAGCGCGTCACCAAGCTCACGCTCATTGCGTCCGGAGATCACCACCCTGACCCCCTTCTCGGCAAGCAGCACGGCGGTTGCTCTCCCGATACCCGTGGTCCCGCCGGTTATGATGGCGACTTTGCCCGACAGGTCCTGGGTCTCTGCAGCAAACTCCCTTGTTCTGTCCCGATGAAACTCGGCCACTTCGTCACCTCGCTCGGGCTGTTGCCAATAGGCAGCAACCCCTCGCAGTCATTATCACTACCAGCGCAGCTCAACTCTGGAGCCGCCCGGGGCATCGTACTCCAGTTGCCCCTCGTCTGTGCGCCTGCCTTCCAAGTCCCTTTCCGCATCCACAAGCCTTACGGCTACCCCACTGAGCGTCTCGTTGTCTTTCGGCACCAGCCGCATTGTGAAACCAAGATCCCGGTCTCCATACACAGCAAACTTGCAGGAGCGCTCTTCCGGTTCCGCGCACAGACCGTGAACCGGATACTGGCAATAGAGCAGAAACGGCGCTCCGTCGACGTGATGCAGACAGCGCGTTACTATCCCCGGCGCCATTCCGGCTCCGTAAACTTCCTGCCCAACTTGCCCTGCCTTTTCCCAACCCTGGTAGAGATCCTCCAGGGGAATCGTCAGATCCCGGTTAATATGGCCGTTTTGTGGTTGGTCGGTGATCACATCCTCGGGCAGGTTGCGAGGATACATGCATATCTTGTTGTCGCTTACGTACTTGCAGTATTCGGATAGAAGCAAGTGGACGGATGGCGCCACATGAGCATCAACGAGACCCAGATACTCGTGGAACGCAGCGAATATCTCGAGTTCCTCGTACGCCGCCACGTATGGACCTTCGCGCAGTGGAGTGATGCCAAAGAACAGAGAGTAGTGCTTCGCGAAGCCATAGTTGCAGTCCCAGATGAACGCGTTCTGGAGAATGCTGGCGATGCACATGTAGCTGATACTCAGGTAATCCTGGCTGCCCGTCTCACGCCAGAGTTTGGCCAAGGCGTTTGCGCCCCAGGCAGCGTTGTTGAACTGGTATCCAAGGTTGAAATGGAGTCCTTTCAGGTCCTCGGCGGCTTTCCTCGCCTCCTCCATGAACCTGTCCTCACCGCTGAGTTCGTGCATCCTCAGCATCAGATACGCATAGAGCGCTGCCACATCGGTCTCACCCAACTCTCTGGTAGGCGATTCGCGCACAGGCTCAAGTGTGTTGGCATCAAAGATCACCGGCCACCGGTATTCGAAGTGATGCGCCACCTTGATCGCGTATTCCACAGAGTCGAAGAGGAGCTGCTCGGCCTCCTTGTAGCCACGCTGGGCAAGCCGCGCGAGGTTGATCAGTGGGTGATACAGATACCACGAATCGACCTCATAGGCGCCCTTTTCATCCGCATCGGCGCCCTCCTGATCCTTCATGGTGTTGGGATAGCGCATGATGCAGCCTATGTCATCATAGAAGAACGAGGGCAGAGTCTTGATGATCTCTTCGATCAGGGGAATCTTCTTGCCGCTCCATTCCTGGTATTCAAGAAGCGGCAGGGCTACCGCGAGCTGAACAAGGCTCTCCGGCCTTCTGTCACCGGTGCCGACATAGGCATTGAGATACCGCAGCCCGTGGTGGGTGGCAATGCAGTCGGGATGCTCAAGATCCCTGGCGCTATCCCCTGCCATCGCTGCCCAATCCCTATACCGGGCTTCAGGCCGGGGGATCATCACGTAGATCTCGGCAAGCATATCAAGGAAGAGATGCGCAAGCTCGCCGGTTTCACCAGGGATCGCCGGACTGAAGCAGATGTATCCGTCCGAGAGAATGATCTCCGTGCCGGCATGGAGCGGCATACGCTCGGCAATAGGAGGAGTGTAGCCCAGTTCGGGCCAGCTTCCACCCATCCGGTTCTCCGGCACCGCCTCAGTCTGCTCGCAGAGATCGTTGAGCGAGGTAAGATCCTGAAAGTAGAGGAACGAGCCGGACTGAGGATCCGTCAGCGACGCATATACAAAGCCCATGGCCGATCCGCGCTGAGCCGCGTGAACCGTGCCGCATGTTTCGATCGGGTCGCCGTTTTCGTTCACCGGGTAAGTGTCGCTGGGCCAAAATGGAATGCTGAGTTCACCCACAGGGGTCAGCCAAACTTTGAAGTGGATCGTTGATTTCTCAGGATCAGGAATCTCCAGGAGCACGCGGTACTTGCCGGCGGGGGATGTAACGTGGCACAGGGAGGAAAGCTCCTCTCTCTCACACTTATCCACAACCAGACCGGCCTCAGGGCTGAAACTCGTGCGTATAACCACTCCACCGGCGGAGGGCCATTTGGCAACTATCCACAAGGATTGCTCGCCTCGTACCAGCTCAAGCGTCATGTCTTTGAGCGGCAGCCGCGCCAGCACCTCTCGATCCGCTTGCATGAACTGATGCTTCACGGCGAATGCCCAGGGACTTGCACCCCGGTACGGCGCCTGACCCTCGGCGACGTGCATTCCGCTATCTGCTGCCATGGGCTGAGCCCCTTCTCCATCTCCTGATAACGGCCGTAACACGTTTACCCACCGTCTCTGTGCGCGACACGGCGATAGGATCGAGGCAGGGGCGGCGTTTCAACAGCCGTTGGCGGCGGTAAACGAACACGCGGGAACGTCAAGCGAACCGCAGGAGTTACCGATGAAGGCAGCCGTGAAGACCGCCCGGGGCGATTTCGAAGTCAAAGAAGTGGAGACACCAGAGGTACGCGATCCTAACTGGGCAATGGCCAGGGTGAGGGTTGCAGGCGTGTGCGGGACAGACCTGCGCTCGTGGATGGTCGAGAACCCGGACTATGAAGGCAAGATAATGGGCCACGAGCTTGCTGGCGAAGTCGTGGAGATCGGCCAGGCGGTTGATGACCTACGGGTCGGTGACCGGGTGGTGGTCGAGACAGTCCTGGGTGACGACAGCTGTGATTGGTGCAGAGCACAGCAGTACAACGTTTGCCCCCATCTATATGATGTGCGAGCCGAGAGCGTATCGAGGGCTTTCGCAGAGTATGTTATTGGGCCTGCCAAGAAGTTCCGAAAGCTGCCCGACAACATCAGCTATGAGGAAGCAGCCTTGCTGGATACATTCTCTGTCAGCCTGCACGCCGTCCAGGTGTCTGGGCTCAAGCTGCACGACAAGGCGGCCGTGCTCGGGGCGGGGCCGATAGGCATTGCGGAGTTGCAGTTGGCGAAGCTCTGCGGGGCCGATGTGCTGATCACCGATGTGCTCGACTATCCCTTGAAGGTGGCTAGCGACCTGGGTGCCGACGTTACCGTCAACACTAGCACCGAAGACGGGCGTGCGAAGGTAATGGAGTTCACCGGCGGCCGCGGAGTGGATGTGGCATTCGAGTGCGCCGGTGGGGAGTCGATGCAGACGACGCTCAAGCAGGCCACCTCATATACCCGCAATGGCGGCAGAGTGGCAATAGTCGGAGGCTTCGAGGAAGGGCTGTCCTCATTCGAGCTGGAGTGGCAGAGGATCCAGAAAGGGGAAATCCAGCTCATTCCAAGCGCCAGCTACGCGTTCTGGGGGATCTACCCCGAGATGGCGATCTGCATCGACCTGCTGGCCGCGGGAAAGCTGTATGCTAAGAGCCTGATCACCCACAGATTCCCGCTGGACGACATCAACGAGGCATTCAAAACCGCCGAGGCCAAGGTCCAGACCAACGCCATATTCGTCGCGATACTGATCTGAAGCCAAGGCCAGCCCGATCAGACTACGGCTCCTCCCCCGGTGGATAGGTCTCGAGCTTGGTCTGCTCAGCCGGGAATGCGTGGATGGTGCCGTCTGGCATCAGGAGGGTGATCATGTCCGGGTGGTTTTCGCGGACGTAGTGGATATTGGGGATGTCGGGGGAGTCGAGCTTGTGGCCGGGAGGGATAATCCACTCGTCGCCGTTCGCTTTTGTGATCACCAGGCTGCCGTCCGCGATCTTCGGCGGGCCGGCGGGCATGCAGCGGTTGTCGCAGAACCACTGGAGGTCTTCGCCCGGCCAGCGCACTATCAGGACGTTCGTCGGCGCGAGGATCACGCGCTCGCGGCCTGTCTGGGGTGGAAGAACCGGAGAGATAACCTCGGCAGTCAGCAGGCCCGCCGATCGACGGTAACCGGTCAGCGCCTCGATACCCCCCTCCGCAAGCTTGATGTGCGTCGCGTCCACGAGGTCATCACCCCAGGTCGGGTCAACGGCTATCCATTCGCCCACATAGCTCTCGGCCCAGGCGTGCGGCTGGAAGCTGCCCGGCCCATCCCAGTTGCCATAGCAGAGGCCGACCGCGATCCTGCTCGGCAACCCCACCGCGCGGGCAAGAGCCGTGTAGAGGATCGCGTAGTGCGTGCAGACGCCTTTCCTGGTCTTCAGTATCTGAAGGGCAGACTCAGAGCCGCGGCTTGCCTCGATGGTGTAGGTCATGTTGTCGTGCACCCATGCTCGCAGTTTCCAGGCGGCGGCGTAGGCATTGGTCTCATCGCCAACTACCTGCATCGCCAGCGAGCGTATGGCCTCATCCTTGGACTCGATCCCCTTACTCGCCGACCGCCACCTGCGGAGATCAGCGCCTTCGACAGGCAGTGCCACAGACCTGGCCGGATCGAACGGCTTGGCGGAGATCGTATACTCAGCCGCGCGCTTGTCTTCCAGATAGACGGCCTGCTGACGGTTATCGCTGATCACGAGGCCCTTGTCGTAGATCCCCAGGAGACGGACCTTGACCACTCTCGCGTGCAGGTAATCGGCTATGGGCCTGTCAACGGGAACGCGAGAGACATCGGGTCCGTTAGACTCCAGCCATTCGAGGGCTTCCGCGACGGGCTGGCGAGACATCGTAAAGCCGGAACCAGGCTCCTCCATCTTGAGAAGCTCGCAGTTGGCAGTCACCCACGTGTGTGCGCTCGAGCCGTCCCGCGTCAGCAGATAGGCCTGATAGGTCTTGCCGTCCACAGCGACATCCTCGCTGCGGGCGACCTTGAGCGCCCAGGAGACATTGAACCCCAACCTGGTCGAGCTGATCGCATCCGCCCCGACAAGTGAGAGGACGGGGAACCTGACCTCATCACCAACCTTCAGCTTTCTGCCGCCGAGGTAGTGCGAGTAGTCAGGCCTCTCCTTGAGCGGCTCGCGCTCCTCTTTGGACTTGCCGTTCTTGACTATGACAGAGTAGACGTGGTCGGGGAAGTAGCGGAACTCTGCATTGAGTTCAGGCACCTTGGGTTTGTCGCTAGTGGCTCCTCCATTGAAGCTGCCACCGATCTTCACGTGCTCTACTGATGGGGTGAAGTCGCTGTTGGCGAGGACGGTGTGCTCGGCCTCGATGGAGGCGCTCTCTTTGTCGCTGCGGGCCTTAATCCAGACCCTCTCAGTCGCCCGAAGACGCTTCTCGCCACCCTCGCTAACCCAGGCAATGGTCGTGTGCATGCAGCCGATCTGGAGATCACCTACGCGAATCGCGGTCCAGTAGTCGACAAACGGCCCCCGCTCAGCCGTGCGCTCGGCGCAGATGCCGGCGGAGAGGGTTGCGAAGAGAAGCAGTGTAGCAAAAATGAAGCCTGGTCGGATCAAAAACTGCCCCAGTGATGCTCGGTTGCTGATTCAAGTATAGCACAACAGTGGATGGCCGCTGCCATGCTCGTAGCTTGCTGCGTCAGATCTCGAATCCGACGAGCGTCAAGAGCGAGATCAATGGGCACCGGCATTCGTCGGTTCTAAGTAGCTGAGGACAGCACCTCTTGCGGAGTGACTACGGTGATCTCCCGATAGCGGGCGAAGTCACCGGGGTTGAGGGTCAGGAGGTACGTAACGCCGTGGGATAGCATCAGGGCGGCCAAGCGCGCGTCGTGGGCCTGTCTGCCCAGGACGCTGTTTTTGATTGTCACCCTCTGCCATTGGTCGGCGATCTCAGAGGGTTCGGTGAGACAAGGGAAGGCGCCGTTCACCACGTATAGCTGAGCGGCTGCATCGGTGATCGCGAGTCCGAAGCCGTTCACATCGCGCGGTCTGGTGAGAGTCACCCAGTACTCAATCAGGACTTGCGCGCAGGTACATACTTGGTCCGCTTGCTCGACCAAGGCTGTTACAGCATCGGCACAATTTCCGTGATGCGGACTATCGCGATCACTCCACCTGAGCAAGACATTCGTATCGACGAGCCAGATCACAGGCCTCGATCCTCATACATGCTCTCGCGCCTGAGGGCCTCATCCGGTATATTCAGCCCTGAGACGGCATGGTCAGTGAGCCACCTAATCGCTTCCTTGGCCCTCTCCGGGTTCCACTGCAGGGTCTCAGGCGTCTGCCTAAGCTCAAACTCGAGAGGCTGGTCAACGGGCAGGTCTACCTGCTGATCAGGGACGAATACCTTGCCATCAAAGTGCATTCTGATCGAGATCGACATGAGGTTCCCTCCGGGGCCATTATACCACACAGGCGGGGGCAGTCAGTCCGCGCCTGGCCGCCTTGCCCTGATCCCTCCACCCAGCACGACCTCTCTGAAGCCGTCCTTGTTCACCTAGCAGGGACCGGACAGAGCCGTTATAGTAAGGGTCCTCGACCCTTAGAAGGCGTATGTCACACTCAAGGGGGGGCGTCGGAGACGCCTACTACGACCCATGGTGACACTCTGTCCGATGGCTTCTAATCCCAGGTGTAGGCCATTTCTGCGCCCATATGTCCGATTGCTTAAGAATGCGACCTGCCGGGCCGATAATTCTGAGTGAGAGCGGGATTTTGGTCCGCAATCTGCAGTAAGGGATGGTGCGTCTGGTGCCACAACTTAAGACCACAGGCTCCTCCAAGTCCGGCAAGACTCTGCGATCGGGAACATCCAAGACCCAGCTTCCGGTTGCCGGCGGCACACACGAGCTGATCAGCCGAATCCAGGACTACGAGCGCGCAGCGCGTCTGCGGGGTCTCGATCTGGCCGGCGGACGGTTCAAGATGCTTACCAATGCCGAACGCCAGTTCCACCGTGCAGAGCTGATCTCTGACTACATCAAGCTCAGCCTGTCCAACCTCGGCAGAACGGCGAGCCGGTTCGAGGCCAATCTAGAGGCGTTCTGTTCCAAGGTCTGTCAGATGCAGGTCCCATCGATGGAGCTTATGGGGACCTATCTTGCCGCATCCCAGATTGCATCCGAAGAGGAGCAGCTGCGGGATATGCCGGGATTCGAGGATGCATTGCGCAGGACCATCTCAACCGTCCTGGAAACGTGCGCGGCAGCACTTGGCGAGTCTAGCCTTAAGGCCGCGTAAGAAGCAACTACTCACCCGGCTCAAGCACGAATATCTGCTGCTCCGGCGGCAGGCTCTCGCGCGTGATCTCCAACTCTGAGCCACCAACCCTTGTCACGTTCGGCTTGCCAGCGATGAGCTCCTCGACGCCGGCTATAGGATAACTACACCGGTCCGTCTTGTAGTGCATCGGGATCACTATATCGGCGGCCAACTGATGAGCAACTACATCGGCCTCCGCTGCATCGATCGTGTAGTAGCCTCCGACCGGCACCAGTATCACGTCCACGTTGCCAATAGCGGCGGCCTGATCCGCGCTTAACACGTGCCCGAGATCACCCATATGCGCGACTCGGAGGTCATCCGCGCTGATCACAAAGACGATGTTCGAGCCCCTCTTCGAGCCCTGTGCCTCGTCATGCCAGGTCGCAAACCCCATGAACTGAGCCCCGCCGGCAGCAAAGGTGCCCTCGGTCTTGATCACGACAGGCGAGCCCTTAAGCGCGCGATAGCCTGAATGATCGCCGTGCTCGTGGCTGACGGTAACCACATCCACCGACTCTGTAACGCGCTTGTACCTCAGTTGATCGCTGTGGGTGGCGTAGTTGATAGGATCGGTCAATATTCTGGTGCCGTCGCTGGTTGTTATCAGAAATGTGGCATGCCCAATGAACTCGATCTTCATCGCGTGTCGCCTCGCTGGTGTGTCCTTTTCGCGCATTATAGATACCCGCCTGCCGCGTGTCAATTGAAGTTCAGGATAACAAAGATGCTCACGAAGCCCGAGCAGTTGTGTCCGCGGGACCTGTCCCAAGCACGCACGAAGGTTCTGTGAGACCGTATCGAGAAATCCCGCTTGCCCCCCTTGAAACTACCGGAAATTGGGATATAATGCAATCGTGGCAAGAACACTCTCGCGTCTGCTCCGCAGCGCTGTCGTGTTCGCCACGAAGGGAACGAAAATGCTCCGCGTTTTCGACGGAGTTGTTACCGCAGAATGCCTGCTCTACGGGGCTGATGGGGGGCGAGCACTTGGAGACTGTAGACTGCTACCGATTGCTGGGCGTAAGTCCCTTCTCATCAAAGGATGCAATCAGGAAAGCCTTTCACTCGCGCCTGTTCCAGCTTCACCCCGACCTCAACCCCAGCGATTCGTCTGCAGCAGACCGGACGCGCGACCTGATAGAGGCCTACCGAATCCTTGTTTCGTCCCAGGCTCGCCCAGCGGCCCCCCTCTCACTCGACCCAACGATGACATGTGCTTGCCAGGAGGCGCCGCTCGCGGGCTTCTGGCAAGTTGCTGCTAAGACTCTGGGAGCGACGCTGCTGCTTGTGGCTATGGCACTGGCTCTCTCAGTGGGGATCAGCTTTGGGTTTGGCGAGGGTATGTTCGGCCTCAGGGCTGACTCGGGGGATCTTGCTCCGCGCTCGGTGGCGCAGTCAGTAGTCCTGGTGGCTCCTGATGTGGATGTTTCGGCTCCCCGCCACAGCGAGTGGCAGTATGAGGCGGGGTCAAACGAGTGGTCTGCACAACCGTCGGGCTACGCCCCTGCCGCAGCCGTTCAGCAATCCGCTGACGTGGCCTATAGCGGCCGGACATACTCCTACGAACCTGTTGGCACTCAGGCTTACGGCCCCTAGGGAACCAAGCTACAGCGGGCTGTGCCCAGACCTGCCCAGGCGCTCGCGCGCTTCCAGGTTGTCCGGGTCAACTTCCAGAGCCCGAGAGTAGAACGCGACCGCGTCGTCACGGCGCCCCATCATTTCGCAGGCCACGCCGTAGTTGATGATGGCGGTAACGTAGTTGGGGTTGGTCTCCAGAGCCTTCTGAAACTGCTCCAGCGCGCCGGCGTTGTCGCCTGAGGCCATTAGCGCCAGGCCCAGCCAGTTGCGGATGTCAGGATAACCTCCCCGCACGCTTAGTGCCTGCTCAAAAGCTTCAACAGCACCGCGGTAGTCCCCCGACCGGTAGAGCTTCTTTCCCACGCCCAGATGGAACGAGATATCGTCAACGTTCGTGAGCGAAAGCTCCCGGAACTGCTCCAGCGCGCCTGCATGGTCTCCCTTCTTATGAGCACCTAGGGCGTTGTGGTAGACGCTGGTGGCATAGCGCGGCTCCAGTTCGATCGCTTTCGCGACCGTGGCGGCGCCACCCTCGTAGTCTCCGGATTCGTAGCTGAGTATCCCGAGCAGCATCATCGCCTTGGCGTATGATGGGTTGAGCCGCAGCGCGGTCTCTAATTCAGCCATTGCCTCGCCGAGGGCACCGTCTTCAGCAATGACCATTGCCAACTGGTAATGAAGATCGGGGTAGTTGGGGTTGCGCTCTATAGCCTGCCTGAGATGATGCCCCGCCCGCTGTTGGGCGCCGCGGTTCATGTTCTCATCGGCCAATCTGGCGTGGGTCTGGCCGACATAGAATGATGCAAGCTTGGCTTCCGGACTGCCGGGCTCCGCCTCGCTGAGCACGGCCTCGAAGGCCGCAAGCGCATCGATGAGCAGACCCTGGTCGTAGAACTCAAGGCCCTTCTGGTAATTCCTGGTGATCTCCCGCAGTCCTGACATGCAAACACCCCCGGAAGGTTGACCACCGAAGAGCATTTGCCCTGGGACCGAGATCTGCCGGGGCGTGT
>CAZFYZ010000103.1:0-14716 GCA_964523735.1 uncultured bacterium | reverse complement strand
GGGACATTTTCGGTCTGCAGTTACATGGGGACATAATCGCTCTGCAGGTACACGGGCGGGCATTTCCGTTGACTAAGCTGCGTCTCATGTGGTATGATTTCTGAGTTTGGCAAAACGCACCGCCTCTGACTGCGGCGCGGGTGTTCCGGTGTACGCCGGGATCGCGCTGTGGGTTGATGAGGCGGGAGGTAACTAACCAATAGGAGGACACAACTTTGCCAGCAATCAGTATGAAAGAACTGCTGGAGGCCGGAGTTCACTTCGGGCACCGCACCCACCGCTGGAACCCCAAGATGAAGCGTTACATCTACGGGGGACGCAACGGCATCTACATCATCGACCTTCACCAGACCCTCAAGCTCTTCGAAGACGCCCGCAAGTTCGTCCAGGACGTTGTCTCATCAGGTGAGGACATCCTGTTCGTCGGGACGAAGAAGCAGGCTCAGGAAGCAGTCGAAGCATCTGCAAAGCAGTGCGGGATGTACTTCGTCAATCAGCGCTGGCTGGGTGGAATGCTTACCAACTACCGCACCATCCAGACAAGAATCGGCCGCCTGCGCGAGCTCGAGAAGATGGAAGCCGATGGCGTGTTCCAGCAGCTTACCAAGAAAGAGGCCGGCAAGCGCCGCGAAGAGATGCAGAAGCTCGAGCGGTTCCTCGGTGGCATCAAGGACATGCCCAAGCTCCCGGGCGCGATCTATATCGTTGATCTCAAGAAGGAGCGCATTGCTCTGCTGGAAGCTCGCAAGCTCGAGATCCCGGTTGTTGCAATCGTTGATACCAACTGCGACCCTGACGAGGTCGATTACGTTATCCCCGGCAACGACGACGCTATCCGCGCTATCAAGCTGATCTCGAGCAAGATCGCCGAAGCGATCATTGAGGTCAGACCTCCAGAGGAAGAGAAGCCGGTGGAGGAAGAGGCTGAGGCCGTCGCTGAGGGCGAAGAGGGCGAGGAAAAGCCCGAAGTCCCCGAGGGCGGAGAAGCGGCTGCCGCGGACGAAGAAGTGTTCATCGACGCTGAGGCGCCTGTCGCTTCTGAGCCCGTCGCTGAAGTCGAAGCTGCAGTTGAAGAGAAGGCAGAGTAGGAGATTTCGTAAATGGCAATCACTGCCGAAGATGTCAGAAAGCTAAGAGAGCAAACCGGCGCCGGAATGATGGATTGCAAGAAGGCGCTTACAGAGTCAGGCGGCGACTTTGAGAAGGCCGTCACCATCCTGCGCGAGAAGGGCATCGCCGTTGCCGCGAAGCGCGAGTCCAAGGCTGCGTCCGAAGGTCTCATTGGCTGCTATGTCAGCGATGATTCGAGAATCGGCTCGCTTGTCGAAGTCAACTGCGAGACGACGTTTGTCGCGAAGACTGATGAGTTCGTCAACTTCACAAACAGGCTGGCTGTTCAAGCTGCAGCGGGAAGCTCGTGCGGATGCTGCTGCTGTGGTGGCGAGGCTCTGCTGGATCAGCCGTATATCGACGAGCCATCCAAGCCAGTGAAGCAGTATATCACGGAGCTAATGGGCAAGATCGGCGAGAAGATCGCTGTGGCGCGATCGAAGCGGCTTGCTGTTGGACAGGAGCCCGGGCTGATAGGAAGCTACGTGCACATGGGCAGCCGGATCGGCGTGCTTGTGAAGCTCACCTGCGACACCGACGCCGCTGCGCAGTCGGATGACGCGAAGTCGCTGGCCAAGGACCTGGCGATGCACGTTTCGTGGAGTCGGCCCGACTACCTCACTCGCGAGGAAATTCCCGCGGACGTGATCGAGAAAGAGCGCGACATTCACCGCCAGTGGGCGATCAAAGAGGGCAAGCCCGAGAAAGTGATCGACCGCATTGTGGACGGAAGGATGACCGAGTTCTACTCCCGAACCTGTCTTATGGAGCAGGCATTCATCAAGGACGAGGATCAGACCATTCAGAAGCTGGTTGACGCTGCTGCGGCGAAAGCCGGTGGCAAGATCGCCGTTGCTGAAGTGGTCAGATTCGGAGTGGGAGAGACGGCTGGTGAGTCAGACTGAAGCTGACAGACCTAAGTACAAGAGAGTACTGCTAAAGCTATCGGGGCAGGCCTTTTCCGGTAAGGAGAAGCTTGGAATCTGCCCCGACAGCGTCAAAGCTATTGCCGAGGGCATCAAGACTGCCCGTGAGAGTGGCGTGGACATTGCCGTTGTTATCGGGGCGGGCAACATCATCCGTGGTGCTGCCGCCTCCGAGGGTGGCATTGACCGCGCCACCGGCGATTACATGGGCATGCTTGGCACTGTGATCAACGCGCTCGCGCTGCAGGACGCACTTGAGAAGCTCGGCGTGGATACCCGGGTCCAGAGCGCGATAGCGATGTCCGAAGTGGCTGAGCCACTGATCCGAAGGCGCGCGATCAGGCACATGGAAAAGGGCCGGGTTGTCATTCTGGCCGCCGGCACAGGCAATCCGTTCTTCACTACGGATACCGCGGCCTCGCTGCGGGCACTTGAGATCCGCGCGGATGCGGTGCTCAAGGCGACCAATGTGGATGGGGTCTACGACTGCGATCCTAAGAAGAACGAAGGTGCAGTCAAGTTCGACCGCATCACATTCATGGAAGCTATCAATCGCAACCTCGGAGTGATGGACCTTACAGCCTTCACTCTCTGCATGGAGAACAACCTACCCATAGTGGTCTTCGACATTACCGGGCCGGGCAACATAGCGCGCGCGGCTGTGGGCGAGACCATAGGGACGTTGGTTACGGGGGAATAGAGCCATGTCATCAGAAATCATTCAGGACGCCGAGAGGCGGATGCAGAAGGCCGTCGAAGCGGCTGGGCACGATTACTCGACGATCAGAACCGGGCGTGCGAACCCGCTGATCCTTGAGAACATCAAAGTGGATTACTACGGGACAGCTACGCCTTTGAACCAGCTTGCCGGCATCTCCGTGCCGGAGCCGAGGCAGCTGCTGGTGACGCCTTGGGATAAGTCCATCATCAACACCATTCTGAAGTCCATCCAGTCCTCGGATATCGGCCTCACCCCTATGAGCGACGGCAATGTGATCAGACTCAACGTGCCCGCGCTGACTGAGGAGCGTCGCAGGGATCTCGTCAAGCAGCTGCATAAGAAGTCTGAGGATCACAAGATCGCTGTGCGTAACGTGCGCCGCGATGCCAATGAGCGCATCAAGGAAGAGCAGAAGAAGTCTGCGATCACCGAGGATGACGCCAAGCGCGAACAGGACTCCACGCAGAAGCTCACGGATAAGTACATCGCGGAGATCGACAAGCTGACGCAGGCCAAGGAAGCCGAACTCCGGGAAGTCTAGTATACCCCAACGGCGAGAGTCGGAAGGGAGCGATCGCGAGAGCGCGAAAGGACGAAAACGCGAAAGAACGGAAGGGACCTCTCTCACCAGTTTCGCGCTTTTGCTCTTTCGCGTTTTCGCGATTCCATTCTTCTTGCTTTCGTTGTACAGAGAAAGGTGCTGGTAGTTGACAACGCTTGACCCTGACAGAATTCCTCAGCACGTTGCAGTCATAATGGATGGCAATGGGCGATGGGCCAGGCAGCGTGGAAAGCCTCGCCTTGAGGGCCACAGGCAGGGCTACAAGACCCTCAAGAATCTCGTCATCAATGCAACTGATCTCGGTATTAAGGCAGTCACTGCGTACAGTTTCTCCTCTGAGAACTGGATCCGCGAGAAGTCGGAAGTGGCTGGTCTTATGAAGCTCATGCAGTTCGCAGCGAAGAAAGAGCTGGACTACATCAAGCGTGAGGGGGTCAAGATCATCACCAGCGGGCGCTTCCATGAGCTCCCGAAGCCCCTGCGGGACCAGTTCACCAAGGACTACGAGGAAACCAAGCACAACGATCGGATCATCCTCAACATAGCCGTGAACTACGGTGGGCGCAATGAGATAGTCGACGCCGCTAGGCGCGCCGCTGAGCTGGTTGCGGAGGGTACGATCAAGCCGACCGACATAGACGACGGGCTGCTGTCACGCCTTATGTATCACCCGGAGCTTCCCGACCCGGAGTTGGTTATCCGAACCGCCGGCGAGATGCGCCTGAGCAACTTCCTGCTCTGGGAAACGTCCTATTCGGAGTACTACTCCACCCCCACGCTCTGGCCTGATTTTGGCAAAGATGAGCTCATCGCAGCGATCGTCGACTATCAGGCAAGGACTCGGAAGTTTGGAGGGGTGGTGGAGGATCAAAAAGGCTAGCGGGTCCGCCTGGAACTACGCGAACTGGCACAATCCCTGCAATGCATGAGAGTGGCTATCTGTCTTCTCGTGCTTTCTCCCATCCTGAGCTTGTCGAAGGGCGTGTCTTCGTGATCTCCCTTCTCGGAGTCTATCTTGGCAATAAGTATCTCAATCTTGGGTTCCACAGGTTCCATCGGCACGCAGGTGTTGGACGTTGTTCGACGCCTGGGGCCGGAGCGAGTTCGTGTCGTCGGGCTGGGGGCGCAGAACAACGCCGATCTGCTCATCCAGCAGGCGCTTGAGTTCAAGCCGAAGCTTGTGTGCATCGGCGATGAGTCAGCCCTGCCAAGGGTTGAGTCGGCACTGGCGGGTTCTGGTGTCGAAGTCTGCTCAGGAACCTGGGGATTTGATCAGCTTGCAGAGCTCAGCGAAGCTGATAGAATAGTAATATCAGTTGCGGGGACTCCAGGGCTATCTCCCACGCTCAAAGCCATCGAATCCGGCAAGGATGTTGCGCTCGCAAGCAAGGAAGTGCTTGTCGCGGCGGGGCATCTCGTGATGGAGGCGGCTCAGCGCAAAGGCGTGGCCGTTCTTCCGATCGACAGCGAGCACTCGGCGATCTTCCAGTGTCTGAACGGGGAGGATCGCGCCCGCATCGAGCGAATCTACTTGACGGCATCGGGCGGCGCGCTGCGGGATATGTCGCTCGAGGAGATGGCGGGAGTCACTCCTGAGGAAGCGCTCGCTCACCCGACGTGGAAGATGGGTCGCAAGGTTACCATAGACTCGGCGACTCTGATGAACAAGGGCCTGGAGATTATTGAGGCCAAGTGGCTATTCGGGGTCGAGGCGGAGCGCATTCGGGTTGTGATCCACCCGCAGAGCATAGTGCACTCGATGGTACGCTACTGCGATGGGTCGATCATCGCCCAACTCGGGCTGCCGGATATGCGCTTGCCGATCCAGTATGCGCTGCTCTATCCTGAGCGCGTTGATACGGGTCTGCCGAGGCTTGACATGCTCGAGGCCGGCTGGCTGACGTTCGACAAGCCTGACCTGGATCGTTTTGAGTGCCTGCGGCTCGCGATGGAAGCAGCGAGAGTCGGGGGTACGCTAAGTGTAGTGATGAACGCGGCGGATGAAGTCGCGGTCGATCTCTTCCTGCGCGGCAGGATAGGTTTTTTGGACATACCGAGGGTTGTGCGGGAGACGATGGAGCGGCACACGCCGTCACTGTCCCCGTCATTAGAAGAGATATACTCCGTGGATGCGGAGTCGAGGATACTGGCTGCCGAAGTCGCGGCCGGGGGTAAGATTTGATTCCTGAGACAGCAATAGCATTGGTTATCATATTCGGAACGCTGGTGGTTGCTCACGAGTGGGGGCATTTTGCCGTGGCACGCCTTGTCGGCATTCGCGTGGAAGAGTTTGCCCTGGGCTTCGGCCCCAAGCTTGCCGTGCTGTTCAAGCGCGGCGACACGGAGTATACGATCCACCCTGTGCCCATTGGCGGGTTCTGCAAACTGGCCGGCATGGAGCCGGGGCAGGAGGACATCCTGGATGGCTACCAGGCGCAAGCTGCCTGGAAGCGCGTGCTGGTCATCCTCGCGGGACCGTTTATGAGCTTCGTGCTGGCTGTTGTGCTGTTTCTTGCAGTGGGAGTCTTCTGGGGCTTCTCGGACGTAGGCAAACCGAAGAACCGTGTGGGCTTGGTCAGCCCGCAGACAGAGGCCAAGAAGATCGGTCTGCGTGCCGGAGATACCATCCTCGCCGTGGACGGCAAGTCGGTCGCCGGTGGGATCGACGTGATCGACTACATACACAGCCGGCCAGGGCGGGAGATCGAGCTTAAGATCGACCGTAATGGTCGTGAGCTTGTCAAGCACGGCACACCGCAGTGGATGTTCTACTGGAATGGTGGCGAATGGTCGCTCATGAAGCGCAACACCGCGTCAGTGAGAGCAGTTTTCTCCAAGTCAGCCGAGAAGGCCGGCCTGAAAGAGGGCGATGTGCTCGAGGCGATCGACGGCAAACGCATCCGCGGTGGAAGAGAGATGCAGGCGGCCCTGCAAGCTTCCGAGGCCCGAACTGTCGCTGTGGATCTGCGACGAGGGAAGAGCCAGGTCCAGGTCAGGCTCAAGCCGGAACTGAGGTGGCTCAAGTTCGGAGGCGCGACCTGGGTGTTTCCCGGCGGCTACATCGAAAGTGCGGATGCAGAGATCAGCGCGGACTCGGCAATCGGTAAGGCGGGGCTGAAGTCTGGTTACATAATCACGGCGATCGACGGCAGGAAGGTCAAGTCGCTCACAGCGGAGAAGCTGCTTGAATCGGTAAGGACCAGCCAGGGACCTTTGACTCTGGCTCTACAGAGAGAGAAAGATGAACCGCCGATCAGGCTGAAGGTTGGCAGAGATGATGTCGCCGATGTCGAGTCGGGCTACTACGTTGCGCACGGGGTTCTCGGCTTCATGCCTGACTATGTCCTCGTGAAGAAGGGCTTCGTGGACTCAGTATCGGCGGGTGTTGGGGAGTTCTCCGAGATTGTCAGCATGATCATGGGACGCCTGCTGAGCAAGAAGTTTGCCGAGGACCTTGGGGGCCCCCTGATGATCGCCAAGGTGACGCAGACAAGCGTGGCTCTTGGTCTGCCGGCGGTTGTCCGCATGGCGGGTCTGCTCTCGCTGAGCCTGGCGCTGATCAACCTCCTGCCGATTCCACTGCTCGACGGCGGGCACGTGGCGATCATTGCAGTCGAATCAGTAAGGCGAAAGCGCTTCACTGCGCAGCAGATGCAGAGCGTTATGAGCGCGGGGATCATGATCATCCTGGCTATAGCGATTCTAGTGCTCTGGTCGGACATTGCCAAGATCGCCGGCGGGCACGTTCCGCAGTAGGCTGGTCTGCAACTACTCAGACTTCGCGAGTCGTCATTTCGAGCAGGGCGAGAAATCTGCTTTTGCCAGGATCCCGGCAAAGGCCGAAAAGCAGATTTCTCACTGCGTTCGAAATGACAGTGGACAAGACCGAGCAGTTGCGTTGATCTGTTGACACCGAATTTGGTTACCGATATAGTGAAGGTGTTATAATGGAACCGTGTCGGGGCTGGCGCGTGCGTGCTCTGTGCAGGCCTGGCCCGAAGCGTGTTCTTGTGTTTCTGGGAGGTCCTGGCTGTTGAGGCGCATCAGTCTTGGCGTGGTTGCGGTCCTGCTTGCGCTCGCGGTTGTCGCGGGTGTGTGCATGGAGCCCTATGTCACGCCTGGTCCCGCCGCTAGTGCACCCGTCTCTGCAGGCCCTTCCTTCACAAAGCACAACACGACGCTCCTGAGCGATTCAACGTCCCAAGGCATGACATATGTTGCTGTGCTCATTGAATGTACCCCTCTGAATGGCCCCGGCGTCGGCCAGCTCTCTTGGGGGAACAAGGCAGAGCCCCTGCGAAGCAGTTCGCTTGAGTTGAAGGATGCCGCCCGGGTCGCCGATTGCGGTTCACTCGGTGTCACGCTCAAGAGTACCGCAGTCCGACTGATCTAGATCCTCTGCGTCGCCTCAATTCCAGTTTCCTGAAGTTTCCACAAGCGCGCTCGCGCGCGTACACTCTTTGGAGGTCATATAGTGACAAGGTATCAGAAGCATTTTGTTGGTGTAATCGCACTGGTCCTGGCGGCCACTGCGATCCTCATCTGGGGGGGCAAGCTGGTCAAGGGCCTGGACATCGCAGGTGGAATCCGCGTTGTCATGCAGGCAAACCCTAAGTCTGCCGAGGACTGGCCGAAGACTCCCCAGGGACGGCGTGAGAAGATGGAGTCCGTCCGAAAGACCATTCATAATCGTGTGAAGGGTCTTGGCGGCGTTACAGAACCCGTCGTCTACGTTCAGGGTGAGAACAGAATCGTTGTTGAGCTGCCCGGTGTCAAGGACCCGGACAAGGCCCTCGAGACCATCAAGGAAACGGCAGCCCTGGAGTTCTACTACCTCAGGGACGTTCAGACTGTCAACAACCCTACAGCCAAGTGGCGCATGGACGCGGATGTGGGCGAGAAGAAGGCCTACGTGTTCAGCGGTGTCAACGAGACCATCGACAGCGTCGATCAGCCGGAAGAGGTCCTCTCGAAGGTAGTTGGCGCGCCGAAGGTGGAACCGATCCTGACTGGCGCCGATCTGCTGGCAAACGCCCACGCGGGTCAGAATCCGAACGGTCAGGTAACTGTCAACATCGAGTTCAACAAGGAAGGTACCGCTATCTTCCGCAAGTTCACGGCACGGCACGTGAACGACATCCTGGCTGTATTCTTCGGTGGCAGGCTTCTTACCGCGCCATCGATCAACGAGGCCATTCCTAGCGGTAGTGCGGAGATCACCGGCTTCAGGAGTGTTAGGGAAGCCAAGGAGACCGCTGACTATCTGAACGCTGGAGCGCTGCCTGTCCCGCTTAAGGTCATCCAGAAAGACACCGTCGAGCCTACTCTGGGAATGGAGACGGTCAACAAGGTCGTTACGGCGGGTCTGATCGGCCTCGTCTTCGTTCTTCTCTTCATGGTGATCTACTACAGATTGCCAGGCGTTATCGCCAATATTGCGCTCGGTCTCTACACGCTCTTCTTGATCGCGGTGTTCATCGCTATCAAGGCGACGATGTCGCTGGCTGGTGTGGCGGCTTTGATCATATCGGTCGGTATGGCGCTTGACGCCAACATCCTGATCTTTGAGCGATTGAAGGAGGAACTCAAGGGGGGCAAGACCCTCAAGGCGGCCATAGACGCCGGCTTCAATCGGGCGTTTACTGCTATCTTTGACTCCAACATGTGCTCCGCGATCACCTGCGCGATCCTCTTGTGGTATGGAAGCCCGTCAGTGCAGAGCTTCGCGCTCACATTGCTCATTGGTGTCGCGATCAGTATGTTCACGGCAATCACGGTTACCCGGACAATTCTGCACCTGCTGGTCAACTGGGAGTGGGCGCAGAATCCGAAGCTGTATGCACTCTGGGAGGACAAGTTCGCTAAGTCCAATCTGGACGTTATTGGCAAGCGGAACTGGTACTTCGTGATCAGCGCGATCCTCATTCTGCCGGGTCTGTTCTTCTTGTCCACCTCTGGGCTGAAGAGAGGCATCGAGTTCAAGTCGGGTACCTCTGTCCAGGCTAGCTTTGCACGGCCGGTAACGGTTTCTGAGGTGAGAGGCATAGCCGAGCAGTTCTCTCCTGAGCTTACTCCGGAAGTGCAACTTGCCAAGGCTAATGGCGAGCTGAAGGTAGCTTTCATCAAGACAGCCCCTCTTACAGAGGAGAACGAGAGAGCATTGCGAGCCGCCTTTGATGAGAAGATCGGCCTTGCATCGCGATCGGTGCAGTTGGAGTTCAAGGAGCCGGTTGTTGAATCTCAACTTCAGGCGATTGTCGGCAAGTACTCGAAGTACAGCACCGCGAATATCACTGACCCGAAAGCGCAGGGCGGCCGCGATCGAGTTGCTCTTGTCGTTCTGAGGTTTGTTCCAGATGAGAAGTGGACTTCACTGCGGAGCGCCCTCAACGACGCATACACGATCGAAAGTGAGAGCGAGCCGAGAAAGACATTCGACTCCACCAGCACGGTTGCGCCGACAATCAGTGAAGAGCTGACCAGAAACGCGATAATCGCCGTTATCCTGGCGTCGATCGGGATCGTGATTTACCTGACGATCCGGTTTGCTATCGGCGGTCTTGGCGCGGGGTTCAAGTTCGGCATGTGTGCCGTCATGGCGCTGATACACGATGCCTTCTTTATCCTGGGTCTGTTCGCCATACTCGGCAAGTTCGCCGGATGGGAGATCGACAGCCTCTTCGTGACGGCTGTTCTGACGGTCATCGGGTTCAGCACCCATGACACGATTGTCGTCTTCGACAGGATCAGGGAGAACCTGAAGCACAGGCTGAGAGGCGAGAGCTTCGAGCAGCTCTGCAACAGGAGCATCCTTCAGACATTCAGCAGATCGATCAACACCGGGTTTACCGTAGTGCTGCTGCTGGTTTCCCTGATCATATTCGGAGGCCCGCTGCTTCGGCACTTCTATGTGGCCCTGCTCGTGGGTATCCTCATAGGAACTTACTCATCGATCTTCAACGCTACACCATTGGTTGTTGTGTGGGAGAAGCTGGCGGCAAAGGGTGCCGAGCCCAAGAAGAAGGCGTTCGAGGAGAAGCCACTCGTGGCGAAGTCGACCCCGGGCGAGACTCCATTTGTCGCTTCCAAGACAGAGGTCTCTGGTGAGGAAGCTGCCGAGGACGCAGACGCTCAGACTGACGCGACATCCGATGCCGCCAAGGCGGCCCGTATCAAGCGCAAGTCAAGCGGCGGCGGCAAGAAGCGCCGATTCTAGTTGTAGCAGGCGTCTCCCACGCCTAATCTCGGCGTGGATGCCGGCTACAGCGGGATACTGATCAATCAGGCCCGTCGATTTCCTCGATTGTGGGGGAATCGGCGGGCCTTCTGTCTAAGTATGAGCTATGAGTGACGCCGACTGGAATGTAGTTCAGTGTGATGAGCCGCAGGTTACAGGCCTTGCGCGTGAGACCGGCCTGCCGGAGATCATTGCTCGCCTGCTTATCCTGAGGGGCATACAGTCGACGGAAGACGCGCGGGCGTTCATGGACCCGAAGCTCGACCACTTGCACGATCCCTCTCTGCTGCCTGACCTCGATGCCGGCGTTGACCGGCTCCACACCGCCGTAGAGTCTGGTGAGAAGATCCTCATCCACGGCGACTACGACGTGGATGGCGTCACCAGTACCGCGCTTCTGGTAAGGTCTCTACGGGCGCTCAAAGCGGATGTGGCCTATCGACTGCCTCACAGGCGCAAGGACGGCTACGGGATCAAGCCCGGAGTCATTGGTGAAGCCGCCAAACTCGGCGCCAAGGTCATAGTGACCTGCGATTGCGGCATCACTGCCTGTGACACTGCCGAAGCCGCGCGCGACGCAGGCATCGATCTTGTTATCACCGACCACCACGAGCCGAGCGATGAAATGCCACGCGCCACCGCAGTGATCGATCCCAAGCGCGAGGATGCGATCTACCCATTCCCAGAACTGGCGGGGGTTGGTGTGGCGATGAAGCTCGCGCAGGGGCTCGTGAGGAAGCTGGGATATGATGATGTCGCGTACCTGAGCAGGTTCACCGATCTGGCCGCGCTGGGAACCGTCGGGGATGTGGTGCCGCTGCTCGGGGAGAATCGGTCGATTGTGAAACATGGGCTTCTGGCGATGTCGGGCTCGAAGAAGATCGGGCTTCGGACGATGCTGCGTTCAGCCGGGCTCGAGGGCAAGGTTCTGACCGCACACTATCTTGGCTTCGTACTGGGGCCGAGGATCAATGCTGCGGGCCGGATGGCGGATGCGACGTCGGCTCTCCGACTGCTGCTGACCACTGAAGAGCCGGAGGCTGAGAAGCTCACGAGCGAGATGGAGCGCCACAACACCGAGCGCCGGGCCGAGCAGGAGCGGATAGTTGCCGAGGCAATGGAACTGGCGGAGCCCAAAGTCGCCGCGGGGGCACGCGTGCTAGTGCTCTCCAAAGAGGGCTGGAATCGTGGGATTGTGGGGATCGTTGCGAGCAAGATCAGCGAATGCTTCGGCAGGCCCGCCATTCTGATCAGCCGGGATGAGGCGAAGGGAGTTGGCGGAGGCTCGGCCCGAAGTGTGCCGGAGTTCAGCATGATCGATGCGCTGAGGCAGTGTGCGGACCTGTTGGTTACCTTTGGCGGCCACATGCTGGCGGCAGGTGTCACGGTAGATCTCGCTAAGCTCGATGAGTTTGAGGAGCGCATCAACTCGATTGCTTTCGAGGCGATACCAGAGGAGGAGCTGCTGCCGAGGATCGACGTTGACGCTGAGCTTGAAGCCTCCTCAATCACCCGCGAACTGACAAGTGCTCTGAACTCGATGGAGCCGTTTGGGACAGGCAACCCAGAGCCGCTCTTTGTGACGCGGAATCTGGCTTTGGCTCAGAAGCAGAGGGTGGGGGATGGGTCCCATCTCAAGTTTCAGGTGCGTGCTGATGGGCAGCGGCCGCTAGACTGCATCGGGTTCGGACTGGGTGATTATGCGGATTCTCTTCAGCTTGGTTCACTGGTGGACCTGTGCTACAATATCAGGTTCAATACGTTCAACGGGTACGAATCGGTCCAGTTGGTAGCCAAGGACATTCGAAAGTCGTCGTGAGGGATATGCCGGACGTAGAGTCTATCATAGCAAGGGTGAAGGAGTGTAATCCGCAGGCGGACGAGGCGCTTATCCGTCGAGCCTATGAGTTCGCCTCCAAGGCCCACAACAGACAGACTCGTCTGACTGGCGACCCCTACATTACACATCCCCTGGCAACAGCAGAGACTCTTGCAGATCTCGAAATGGACTCCGCCAGTATCGCCGCTGCTTTCCTCCATGACGTTGTCGAGGATCAGGACTATACCGTCGATGACATCAGATCGGAATTCGGCGAAGAGGTTGCCGCGCTGGTTGACGGCGTAACCAAACTCAAACTGGCTGACTTCGATATTCAGGCCGAGCCGGAAGAAGAGGAGGAGATCCCGAAAAAGAAGCGGGTCGAGTTTCGTCGGAGCGCGGAAAACCTGCGCAAGATCTTCCTCGCGATGGCGCGCGACCTGCGGGTAATGGTCATCAAACTGGCGGATCGGCTCCACAACATGAAGACTCTTCAGGGCCTGCCGGAGGACCGGCGGTTGAAGGTCGCCCGCGAGACGATGCAGATCTATGCGCCGCTCGCCCACAGGCTGGGGATCTGGAAGATCAAGTGGGAACTCGAGGACCTCGCGTTCAAGTACATCGAGCCGGACGCTTACGCTGAGGTGGCCGAGAAGGTTCAACGCACTCGAGGCGAGCGTGAGGAGGACCTTGCTGAGGCCATCGAGATGATCAAGTCGTACCTGGCGAAGGAAGGCATTGAAGCCTTCATTCAGGCCCGGCCCAAGCACCTGTGGAGCATCTACCAGAAGATGCTGCTGGAGGGAGTGGACTTCAGCGAGATCTACGATATCTCGGCGCTCAGGGTGATCGTTAACAGGGTTGGTGATTGCTACCACACGCTGGGAGTTGTGCACGATCTATGGATGCCGATTCCTGAACGGTTCTCCGACTACATCGCTAAGCCGAAGTCGAACATGTACCAGTCACTGCACACCAAGGTGATAGGCCCGCGCGGGGAGCCGCTGGAGGTGCAGATACGGACTTGGGACATGCACCGGTTGGCCGAGTTCGGTGTTGCCGCCCATTGGCAGTATAAAGAGCAGATGAGCCGGAGCGACGAGTTTGAGCGCAAGCTCTCATGGCTTCGCCAGCAACTCTTTGACTGGCAGACCGATAGCCGGGACGCTGGCGAGTTCCTCCATAGCGTTATCAACGATCTGTTCACGGATCAGGTCTTCGTCTTCACCCCGCGGGGCGACGTTGTGGATATGCCCGCTGGCTCGACACCCATCGACTTCGCCTACAGGATCCACAGCGATGTTGGCAACCACTGTGTTGGAGGAAAGGTCAATGGCCGCATCGTCCCACTGACCTATCAGTTTTCCAACGGGGACATCGTCGAGATAATCACCCGTTCCACAAGCCAGCCAAGCCTGGATTGGCTCAAGTTCGCGAAGACCTCTCACGCGCGCAACAAGATCAAGAGCTTCCATCGCAAGTCCCACTACACGGAGAATGTGGCAAAGGGCCGCGAGATGCTCGAGGAGGAGCTTTCGCGGACAGGCCGTGACGCTCGCGCGCTGATGAAGGGCGAGGCATTCGCTGCTGTCATTAGATCGATGAACTTCCAGTCCGAAGATGATCTGTTCGCGGCGATCGGCGGAGGGACGACTGCGGCCACGACGGTCGCGAATCGGATGCGGCCGGGTGAGGCGCCAAAGCCGGAGACCATGGTCGTAGATGCGCCGAAAGAGAGCGGCAGGCACAGGCTCGCCGTCACCCTTGACGGAGTCAAGAACCTGATGATCACCCGCGCTAAGTGCTGTGCGCCGGTGCCAGGCGAGGAAGTGGTTGGTTACGTTAGCCGGGGCAAGGGCGTCGCGCTGCATACCATCTCGTGCCCCAACGTGGCAGTGTTTCGACAGAATGAGCCGGAGCGGCTGGTTGATATCAGTTGGACGGAGACCAACGGAGAGCGTTACGCGACCGATATACACATCAAAGCGCTTGATCGTGTAGGCGTGCTTAACAACATCACGGCAGTCCTGTCGGAGATGAAGAGCAATATCAGGGGCGCGAAGATCAGGCCGATGCCCGACAAGACGGCAAGCATTGACATGACGGTTGAGGTTACTGACATGACTGCGCTGGACCAACTGCTTGTCCGCGTGGGAAGCATTTCTGATGTGCTCAGTGTCGAGAGAGTATCCGCTCACAAGGCACGAAGGAACAAGTAGAGTGAGGGCTGTCGTCCAACGGGTAAGAAGCGCGCGTGTTACGGTCGATGGCCAAGAGATATCCCGCATTGGCAAGGGTTTGGCGATCCTGCTGGGCGTCGGCAAAGGCGACGGCGCCAAGG
>CAZFYZ010000102.1:0-15043 GCA_964523735.1 uncultured bacterium | reverse complement strand
GCGCTCACATAGCCCGCACATATGCATTGCCCGGCACCCGTCGGGCAATGCTCTTCATCTCGAGTATCGTCAGCGTTCCCGCCACCAGCGGTGCGGGCAGACCGGTACGCTCGATGATCTCGTCAACCTGCATCGGCTCTAGAGAAAGCATCTCAGCGATATTGCGCTCATTCGTGTCCTTGAGAGACTCGACCGGCAGAGAGAGCTGAACCCCAGCGGCATCGGATTCGTGACTAAGGCCAAGCTCGGCCAGGATATCATCCGCCGTTTCCACCAACTTCGCGCCGTCCTTGAGCAGTGCGTGGCAGCCCCGGTTGCGATCGTCGTCCACGTTGCCAGGCACCGCGTAGACGTCCTTCCCCTGCTCAGCTGCGTAGCCTGCCGTGATCAGCGCGCCGGAAGCCGCCGGGCACTGGCACACCAGTACTCCCAGGCTCAAGCCACTGATCAAACGGTTCCTCGGCGGGAACCGCCAGGGCTCCGGAGTTGCGCCGAATGGAAACTCCGACACCACCGCCCCACTCTCTGCTATGGCCTCATACAGCTTCTTGTTCTCAGCCGGGTAGCCGACATCCACTCCGCAGCCCAGGAAAGCGACAGTGCGCCCACCCGCCGCAAGCGCGCCCTTATGCGCCGCTGTGTCGATTCCTCGCGCGCCACCGCTCACAACTGTCAAACCCCTGCCGGCCAGATCTCTTGCTATCATCCCAGCCACAGACAAACCATAGTGAGTGGCCCGTCTGGAACCGACTATGGCGATTGACATCTTGTCGGACTCGACGAGGGACCCGCGGGAGTAGAGCACGATCGGGGGGTCATATATCTGCTTCAGGCTCTGAGGGTAGGCGTCCGATGAAAGGGGCGTTACCGCAACTCCAAGCTCTTCCATGAGCTTGAGGTCGCGCTCAATAGCGGCGGGAGCCGAAGCCAGGACCTTTGCGCGCGCCTTGTCGGTGAGCCGCTCTACTTGCTCGAGCTCAGCTTCCGACGCGCCAAAGACCGCCTCGGGAGTCCCGAAGCGGTCAAGAAGCGAACGAGCCGCCAGGGGCGATAGCTCGAGGCGGCTCAATCTCAACCAAGACCTCAGTTCGCGGTCATCCATCTGATACGATAGTTACCCCGGAACCCCAGGCGCTTCCGGAACCCCGGGCGCACCCGGACCAGCCGGCCCGGGCGGAGGTGGAGGCGGAGGTGGCATCTCTACGCCAGGTGGCATTGGTGGAGTGGATGGCGTACTTGAACGCCTGGACCTTGTATTGCCACTTCGGGTGTTCTTGTCCTTCGTGGTCTTGCCAGGCTCCACCGTTGGAACCAACCTGCGCGGCGGTGGCAGGCTTGAGTCGGCGGTGATGAACCATTCCTTCACCAGGGTATTCCCGGCGTAGTCCCTCGCCGTGACGGCAATCTTGCGGATTCCATCTTTGAGCGTCACGGACTGCTTCTGCCCGTCGCCCATCTCGGTCTGATATGTGACCATGGAGTCACCGATAACGACTTTGCCGTCGACTGGCTGGCCATCGATCGTAATGCTGGCCGTCGAGAAATCCACCCCACTGCCGACATCATAGAGCACCGCGGATATTTTGATCGGGGGAGCGCCCGACATAACCGTCGTGTTTGGCGGAGTCATGGCGAATACCATCGGAGGCTGCTTATCGACCGCCTCTGGCTTGAAGCAGTGCAGCGCACCATCGTCAGTCAACACAAGCAGCGCACCTGCGGCAACCGTAGGCGAAGACGAAGCATCGCAATACGCCGAGCCTGGCATTGTGACGGAGGACGGAGTGAAGACATATCGCCATTTCGGTGATCCATCCTCAAGTGAGAACCCGGCGACAACCCCCTTGGAGCCGGTCACCCACAACGTGTCTCCGGCAATCAAGGGACTCGACATCGGGTTTGCCTCGAGGTTGGCGGGCGCGGTCCACTTCAGCCTTGGCCGCCGGCCCAGAGTAGAGTATGCGTATATCTTCCTGTCCCGGCACGGGACATATATGTCAAACCCCTGCACGGCAGGTGTGGCCGCCACCTCAGCCTCGAGCCGCACCATCCAGCGCTGCTGGCCACTGCGCGAGGCCAAGCCATACATCACATTCCCGACCGCCATCACGGCGACGTTATCCGAAATGGCCGGCGAGGTCTCAGTCGGGGCCAGCGACAGCCGGAACGGCGGCCAGCGCAGAGCGCCACTTCCCGCCGCAACACCGTAGACGTTACCATCCATACACGAGAGCACGATCATATTATTCGAGATCGCGATCCCTTCGGCAATGTCATCACGTGCGGTAAACGGTCTTTCCCATCCCGGCGCGCGCTCACCCGTCTGTGCGTCGATGGCATAGAGCGAGTCATCATCGCAGCCGACGAAGATCACGCCGTCCACCACAACCGGCGGGCACCTGATCGCGCCTCTCAACCGGTAGGCCCACTTGAACGAGCCCGTCTCAGCATCCAGGCAGTAGAGGTTCTCATCCCCGGCGCCGAAGTAGATCCGTCCGTTGTAGACTGCAGGCGTGCCCTTGATAGACCCACCCAGGCTCGACTCACTCGGGTATCTCCACTTCTGTACGCCCGTGACAAGATCAACGGCGTAAACCCGATCACCACAGGCAATGAAGACTGTTCCGTTTGCCACGACCGGGGCGGCAGGATTGTTATCGAACTTGTTGCCAACAAACTCCCAGCTCAGCGCAAGCGGCAGTGCGAGCTGTTCGCTGGTACAACTGGTCTGACTAGCATCGAAACGGGCCATGGTGAAATCGATGCACGGCGCAGGAACCACGGCCAGTATCAGAAATGCCGCCATCAGGGCGGCGCGCCTGAAAACCATCAGAATGCCTCCGAACGCGCGCGGCTGAGCCTCGCGACGGGAAGATTATAGCACAAAGCAGAGACTGCCGGTAGACACGAGGAAACAGGTAACTGCTCAGTTCCTGTCATTTCGAACGCAGTGAGAAATCTGCTTCATCTGGCCTTTCCCTGGACCATGCGAAAAGCAGATTTCTCGCCCTGCTCGAAATGACCGTGGGCGAGACTGAGCTCTTACGAAAACAGCCTATCTACCACTCGCGGGACTCCAACGCACAGCCACTGCTCCGATGATTAGACGGCACAACAAGAGGTGAGGTTCCTGGCTGCAGCCGTGGGGCCGGCTAAGGCCGGAAGAAGGCGAGCGTGACATTCACGCCGTCGATCGTCGCCACGCCGGTGCCATCGTTGGGATTTACCTGAACGTCTGAGACATTGGCTGTGGACACTTGGTTGGATAGCTTTCCGCTTCGGCGAACCACGCCCGCGGCGACAATGGACAACCGCCCGTTGGGAGCAGAAACCTCGAGGTCACCGGTGAATGCATACGTAGCCAGCGGGGTGTCTGCCTGGGCCTGGACATTTGTCAAACCGTATACTTGCAGTGAGTCGCGTGAGATGCTGAACTTGACCGGCACCCCAACGTTTCCAAGGGCCAACCTGCCGCTGCCCGCAAACAGCCCGCTGGTGCTGATCACGCCTTGAGCCTCGACGATCGATCTGGGGGTCAGGCGAACCGTAACGCCTTTGCCCTCTAGTCCGTGGGCATCAAGCAGGAACGCCCCCTGGGTCTCAGAACCCGACATACGCAGCGACACCGCCACATTGCCGGAAACATCGCCCCTTGTCGAACGGGTCAGCGTGACCTTCTGGCCCAGGGTGCCCGGTAGTTCGACTGAACCCGTGGCGCTGCCGGTGCCGTCGGGGTTGACGGTCCCGCGTATTGCGGACACGGTGAAGCCTCCGAGAATCATCTGGTCGGGCCACGCCCACGTGTCTGCCACCGCCGGAAACGCGATCAACGCTATCAAACTACCAATGACAAAAGCCTGTTTCATGGCAAAACCTATATGCGAGCACGCTAGAGACGATATCACCAGTCGAACCGGATGTCAAACGTTCGACCGGCTTTACATAGTTCCACAGGCCCGAATGATTCCGGCAATATAGACGCCTGCCGCGTGTCTTCCACAGTACCATGGACGGTGTGAACCGGGAGCCATGACCTGCAGTTTGGCAACCAGGAACCTGAACTGGAAGGATTTGCGATTGCCGGGTTGCAACGCTCACCTGGTCCAACTCAACGGCAGTTAGTAGTATGCAGTACGGAAGTTTGCAGTCTTTTCTAAACGCGGCCACGGCAAGGCTGCGTTTTGACTCCTTGGGGGCAGCGTTCTGCACACAGTTCTCTTGGTTCAGTGTGGCGAAGCGAGATAGGCTGGGCATAGAGGAGCTTCACCTCCAATATGACCAGGCCTCGAGGCTGCTCTCCCCCAATCTACTGACATTTCGCGTCGAGAGACCCGACGGAGCCACCGAACGCCACAGAGAGCGAGTGGACGGCCCCGTGGCGATTGAGGAGAACGACGGGCTCGGGTTCTTCGGGAAGACCGCTTACCTCGACACCGACATCATCTGCTACCACGCCCACCTGAACAAGGACAGCGAAGCTACTTGCGTCAGGGCTACTCTGCTGCTGCCGGAGACAGACCCACAGTTTGAGAGAAGGGTCGAGTTTGACGGCTCTACTGGCCTGCTCACGCTTAAGACGCTTGTCTCCGCCGCCGATCCCGCCGCGCCGGACGCGCATCACGCTCTGACCCTCTGCCTCATCATCCCGCCCGCATTCTCCGGGTTCAGAGCCATCGTTAACGGGACAGAACTCTCTGCCTCCGACGGCGCATTCGTCGCAGAGACCGACGGCCCTGTGGTGGTAAGCTTCTCCGCGGAGGCGGCGGCTATCGTCGACCAGGAACAGACATTCGTGGTGGGAATCGGTGAGGGACCATCCGCCGACAAGATCGAGAGCCGAATGCCGATAGGACGATGGGTAAACTCCGCGCTCTCGCTCAAGCGGTCCACAGACTGGCTGTCCGGCGCTTTTGACGAACTCACCGTTGATCGCGTTGCACGCAAGCTCCAGTTCAGCTACGTCAAGGCCGCATATCAGATTCTCACCAACACAAATGCCCAACGCGGACAGCTTGGGCGGCTCACTTGCTCGCCCGCGAGAGGCTCTGGCTCCTGCCATAACGCCTGGGACGCCTGCTTTGCCACTCTTGGGGCCGCGCACTTCAGCGAACGCGTGGCGGAGGACTACCTCAGAGCCTTGTGCGAAGCTCAGGGGCCGGACGGCCGCATCCCGCGCTTCACCTGCGCGACCTGGTGCGGACAGCAGCACTCCCACCCCCCATTAGTGGCATGGGCCGCCTGGCGTCTATACGAGCGCTTCGGCAACAAGGAGTTCATCAGGGATGTCTACGAGCCCCTCTGCCGCAGCATCGACTGGTGGTTCAGCAATCGCGACCTCGACAGCGACGGTGTTCTGGAATACCTGGATGCAATGGAGTCGGGCTGGGGCAACTCGCCGCGCTTCGACAGAGGCCCGGTGGCGGCTGTGGACCTCAATGCCTTCATCAACCGGGAGATGAGGACTCTAGCGCTAATGGCACCGGTGCTGGCTCGGGACCACGAATCTGCCCAGTGGGAGCGGCGCGCTGCCGAGCATAGTCAGCGTATGCTCGAGAGGCTGCTCGACCGCGAGGACGAGCTTTTCTACGATCGGTTGGTGGTTGGAGACCAGCTCAACAAGCTACTAACGCCCGCGTCCTTCACCCCGCTCTGGACGGGCATCAAAGTCTCGCGCGAACTCACCCACCACATGATCGCCCGATACCTGATCGATCCAAGGCACTTCTTCGGATCGCGGCCTTTCCCGACGGTAGCTTACAGCGATCGCAACTACAAGCCCGACCAGCTCTGGCGCGGCGCAACCCATCCGGAGGTTGCCTGGATGATGACGGAGATCCTGCGAGTTCAGGGCTTCGAACATGAGCACCGGGAGGCGCTGCACAAGCTCATACAAATGGTCGGGCGCAATCCCCTGCCCCACGCGGCATACAACTCCGCAACAGGCGCCCCTCTCGGAGGTCAGGGGGCAAGCGCAACCGCCTCGGTGCTCATGGAAATGGCCAAAACCTCTGGCCGCTTGTAGTCGGCGTCTCCGACGCCGCTCGACCATCTTGTGGCAGGCGTCTCCGACGCCGCTCGACCATCCTGTAGTCGGCGTCTCCTGACGCCTGGACCTACTGCCGGTCGGCCATCTCCTCCAATTTCGCAATCCTCTCCGGAATCGGCGGGTGAGTGCTGAAAAGGTTGGTTATCCCCGCTGCGGAGAACGGGTTCACAATGAACATGTGGGCGGTGGCGGGATTAGCATCCATAGGGACGGCCTGGGCTCCACGCTCGAGCTTGCCCAAAGCACTGGCCAGCGCCATCGGATTACCGGAGATCTCCGCCCCACCCTCGTCGGCGCCGTACTCGCGCGAGCGAGAGATCGCCATCTGAATAAGCAGCGCGGCTATGGGAGCGATTATCACCGAAACCAGCATGGCTATCGGGTGGCCGCCCTCATCCCGATCGCGTCCTCCGCCAAAGAACAGAGCGAAGCGGCTGAGCATCATCAGAGCGCCGGCCATGGTCGCGGCTATGGTGCCGATAAGAATATCCCTGTGCCTCACGTGCGCAAGCTCGTGCGCCAGGACTCCCTCCAGCTCATCCTCAGTCAGCAGGCGCATTATCCCCTCAGTGACCGCGACGGCGGCGTGGTTCGGGTCGCGGCCGGTCGCGAATGCGTTAGGCTGCTCAGCAGGGATCACGTAGACCTTGGGCATAGGCATTCCTGCGTTCTGGGTCAGCTTGCGCACAATACCGAAGAGCCTTGGCGCCTGGGACTCATCGACTTGCTTAGCCCCATACATCATCAGCACTATCTTGTCGCTAAACCAATAGCTCGCGAAGTTCATCACGGCCGCAAAGAACAGCATGCCAATCATGCCATTGCGCCCGCCGGCCAGATCGCCTATCAGGACGAGCAGCGCGGTCAGCGCACCCATCAGTAAAAACGTCTTCATCCAGTTCATCGTAACGCTCCGGGTCAGTGTACAGGGAACAGTGGACAGGGCAGCGAGGTTGCCCATAGACAGTATACGGCATTCGGCGCCTCGCGCAAGCATTGTGCCCGGTTGTACTACGCACGGGCGCGCAGTGGGGTTCCGGAGGTGGGTACATATGAGGGCTGGGACAGGCACACAGAGATATCCCCTAGCACGCCTCGAACGTGCATCAATGATCAGTGCTAACTGCCTTCAATCTCACCAGTGTTTGTCCCAGGGCGGGAATGCTCACATTGAGCACGATCTCGTCCCGATCCAGAGCGTAACCGGCGTTCTCCACCTGAATCACGCCTTGCTTCAGCCCGACGTCAAACAGCTTGAACCTTATCTCCCGGTTCACGGCTGAGGTTGTTACGTTGAAGCAGTTGATCAGACTCTCATTCAGGTCCGTCAGCGTGTGCGCGTGAATGGTCTCATCCAGCCCGTGGAACGTGCCCTGGGTGAAGAACCGCTTGTTGGCTTTGTAGGTGGCCATGGCGGCCTTCTGGGCGTTCCAGATACTCGCATCGGCTGACTTTCCGCCGATCCCGAGATGACGGCACGTACTGGCGTACCACCAGAACAATATGGCCTGGTCGTTGTCTCTGCGCAGGTCGATGTGGAGGTAGACCGGAATACTATAGGCCAGGTTGTAGTAGTAGAGCGAATAGGCTCTCTTGGTCAGGATATCGTCCATTCCGAGGATCATATACTCGAAGCCCCACAGCTCATCGAAAGCGCCGGGCTTTGCGTGCATGAAATACGTCGGAGTGTATCTGGGAGTACCGGGGCCGGTTATCGGATCGTGCTGCTCGATGACAACTTCCGGATAAGCGGCATGCACTCGCCTTGATATGTCCAGAATCGCGTCCACGTGATCCTGGCGGGTAAGCGGCGCCGGGTGCCCGTGATCGGGGTGCGAACACGTCTCGAACCAGGAGCCGTCGAACATAAGGAAGTAGGCGCCATCGGCGCAGTTCTGTATGAGCCTCGCGACCTTGGTGTCGCGGTACTGCTTGCTCGCAAGGCATTCGCAGTCATATGTCGAGCCGTCGGTCCAGGGAGCCAACGGGCAATGCAGGGCGAGCGACAGTCCCCCGTCAGTCGTCTTGAGCATGTCCACGAAACTCCGCTGACTGCCCAGGCGAGCCGAATCCCAGATCGTGGATCCGAATATCGTATCCCAGCCCGGGTCCAGGTAGAGACATTCGCAGCCAATCTCGACTGCCTTCTCCGCCTCGAGCTGCATGTCGGACAGCCTGTAGTGCAGGTTTCGGTTGGTGACAGAGTCTCCCAGCCACCAGGCCTGGTTGTCGTAGAGCTCATTCCAATGGACCGGCGGATCGTAGTTGGCCGGATAGGTGTGGCCCTTGCTCTCTGTGAACGCCCGGAATGCGGCATAGCCCTGCCGCCAGTCGCCGTCCATAGCAGAATAGCGCGTGCTGCCGAATGCGAAACCTGCTCCGGCCGCGAGAGATGCCGCTCGCTCGGGATCGCCCAGCTTCCAGCGTCCTGCCCCTCCAAATCGCAGCATTTTGCCGGCGCCCGACGCTGAGGGCTTGACCAGCGACCACTCCATGCAGTCGTTGTTGTACTTGGCAACCAGAAGCACATTACCGCCGTTGTACCAAGCCCAGGCTTCAGCGCCCCACGTGTCGCTGTTGGTCCAGCCATACCAGTCATTGCGGATCGTGGCGAACCTGCTTGTCTTGGTGGTCAGTTCCGGCACTGTGTAGTCGGCCAACTCGCCGGTCTCGGTCCATCGTCTGTAGGGCACGTTGCAGAAGCGCGAGTCGGCGACGTCCGCCAGCCATCCGTTAGCGTCGGAAATGGTCTTGCCGAACCCACATGCAAAGGTCGAGGTATCGAGTGTTGTCGTGCCGGAGTTCTCGATCCGTATGGTTTCGGTGATTGTTCCGGGCTCGGCTGCCGGCGCAGCGAAAGTCTGCTGAATCCGCAGGCCATCCATATTCGCCACAAAAACCACTCTCTTGCTGCCATCCGTCTCCGCAGCTATCGACGGGACTCCGACCATCGTCGGGAGCGTGCCGCCCGGCCATGCATAATCCCTGTCCGCATAGCTGCGATCACTCTTTGTGTCGCGCAGGCTGTTGGGGTTGAGACCCGATGCGGTCTCGACTCTAAGCTCAATACGCCCGTTCTTTACCGTGACGACCTTCGTGTCGGGGTCGTACACCGCTTGTGGCGCCGCAGTGGCGGACACACAGAGGACGAGTGCCATCAGGCTCAAAACAAACAGCATATACTCACTCCGCATTCGAGCGTCCTTTCACACGCCGATCGTCCTCCACATCCATGTGCTGGACGCACGTCTCCGGGACATCCATGTCCCCAACCCACTCAGGATCGAGCGCGACATGCCCCATGATCGGGTGCGTTACTTGCGGTCTTTCGGGATTTCGGTGATCCACGAGGACTGGTCCCGCTACGACGGCGGTTGACATGTCGATGGTTTCGCCGCCGCGACACCAAATCCCGAAACCCCGACCCTGGCACAAGCCTAAGGCCGTGATCGTCAGGCAAGTCTGTCGCCAGACGCGGGTCCCCGCAATTCCATTGCGCCAGAGCCTGCTTGATCGGCGAAAGGTACTACCGTCCTCTCTTGCTGCGCAGGTAGCCGACCAGAAAGCCGATTCCTCCGAATACCACGAGCAGAGGCGCGGCCGCGGCTTGTCCGAGTGCTTCCATGTCTCTTCCGTGGAACAGAATCGGTGCCGCCAAGGCAAACAGAACCATTGCAGAGAGTGCAAACACTACAGCAAAGATGCATCCAAGTTTCAAAGCGACTTCTCCTCCCTCATCGCGGTCTTTCGGGACCAGTCTATCTGCCATCCGCTATCCGCCATCCCGTATCGCCCCCGACCAAAGAACCTCCTCATGTTATAATGAGCAAGAAGATCCTAGCAAGCGACCTGTTGAGGCCTTCTTTTAGCCAGCACACATGACCGAGGAGGGAAATCTCATGCGCATTGCGACCAAGCGACTCATTACGTTGGCTGTGGCTAGCGTGGTTCTGGTCACTGTCGGCGAGCCTTCTTGGGGGCTCTATGCAGTTCGGATATCGGATCTCCACCGTACCCCGTTACCGCCCAACCCTGTATTGATCTGGGGACGAGTCGTATCAGAGACTCCACTCAGGATATCCGACGGTGCCGTTGAGGTGACCGTGAGTGGTCTCCAGGCCAGGGCAGGCGATTTCCTTGTCCTCAAAGGCAACTGGGACGGTGGTGTCTTCACTGTTCCCTTCAGCATACCTTTCAACCCGGTACAGGACCTTTTTTACACCATGACCCCCTTGGGGACCGGGCATACCGTCATGCAGTACATGCCGGCTGGGCAGTTTCCCATGGGAAACAACGGCAGCGAGCCGTACACACGGGCCGAAGAATGCCCACAGCACCCCGTGTATCTTTCGGGCTATTGGATCGGACGGTATGAGGTGACCAGAGGCGAATACCGGCAGTTCATGGACGCCGGTGGCTATTCGAATCCGGCGTATTGGTCCTCAGCGGGATGGAGTTGGAAAGCCTCCGTTGGCCGCACCCAACCTAACCAATGGGACGCTCTGGTAGAGTGGTCTTACGGCACTTGGCTGCAGACCGATAGGCATCCCGTCATGGGTGCATCATACTATGAGGCGGAGGCCTTCTGCAACTGGGCTGGTGGTCACCTCCCTACCGAGGCCCAGTGGGAGAAAGCAGCCAGGTGGAACGGTAGCGAGCCTTACGTCTACCCGTGGGGCAACCTCTGGGACGAGCACAGGTGCAACACCCTTTTCGACAGTGCTCACGCGATCTACCGCCCCGTAGCGGTGGGGAGCTACAACTCCGGCGCAAGCCCATGCGGCTGCCAGGACATGACAGGAAACCTGATGGAGTGGTGCAGCGACCGGTTCCAGCTGGACTACTACCAAAGCACGCCCTCAGGCGGGTGGATTGATCCTCAGGGACCGGAAGTGGGTGATGTCCGGGTCCTGCGTGGCGGAGCTTGGTCAACTACCGGCAGTGACCAGACACGGTGCGCTTGGCGACGAGGCTTTGCCCCCAACTTCGGCGCCATCGACGTCGGCTTCCGCCTGGCGCGCTAGCACCTCCCGCTCGTCAGGTAATTCCGTTGCCAGACGTAGGTCCCCGCGATTCCATTGCGCCACGGGCGTTTGTCTGATGGCCCGGCTGATGCTGCTGCGACAGGCAGTCGAGCAACAGAGTTGCCAGAAACCTGTACCCGGCACCCGAATTGCTGGGCGAACGGCATTCAGGCAGCCCGCTGATCTTTCTGATTCCGGTGCTTCGGGAACTGCATGAAGCTTGGCCGAACGGAGTTCCCGAAGCGTCCCCACCTCAGATAAGCTCTATGCCTACCACCGAACCATCGGCATCGAATTCCACCACGAGTGACCCGTCAAGAGCTGTCGGATGCACCGTAGAGCTGGCTACGGCCTTCTGCTCGCTCGCCAGACGAATGTACAGCGCCTCCCTCGGGGTAACGCCGCTGCCGGTCTCACCGTGCTTCGTAAGGACGCTCACCAAATCGTCATAGCTAATGTCCATTTGTCTGACGCTCCCTGTGCCACCTCATGATCGGGTGCGATATGCCATCGCACCCGAAAATGAACCCGGCCAGTTGTACTGGCTCAACGCGTGCTGTTGGTCTTTCGGGATTTCGGTGCATCACTAGCCCCTGATCCCGGCACGAGGCCGGATGACATACCGAGCCATCGTCTCCCACCGACGCCAAATCCCGAAAGCCCCCGCTGGCTCAGACGGTGTGCTTGCGCTTTGCCACTTCCGAGAGCACGTTCTCAAGCCCAACAAGCATCTGTGCCTGCCACTCTATCTGAACCGTTGTTACCCCGGCCACAATGCGCCCGAGGGACCATCCAACCAAGGCACCAAGGATCGCTCCAATGAGAGGCCCCGGACCTTCATGATCAGCCGCATACCCAAGCCAGCCACCGAGAAGCACCGCGAGAATCACCCAGTGTCAGACTATTACTTGGCTGGCCAGGCTGGCTGTGGCCACCAGCCGTTTGATTATGCTTTCCGTCCTGTTCTCCTCATACTCGAGCATCTGACACATCCTTTCCATTGGCAGTTGCCCGGTGAACCGAGCAGGTTAGCATTCCCGAGAGAGACCCGTGCAGAGCCGCAGGTCAGGACGACTGCAAGTCCCGGGTTCTGCTCCGGGCGGCGATGACATATCGCGCCCAATCAGAGGTTCAGACAACCGGGGGATTGTCGGTATTGACCAGTCTGTACATCTCAGCCATGCGCCGGTTAAAGCTATCTTTGGCCTCACGAAGAAGCACATCATAAGTCCATATCTTGGTATCGTCGCGGCTGGAGTCATAGGCGTCGCTTTCGAATCCCTTCCCCATGACGACGAGGCGTTCCTTTGGACCCTTGAGGAAGGCCATCTTTCCGTCCCAGTTGGCAGGATTCTCGTCTATGATCTTGACCCATATCCTAATCTGCTCTCGAGCATGGCTTGCCTGGAAGGTTAGGTCACCATTGGTCTTCAGTAACTTTAGGCACGGGCTCTCCAGCTCGATGAGCAATGCTGGAAGCATGCACTCCCTCTGCAGAATGAAATCCGCCACTACCTTCTCAGTCTTGGAGAACAGTCCGTGCTCAAAGAAGCAGTTCTTGAAGTCGGGCAGAAGGAGACCCCGATGCTCACTGATGTAGCGGTGTATCTTCCGTTCCCTGTAGTTCTTTCGCTTAATGAGGCAACCAAACTTGTCGAACACTCGGCGAGCATTGCCGGGGTAGGAGCTGAGTGGGTCAAAACCGCGCTGTGCATTGCACCAGAGGTTGACAGCTTCTTTGCGCGCTCTGCCGACTGAGAACCGTTCGCGAGCGCTTTTAGTAAAGCAGTAGCCGATCATCCCTCTGAACAGATGCTTCTCTGGCAAGAGCGGATTGTTGGCATTGAGGAAGCGCATGTCGCCTATCTCAAAGGCTGTGCCTGTGGCTGCGGCCCCAATCATGCTCTTGAATGAGTACGGAGCTGTGAGATCGCAAAGCTCAGCCTCACCCAGGCCAACCAAGACTTCTACCTGGTCTTGCTCGAGTTCCGAATCGGGCTCTACCTTGTACACACAGATGGCTGGCCGCTCTATCATAGCCAACCTGACATGTCGTCGCTGAAGCACCCACGTGGGCAATGCCGCAAGAAGCCCCTCGTGCATGTGCGACAGTTTATCAACTGCCGTGTCCAACTCGCGGAAATAGCATGTCAGGTCCTCCAGCAGCACTAGCCTGTCAATTGTCATGTCCCGCTATCCTCACCCTTTCCAGCATCTCTGTGCCTCGGCACAACCTCGCATCTCTCGCGACAAACCCAGGGAACTATACGTCGGAGGGCCTTTTGCACCGACGCTAGTTCCCGGCCTCCGGAGCCGAGGTCAATCTCGAAAGAAAGACTCCTGCGTCAGGATAGACAGCCTCGCGACGCACATAAGGCCACAGATCGCCCGCTACCGTTCCGCCAGCCATCCACCCTTCGACGGGCTCAGGATGACGGCTGGCTCCGCTGCGTCTACTGATGGCCGGGACGCCCGCCTTCCGGGCTTTCCACTCTCCACTTTCCACTTTCCACTTCCGGACTTTCCACTCCCCCCGCCGTCTCAGCTATCTTACGCCTTTTGTCATCTCTAAGCAAGGCTGTTCGCGGCGTTCATACCGTCCTCGCGCGCTGCTCGTGCCGAAGGCTTCCCCATCCACCGGAACCCCTGCCTAAGGGTCCTGTGGTAACAACTAGTGAACAACATTTACCCGAAACAACCCGCCAGTACGGAGTACAAACCCCCCTACTTAATGTACATGTACATGGAGGGCAAACTTCGCCCGCTGACACCCTTTGCAAGGCCCAAAACGAGCCCCCACCCGCGTCTCCCCGGCCTCTACCGGTCTCACGTTCTGCGATACACGCCAGAGCACAGCGCATGGACGAGCCCAGCCATCTAGAGGCTGTCTAACATGCCCTTTCTGGCTTTCTAACTTCCGGGCTTTCGCGTTTTCGCCCTTTCGCGTTTTCGCGATTAGCTCCCTTCCCCTCTTCGGAATTTCGCTGATTTCGGGCTTTCGCGATTAACTCCCTTCCCTTCGGCTTTCAGCTCCTTCCCCTCTTCGGGGTTTCGCCCATTTCGGGCTTTCGCGATTAACTCCCTTCCCTTCGGCTTTCAGCTCCTTCCCCTCTTCGGGGTTTCGCCCATTTCGGGCTTTCGCGATTAGCTCCCTTCCCTTTCGCGTTTTCGCCCTTTCGTGCTTTCGTGACAGGTTCCCTTGCCGCCAACTCAAAACTCAAAACCGCCAAACGAACTCTCCGAGGCTTTTCCTCACGCTCAGGCCACGCTCAAAGCACGCGCCAGTTCGTTTCGACAGAAAGGACACTACATGAGCATACTCGCCAATATACTAGGAGGCCGCCTTCCGGGCTTTCCGCTTTCCGCTTTCCACTTTCCGCTCCGCCGGCAGCACCTGCCTCAGGAACTCGCCGGTGTAGGAGCGGGGGTTGGCGGCGACGGCTTCGGGGGTCCCGGTGGCGATGACTTCGCCGCCCGCATCTCCGCCCTCGGGGCCCAGGTCGATGATATAGTCCGCGGTCTTGATAACATCCAGGTTGTGCTCGATGACCAGTACGGTGTTGCCGGCGTCCACGAGCTTGCCGAGGACCTCCAGCAGCTTCTCGATGTCATGGAAGTGCAGGCCGGTGGTGGGCTCGTCGAGGATATACATGGTTCGCCCCGTGCCGCGCTTGGCAAGCTCCGAGGACAGCTTCACGCGCTGCGCCTCGCCGCCCGAGAGCGTGGTAGCCGGCTGCCCGAGGTGAATGTAGTCGAGCCCCACGTCATGGATTGTCTGCAGCCTGCGCATGATCTTGGGAATGTGCTTGAAGAACTCCAGCGCCTGGCTGACCGTCATGTCCAGGACATCCGAGATGCTCTTGCCCTTGTACTTGACCTCGAGCGTCTCGCGGTTGTAGCGCTTGCCCTTGCAGACCTCGCACGGCACATAAACATCCGGCAGAAACTGCATTTCTATTTTGATGATTCCGTC
>CAZFYZ010000101.1:9295-15058 GCA_964523735.1 uncultured bacterium | reverse complement strand
GAACTGGAAGGCTGCACCCAAACTCGAATTTACACACTCAGGTTGACACTAGCCGAGGGGCCCAGATGCTCAGTGACAGTGAGGATTTACCGGGGGGCAACAGCTTACGCCTATGGAAATGTCATTTCGAGCGTAGTGAGAAATCTGCTTTAAGGCCTTTGCTGGACCCACGGAAAAGCGGATTTCTCGCCCTGCTCGAAATGACAGGTGCAGATGACTGAACTCGTACCGCAGGGGCAAGTCATTCTCAATGGGAGCCAGGACGCTATATTCTGATGTCGATGATAGCGCTCACTCCAACGCCGGGAACGCGCTTGATGTTGGAGACTGATCGAGCCGTCACCGGCACCAGAGCCTTCGCGCGGATGTTCCTGCCGAAGATGGCATTGCCCTCGATCTGGACCACCGCCTTGCACTTGGCCACGCTGGCCTTATCGCCCATGACCTGAGCAGCGCCTATGTAACCACCGCCGCCCATGCTGAGAATCGGAACAACGGCTGTCGTTTGCTTGGTCTGCAAGCTCTTGTTGAAAGTTAGCTTGTTGACGAACGAGTTGATCTGATCGCCGAACTTGTCCACGACAAACGCAATGCCGCCGACCTTGACTACATCCCCTAACAGACCGCCGAAACTGGCAGTCGCGCCCAGGACCAGGAATGCCGCCAGTATCAGAGATAACCGCTTCTTGCTTCGTATCATGCCTCTACCTCCAACGCACGGTGTTCCGTGCTCACCTCAAGTATATACCCAGAGGAGGTGGAAGGTGAAGCGTGGCAAACGATAGCAACAGCTCACTCTTGCCCACAGTCATTTCGAACGCAGTGAGAAATCTGCTTCTCGGCGTCTGCCAAGAGCCCCGCAAAAAGCAGATTTCTCGCCCTGCTCGAAATGACGACCCCGGAAGACTGAGCTGTTACAAACGATAGGACGCGGTGGAATTGCGCAAGACTGGGAGCAACAACGAAATCGCTGCTCCATCAGGAGTTGCGCTTCGGGCGCAGCTTGCTGCTCCCGCCCGTCACACCTGAAACAGTAAGGTTCGAGCGTGCCGGGTTAGGAGTCCTCACGTCCGCAACCTGAGCTGTGTGTTCCTTCTCAGGCGAGGGGGCAGACTTGGATGCTTCGCTTCCGATGTGGACTTCCGATGGCTCTGCCGACACCGACAGCGCCACGGCGTTGACTAGCTTGACCGGCCTGGCGCCCTCATTAACGGTGTTGTGCTTGACGCCAGCCTTGATGTAATAGGCATCTCCAGAGCAAAGCTTGAACTTGCCTCTGCCCTCGATCTCCAGCGTCAACTCACCAGAGACGACAATACCGCATATGTCATTCTGGTGAACGACGTTCTCCAAAGCTCTGGAGCGAGGATTATACATGTCACAGGAAAGCTGAACGCGGAAAGCCGGATGCCTGGGCAGAGCGAAGCGCCAAGACGCATCAGCAGCCTCAGACACGCTCATGTCGGCCTTCCGAAACACAATCTGGTCCGACATATCGATGCTCGGCGCCTCAGAAAAGAACGCCCACAGTTCCATGCCGAGAGATCTTACAAGCTTGTCCAGGGAGTCGATCGTGGGAGCCACGTGTCCGAACTCGATCTTAGATATAAGGCTGGCAGAAACTCCGCTCTTTTCCGCAAGTTCTCTCACCGACATTTTACGTGTCTTGCGCAGTTCCCTGAGCCGCTGCGCGACTGCAATTCTGGCAGGCTGTATACTCTCCATCCGATCGTTTCCCCCTCCGGTCTGATTAGCCGCGCTAGCCCGCACTATTCACAAGCACTGTGAATAGTGCTCAGCTAGCCGTTGGCTCTCAAAGCGTTTCCCAGCAGGGGAAATCGCGGGAGCCGTAGCTTATTCGCTTCACGAATAATGCAGGCTAGTTAGCCGCAACGCAACTACAAGGGCAACTTACATCGAGAGCACAGGTAGACCTTCCCGCTCAACAAGGCGTGCCGCTGCCCGCCGGTTGCCTGGGGAGCATATAATGCTCACTACTGCACACGCTTTGGGCAGCTTATGAGGACTTTTTTGCTCACTCCCCCTTGACAGCCCACAATATGCATGCTAAATTGCAATTGTAACTGTTCAGTATAGTGGCACAATAAGAAAAGCCACAATCTTTGGAGGAGGAGAAAGATGAGACTGTTTGCAAAGTTAGCCGTTCTATGTTGTTGTGCAATCGCCATCATGTCGCCAGCGATGGCGACAAACCTGATCGTAGATGGCGGCTTTGAAGGCCTGGGCTTTGGGTATTTTGTCGAGGCCCAGGGGAACTATGCCGGTTTTATACCAGACGTCCTCTACGGGCAGGCCGCTTACCAGTACCAGTACGTTGTGACATCAGGAGTCCCGCAGGGCTGGTATGGCGCCGCCGCCAACGAGACACTGGCGGGCACATACATTGACCAGCCTCCGGTATACCACTCCGGCAATCAGGCACTGAGGGTCTATATCTACGCTGGACCGGACCATACACCGGCCAATCCGCCTGGGATCGCGACTCCCGCTGCAAACATAATGGTCATGCAGGACGTCTTGGTAACCGGTGGTCTCGATTACTCCGCATCTGCGTGGGTCAGAACCCACTCTACTGGTAACTATACGGGAGTCGGTGATCTGTTCGGTAACGGACTCGACAAGGCGGGAATCAAGATAATCGAGCTCGACTCGACTGGCGGAACCTTAGCCACCCACACCTCATATCTGACGGACGCCAACAGCGCATACCGTCAGGTTGCGGTCGGTTTCACAGCTAACGCTGCAACCACCAAGATCCGCTTCACACTGGACTCGTATCTTTCCACCGAGTTAGATGGCGGTTACTTCTGCTACGATGATCTGTCGCTTCAGGCCGTGCCGGAGCCCGGCAGCTTGGCAGTACTGTTCAGCGGTATTGTTGGATTCGCAGGGCTGGCTCTGCGCCGCCGATCCTAGTCAACTAAACGACATTGCTCAAACGGGGGGACAGAGGCAGCCGCTTCTGTCCCTTTTCATTCCGCCGGTGTAACGGAACCGAGCGCGGCTGCGCTGCCTACAGCGACCGGCTCGCATAAAGAGAGGCGAACAATGAAGCTATCAATACTACTCGGGGCCATCTGTTGCTGCTTTATCGCTGCCGTGTCGCCCGCAACGGCTGCGAACCTGATCCAAGACCCGGGATTTGAGGCTCTGGGCTATGGTCAATTCGTAGAGCTTCTTGGAGACTATTCCGGCTACATACCAACAGTAATCGGAGACCCTGCACCCGATTATCCCCATCAGTACATTTCAATATCCGGCACACAGAGTCTGTATGGCGCAGCTGCTTCGGAGAGGCTGTGCGGCGACTATGGGTCGCCCGCTGCATACCACTCCGGCACTCAGGCTCTCAGGGTATACATCTACGCTGGACCGGACCATACGCCTGCAGATCCGCCTGTGCTTCTCGACCCGGCTGCGAGCATAATGGCCATGCAGGATGTTGCAGTGGCCGGCGCCACCGCATATACTGCCTCAGCATGGGTCAGAACCTACTCGACAGGAGCATACAGTCCAATCGGCTGCTTCGGCTCCAATGGGTTGGACAAGGCGGGGATCAAGATACTGGAGCTCAACGCGGCCGGGGAGACGCTGGCTACTCACAGCTCGTATCTTACGGATGCCAACAGCGCATATCGTCAGGTCTTGGTCAACTTTGTCAGCAACGCTGCCACCACCAAGGTTCGGTTTACGCTTGATTCGTATCTCTCGACCGAGGTAGATGGCGGCTTCATCAGCTATGACGATCTATCACTTGACGGCACGCCGCCGCCGGACCCGGTGGAGGTGTCAATATCGCAGGCAAAACAGCTCGCAGACCAAACAGCCGTCCGATTGCTGGATGTGAGCGTGACTGCTGTAAACTCAGGTTTCTACTATGTCGAAGAGCGTGACCGCGCCTCCGCTGTTCGAGTTCAGGGCTCAGCCACACTGGGCGATGTAGTCAATATAACGGGGACTCTAACAACTGTGGAGGGCGAACGCGCAGTAGGCGCAAATCAGACTACGGTCATCGGAAGATGGCGACCCCAACCGCTCTTCATGAATGGCACGGCACTCGGCGGATCAGCCAACGGGCTGTCCGGGGGCGTTCTCAACGGTGTAGGTCTGAACAACATTGCGATGCTGGTCAAGACGACAGGAAAGGTGCTCTCCTCAATCCTCGAGGGGGGATTCAGAACCTTAACGATCAATGATGGTTCGAAAGACAACGTGGTGGTCACCGGAGTCCCGGCTGCGACCCTCCCCAACGGCACGATAGTAAGCGTGAGCGGCATATCCTCAATCAGAACTGATACTGCTGGAGCCAAGCGCAGAATCCGCATGACAGGCGTCGAGCTCGTAAACGTAAACCAGGGAATCACAGTGACATCGACAGCCCCCGTTACCGGAACTGGCTACCCAGCGGGCCTGACGCAAGTGAACTACACCAGTGCCATCGACAATCGCAGCGACTGGGCCTACGCGCTGCCGCCGGCCTCAGGCACCACGTGGGTCGTCTGCACCCACGGTCACGGTTCCCACGGAGATCAGCTATACACCCGTGCGGACATCAAGAGCAAGTGGCTTCCAAGCTTCTTGAGCTACGGACTCGGCATCCTGACCCCTAACCTGAGGGACAATGCTTGGATGTCGCCCAATGCAGCATCCGACTTGCACAGTCTGCTCAACTACGTGAGGCAAACCTACGGCGCGACGAAGTTCGTGTTCGTGGGAGGCTCCATGGGAGGATCAAGCAACGTCATCTATGCGGCAGTACATCCGGAGGATATTGCAGGAGTCGTCGCGTTGTGCCCGTCGACCGACCTGATAACCTACCATCCTTGGTGTGCTGCGCAGACGTCCAATGCATTACTTCAGGAAATCGCGAATGCTATCCGAACAAACTACGGTGGCCTTCCAACAGTCGTGCAAGAGCGATTTGCGAACCACTCCGGTGTGCTCAACGCGGAGAAGATGATGACCATGCCGATGTTCGTGGCACACGGGAGCGCAGACACGATCATCCCCGTTACAGGCTCCAGGCAGCTTGCCGAGGCTTTGGCAGGCAATCCCGACTTCAAGTACCTCGAGATCGCTGGCGGGGATCACGAGGCTCCGCTGATTGCCCCGTTCGACGAGGCGATGGAATGGGTCATGAGCAGGGTTGGTCCGTAGGGAGCACCGCCGAGTCCTCCCAGCGGCACACACAGCACTGATCGCTCGCCGAGAAGCAAGTGAACAAAGATACCCCGGGCATTTCGCCCGGGGTATCTCGATTGGCAATCATTCCGCTCTCACAATCCATACCTCAGACGGCCGCTGCCACCTCCCCGGCCTTCTCAAACGTGATGTGACCCTCCGAGTCCGCGTCTACCAGCACCTTGTCCCCATCCTTGAACCCACCCTCCAGCAGCTTCATTGCGAGTTTGTCCTGGATCTCGCGCTGGATCGTGCGCTTGAGCGGGCGGGCGCCAAAGGTGGGGTCGAAGCCCTCCTTGGCCAGCACCGCTTTGGCGGGGTCGGTGACTTCGATCGAGAGCCGCCGCTCGGCCAGGCGCTTGTTGAGCTGGGTGAGCTGGATGTCCACTATACGCTTGATGTCGTCCTCCGTCAGTGAGTTGAAGACGATGATCTCGTCGATCCTGTTCAGGAACTCCGGGCGGAAGTGGGCTTTGAGCGCGTCGAGCACCAGCTTGCGGGTCTCCTCGTCGTGCTCGGTCTGGCCTCCCGCGCCGTGCCGGAAGCCGATGATGTTACGCT
>CAZFYZ010000101.1:3864-9285 GCA_964523735.1 uncultured bacterium | reverse complement strand
ATCATATCCGAGCCGATGTTGGAGGTCATGATCACGACTGTGTTCTTGAAATCGACCGTGCGGCCCTGACCGTCGGTCAGCCGGCCGTCCTCGAGGATCTGCAGGAGCACGTTGAAGACGTCCTGGTGAGCCTTCTCGATCTCGTCGAACAGGATCACGCTGTAGGGCTTGCGGCGAACGTGCTCAGTCAGGTACCCGCCCTCTTCGTAGCCGACGTAGCCGGGAGGAGCGCCGATCAGACGAGCGACCGCATGCCGCTCCTGGAACTCGCTCATGTCAATGCGGACCATCGCGCGCTCATCGTCGAAGAGGAACTCGGCCAGTGCGCGTGCAAGCTCGGTCTTTCCGACACCGGTCGGGCCCATAAAGATGAAGCTGCCTATGGGCCTATTGGGGTCCTGCAGGCCCGCCCTCGCGCGTCTGACGGCATTCGAGACTGCCACGATCGCCGGATTCTGGCCGACCACTCGGTCCTCAAGCCGGGATTCCATGTGGATGAGCTTCTCGATCTCGCCCTCCATCAGGCGTGTGACGGGGATGCCGGTCCACTTGCCCACGACCTCGGCGATGTCTTCCTCGTCCACCTCTTCCTTCAGCATCTTCTGCGTCTTCTGGAGCTCCGTGAGGAGGGCGTCGTTCTCAGCGAGTTCCTGCTCGAGCTTGGGGATGACCCCGTGCTTAAGCTCGGCGGCCTTGGCGAGCTCGCCTGATCGCTCCGCGTTCAACTCATCCTGTTTCGCTTGCTCAATGCTTGCCTTGATCTCGCGGATCTTGGTGATCGCGTCTTTCTCGTTCTGCCAGTGGGCTTTCATCTGGCTGGACTTCTCGCGCAGGTCGGCTAGCTCCTGTTCGAGCTTGGCAAGGCGCTGCTTTGAGGGCGCGTCCGTCTCTTTCTTGAGGGCCTCACGCTCGATCTCGAGCTGGCGGATGCGGCGCTCGACCTCGTCGATTTCCGTTGGAAGGCTGTCGATCTCTATGCGCAGGCGGGAGGCCGACTCATCGATCAGGTCGATGGCCTTATCCGGCAGGAATCGGTCAGATATGTAGCGATCGGAGAGCACCGCTGCGGCGACCAGAGCGCTGTCTTTGATGCGAACGCCGTGGTGGTTCTCATACTTCTCTTTGAGCCCGCGCAGGATGGCGATCGTGTCTTCGACCGACGGCGGATCGACCGTGACAGGCTGGAATCGGCGCTCGAGGGCAGCGTCTTTCTCGACGTGCTTGCGATACTCGTCCAACGTGGTCGCGCCGACGGCCTTGAGCTCTCCGCGTGCGAGCATCGGCTTGAGGAGATTGGCGGCATCGACAGCGCCTTCGGCAGCACCCGCGCCGACGATCGTGTGGAGTTCGTCGATGAAGAGGATGATCTCGCCCTCGGCCTCCTTGATCTCCTTGAGCACAGCCTTGAGGCGGTCCTCGAACTCACCGCGGTACTTGGTTCCTGCGATCAGCCCTCCAAGATCGAGCCCGACCACACGCTTGTTCTTGAGCCCCTCGGGGACGTCTCCGCTGATGATGCGTTGAGCGAGGCCTTCGACGATGGCGGTCTTGCCGACGCCGGGCTCACCGATCAGCACGGGGTTGTTCTTGGTGCGGCGCGAGAGGACTTGGATCACGCGGCGAATCTCTTCATCGCGGCCTATAACCGGGTCGAGCTTACCTTTGCGGGCCTCCTCGGTCAGATCCCGGCCATAGCGCTCAAGGGCCTGGTACTTCTCTTCCGGGTTCTGATCTGTGACGCGTTGGGTGCCTCGGACGTCGACCATCGCCTGGTAGATGGCATCGCGGGTCGCGCCTACTGACCCAAGCGCCGCGCTGGCCGCGCCGGGCTCGTCGGCGATACCAATAAGCAGGTGCTCGGTAGAAACATACTCGTCCTTCAGCCGCTCAGCCTCGGCGAACGCCGTCTCGAGGACGCGCTGAAGTCTGGGGCCGATCTTCTCACCCGCCGTGACGCCGGTGACTTTGGGCATGCGATCGATATCGGCCTTGACGCGCGTAATCAGCTCAGTCGCGCTAGCGCCGAGCTTCTGGAGGATGGGCGTGACGATGCCGCCCTCCTGATCGAGCAATGCCATCAGCAGGTGCTCCGGCTCTATCTGCTGCTGGCGCGACTCCTGCGCGATGTGCTGCGCATCCTGGATGGAATCTTGTGCTTTGATTGTGAGTCTGTCGAGACGCATCTTCAGTTACCTCCCTTGAAGGGACCCAATCACGAAAACACGAAAGGGAGAAAGCACGAAATCATTATGCTGGTCCTATTATACCCATTGAGTCCCCTAGTGTCAAGTGATATATACCACAGTTGAGCAACTTCTACTCCAAGCATTACGCAACGGGATTCGGTTACCCATTCCTTTACCGTTTTGACCATACATGCCTCGGGTAACCCAATTGTAGAGGAACACTGCCATGAAACACGACAGACTGCGGCACGATGCCGATGAGATAGACAATCTTGATGACCTGATCGAAGCGCGGGAAGAAAGCGCCCCGCACGAGCAAGGAAACAGAGACTCCCTTGAGCAGGATATCGAACTCCCGGATGATGTGGACGTCGAGGAGGCGCTTACATTCCCCCACCCCAAGCACAAGAAACCTGAAGAAATCGAGCTCATGAGCACTCGTCACCCTGACGATATGGACGAGACCTGGGACTCGCAGGACATCCAGCCGTCGGACTACGAGCACAACTATGAGGAAGCGACAGACACTTACGCGGACGACGATGAGGACCCAGTATTCCAGGAGAGGGTGCACGAGGCTGGGATAGTTGAACCGGAGGACATAACAGGCCGCCCAGAGACTGACATACCCGAGAAGCACTGGAGGCCTGACGAGGAAACAGCCGCCTGATCCGCTAAGACACATCTGGGGCTCGGCAAGTCCTGCAGCCCCTACAGTCTTTCTCGCGGATGAGCTATGGTCACTATTGAAGGCAAGTCACTGAAGTCAGGCGTCGGGATAGCGACGGCGGCTGTTGTTGACGCAAAGCAAGGGATGGGTGGTGTATCCCCGGACCTGCTGATGGAAGGCGTGAGGGCGCTTCGGGCGATGCTTCCGCCGAGGGAGCATCCGGACGCGGTTGTCGCCTCCGATACGCTTGCCCTGGGAATGAGCCTTAAGCTCCCGGGCATTAACACCGTGGGAATCGCCATTGAGTCACCGGATGAGTTGCCCGGGCTTGAGCCCAAGGTCCCCTGCGTGATCGGCTGCACAGACCTGATCAGGTCGATCTCCGAGGGCGATGTGCTGATCGTAGACGGTGACGAAGGTGTGGTCTACATCGACCCCGACCTGGAGACGATCCTCCGTTACCAGGAGATGGAAGAGCGCGCTATCCACGAACACGTCGTATATATCGCCGCAGAGCACCTTCCGGCGCGGACACCTGAGGGCGAGATCGTCAATGTGCTGGGCATTGTCCACGATGAGGCCTCGCTTGCGATCGCGCTGAGCCAGGGAGCCGACGGAGTGCTCACGGATATCGCCGATTTATCGGTTACGCCGTCTGCCCTGCTGCGAGTGGCCGCGGGTAAGCCGATCGTGATACTGGCTGAGGCTGCTTCAGAGGAGCTTGCGCGAGCCATCGAGGAGTTCTCTGTCCCGGGCCAGGTGACGGTCCTCGGGGCAGTAGACGGACCAGAGCCGCGCAAGAGTCACCAGTGGCCAGTCTTCGCGGCGACAGCCGAACCCGGGACGCAGCATGACGGAGAGGGAGTAATCGTAATGCTCGGCTCGAACGTGGATGATATCATCTCCCTGATCGAACAGGGCGCGAGGGCCGTCGCCGTCAGCCCAAAGCTGGTATCGGTGGCGAAGAACACTATCCGCGCGATGGCCGAGGAGATAGAGGAGTAGAGCGAAGCTGTCAGAGGGGGAACGGATGCAAGAGGAACGCAGCTTCGACCTGATGTTGGTCGATGAATCGGATATGACTTCCAGCCTGGATCAGGCAATACGGGCACTGCTGTGTCGGGCGTTTGAGGCGGATGTCTCGAAGTTCAGCGCGCGGCGGGCGTGGAACGGCGTGGCACCTGAGTTCACTGTCGCGTATAGGCCGGAGTACGATGCATTGGGACACATCGGGATAGTGTTCCGGGACATTCGGAGCGGGGATCGGGTCGTCAAGATCGCGGGGATTCAGAGCCTTGCGGTGGACGCACAAATGCGGGGGACCGGGCTTTCGCACAGGCTGGAGTCAGTGGCGATGGAGGAAGCGGCCAGGCGAGGGGGCAGGTTCGGGCTGCTCTTCTGTGTACCGGAGTTGGAGAGGTTCTACGCCGGATTGGGGTGGAAAACTACGCATGCAAACGTCGTGATGGAAGACGCCGATGGCAAGAAGGTCCCGCTCACTGCGAAGAACATTGCGATGACTAAGGACCTTGTGGGTGAGGCGTTCCCCAGCGGTGATATCGACCTTCAGGGTCGGGATTGGTAGGTTGACATGAAGTTCGTGGCTTGGATGGCGCATCACCTGGAATCTCGAGAGATCGTGGATAGGTACATCCGCGAGTGCCGAGATTTCCTGGCCGGGCACGAGCTTGTCATCTGTGAGGATCTGGACTCGATCAAGCGGGAGATCGTTGACGCCGACGTAATGATTGGCTGGCGGATAACGCCGAAGGTGTTTGCCTGCGCAAAGCAGCTCAAGTGGATTCAGTTCGGCAGCGCCGGGATCGACCACACGATATTCCCAGAACTCCTCGCAAGCGATGTCATCCTCACTACCCTCAGCGGCATTCACACGCGGGTGGTCGCCGAACACGTGCTGGCGATGATTCTCGCGCTGGCTCGACGCTTCGATCTGTCGGCGAAGCTGCAGGCCGAGTACCGGTATGATCGTGCCGAGATCGCGACGACGGCTGACGAGATAGCAGGCAAGACCGTCGGGATCGTCGGCATGGGCAAGATCGGCCTCAACATCGCGCGGCTCTGCAAGGCGTTTGAGATGCGAGTGATCGGCACCAAGCGCAGGATCGATGGCACGCTGCCCAACGTTGACGAAATCCTGCCGCCCGAGGGGTTGGACAGAGTGCTGACCGAGTCAGACTACCTGGTTCTGGTGATTCCGCTGACGGGCGAGACGAAGGCGCTGATCGGACCGGACGAGATCGCCAGGATGAAGGACGGGGCGTGCCTGGTAAATGTCGCGCGAGGGGCGATGGTCGATCACGATGCCCTTGGCGAGGCGCTCGGGTCAGGGAAACTCCGAGGCGCCGCGCTCGACGTCTTTCCTCAAGAACCCCTGCCTCCCGACAGCCCCATCTGGCACTTGCCAAACACGATCATCACCCCCCACACCGGCGGTTCGCACGCTGGATACAGTGAGAGCGCAGCCGCGATCTTCAGGCGGAACCTCCACGCGTTTCTAACAGGCACTGAAATGGTTAATGTGTACCAGCGCGACAGAGGTTACTG
>CAZFYZ010000101.1:0-3854 GCA_964523735.1 uncultured bacterium | reverse complement strand
AGGTCCCACATGATCAGGGCGTTTGTCCGCCTGGTTCTGGCACTTATTGTTCTTGTTGTGATCGGAGCAATCGTGGGTCTAGCACTCGTCTTCTCGGGCCGGTACAACGTGGCAGCTACCTACCCCGACAGTCCTGCAGTGGAATGGTTACTGAGCACGACTACAGATCGATCTGTCAAGAACCACGCCAGAGGTATCAAGGCACCGTCGGACCTGGACGATGGAGCCGAGGTCACCAAAGGAGCGCGGCACTACAATGAGGGATGTGTTGGGTGCCACGGTGGGCCGGGAATCCCCATCTTCCCGATCGTGAGAGCAATGAACCCCGAACCTCCCGAGCTAGCGAAGGAAGCAGACGAATGGAAGCCAAATGAGCTCTTCTGGATCACCAAGTACGGCATCAGGATGACCGGCATGCCCGCGTGGCGAAAAGAACTCTCGGACAATGAGATCTGGTCTGTTGTAGCGTTCACGCACAAGCTGCCCTCTATGAGCCCCGCGGAGTATAGCAAGCTATCCGCATCGTCTGAGCAAGAAGGCAAATCGCCAAAAGCAGAGGACAGTGGCAAAACGGAGGGCACCGACTAGGGCAGGTGGAATGCCAGCACCGCCAGTTCCTGAACAAAATCAACGTTGCGGACGGTGATCTCTCGCGGGAGTTTCAGGACAGTCGGGGCAAAGTTCAGGATGGTGGTGACCCTCGCCTCAACGAGCCTATCCGCGACCTCCTGCGCCGCTTGCGCCGGGACCGCGATAATCCCCATCCTTGCGCCCAGGCGAGCATTCTCGTCGACAAGCGTGCTGACGTCCATGATCGTCAGGTTCCAAGCGCGACGGCCGATCTTTGCAGGGTTGTTGTCGAACGCGGCCACGATATGAAAGTTCTCCGCCCGCAGTGGGGGGTAGCCCGCAAGGGCTGAGCCCAGGTTTCCCGCCCCCACGAGCAGCACGGGCTGAACCTTGTCGAGCTTGAGGATCGTGCTGATGCGATCGTGCAGATCCGCTACGTTGTAGCCGACGCCCGGCCTGCCGAACTCGCCGAAGTAGCTCAGGTCCTTGCGGAACTGCGCGGCGTTTAGCCCGGTGCGGGATTCAATATCCGCCGAAGAGACGGTCTCAACATCCGCTGCCTTGAGTCCGGTAAGCACGGTGAGGTACGTGGCAAGCCGCTCCAGGGCGGGCATGGGGACTTTGGTGTGGTTAGGCATCGTGCTCCTCGGATGAAGTATAGCAGAGGCACGATACGCTAGCAAGCTGTGAGAGCGATGTTACCGATTAGTCGCTGGAGTGCAAGTCTTCTGCGACTCCCGAAGGGCTTTCTCGAGGTCTCTCCGGAACGACTCCAGCGTATTAGAGAATACGCCGAACCTGCGCACATATGCAGGATGGTAAGTGGCAAGGACACGCGTACCGGGCGATCGATCGAACCACAGACCGCGATCGGATGACATCTGGAACTCAGGCCCGACAACTGCCCGCGCGGCAACAAGGCCGAGGCAAAGGATCACCGTTGGAGAAATGATCTCGATCTCGCGCAGCAGGTGCGATGACCAGGCCTGGATCTCCTCGCGATTGGGCGCTCGATTGCGTGGCCCTCTTGCTCCGGGTGATGTCGGGCGGCATCGGACTGTGGCGGTGATGTAGATGCTTGAACGGTCGATTCTGGCGCGGGCAAGCTCCTCGCCAAGGAATCTGCCTGCTGGCCCGACGAACGGCCTCCCCAGCCGCTCCTCCTCGGCGCCGGGGGCCTCGCCGATCAGCATCAGCTTGGCGTTAAGGTCACCCTCGCCGGGGACTGCGCGAGTACCCGGGCAGACTGACTCCGCGAGTGTAGCGGCGTCGCGCCGCAAGGCATCGATGGCTTCTTGCTTGTTCATATCTCCTCACATTATACCCGAGCACAACAGACGGCCGAGCATTGTACCACGCTGCGTGGGTATACCGTTAGGTACGGGGGATAGAGCGGCATGCCCGACAGAGTCGGCGTAAGAAGAATCGGCATAGTGTTCGCGCTTCGCGATGAGCTGGAAGGGCTCCTTCGAATGCTCAGCGAAACGCGCACGCCCGTATACCTCCAGGAAGGTGCCGTGCGCTGGCGATCCGGACAACTGGAAGTCACGGCAGTCGTCGGCGGAGTCGGGGCGGACAACTGTGTCGCGGGCACGACCCAACTTCTGTTTCAGGGGGCGCAGGAAGTTATCTGCGCGGGATTCGCGGGCGGGCTCGACCCTACGATACAAGTAGGTGACATCATCGTCGCAGAACGTGTATCGACTCGATGGGACCTGGCCGAGCCCATAGAGTGTGACTTCGCCTTGTCTGCCTCCCTTCCCGAAGGAGGCATGTTCGGCTATCAGGTGTTGCGCGGCGATCTGGTTACATCGGACACGGCGGTCAGAACGGCGGCGGAGAAGAAGTCCGCACGGGAGATGACGGGAGCGTTGGCGACGGACATGGAATCCCACGCCGCCGCTCGGGTCTGTGAGAAGGCGCGGGTGCCGTTTGCGTGCATTCGCTGCATCACTGATACGGCAGGTCAAGATCTGCCCGCAGAGGTTGACGAGCTTGCCGTCAGCAGCGGACTCCGTAGGGCCTCCATCGCGCTGCAGGTGCCACAACTCTGGCCGTTGTTCATCAGACTGCGCAGGCAGTCGATGCTCGCAGCTCGCAACCTCGGCGATGCGCTCGGCATGCTGATGCTGAGACTTGTTCGCCAGCGCTGAACTGCCGACTCCGCAGGTTCATCATAGCCCCGTGTCGAAATCATCCTCGTGGATATCAATGCATTCGTTGAGATTCTGAAGCTGCGCAAGGACTATGGCGGGCAGGTCGTGCACGTGCGCGAGATGCCGGAGCGGGAGGCGTCGTATGGTGATCTGGCAGATGGCGTCGTGGACGATCGCGTAGCGCGAGCTCTGCAGGTGATGGGGATCAAGCGCCTCTACGGCCACCAGGTAGACGCGATCACCTACATCAGAGGTGGGCGAAGTGTTGTAGTTGTGACCGGCACGGCCAGCGGCAAGACCCTCTGCTATAACGTCCCCGTGGTCGATGCCATCGTGAAGGACGCGCTTGCCACAGCGCTCTATGTCTACCCGACCAAGGCCCTGGCACAGGACCAGCTCCGGGCGATCACCAAGTTCAGCGAGGCAAATCCGGAGATCGTGTTCCAAGCAGGAGCCTACGATGGCGACACTCCACAGACCGAGCGACGAAAGCTCCGGGACAAGGGTAATGTAATCCTCACGAACCCGGATATGCTGCATCAGGGCATCCTGCCGCAGCACGCGCGCTGGAACAGGTTCTTCGCCAACCTGCAGTATGTGGTGCTTGACGAAGTGCACTCGTATCGCGGAGTGTTTGGCTCGCACCTTGCCAACGTCCTGCGGCGGCTGAAGCGGATCTGCGCCCACTATGGATCTTCGCCTCAATTTGTCTGCTGTTCGGCGACGATCGCAAATCCCAAGGCCCACGCGGAGGGTATCACGGGCGTGCCGATGGAACTAGTGGACAATGACGGAAGCCCACGTGGGCCGAAGAAGTTCGTGTTCTGGAACCCGCCGGTCCTGAGGAGCGTTGTTTCGGCGACGCCTTGTCCCGAGACAACGGCTGACGCGTATTCCGTTGTTTCGGCGACACCTTGTCCCGAAACAGGCGTCTCGGGACAAGGGCGTCCCGAGACAACGGCTGCAGCTGGCGGCGAGAGGCGCAGTTCGCTTTGGGAAGCCGTCGAGCTGATGTCCACGCTCGTCAAGGAGCAGGTGCAGACGATTGCGTTCGTGCGGACGCGGCTGATGGCTGAACTGATCTACCGACACACGCGTGAGTATCTCGGCGGCGTATCTCCGAGGCTT
>CAZFYZ010000100.1:0-15103 GCA_964523735.1 uncultured bacterium | reverse complement strand
TACTGATGCCGTCGATACCCATCGCGAACGTGACACCCAGCGACTCTATCCACGGCACATTGATGCCGAACTGCGCGCCGTTCGGGAACTGCGGTCCATCGGCCTTGTAGGCGATCCACAGCCAGATCGACAGCACGAGCGGAATCAGGCTGATGACGATCGACGTGGCCTTGATCGCCCCCGCCTTCTCCTTCGATATGAACATCAACACGAGCGCGCCCACCAGGGGCACAAACGTGATTACCGGTAGAATCCAGCTATTGGGATCCATGCTACCTCCCTATAGTGGCCCGCCAGGACCGCAAGGCTTATCACAACCAGCGCCACAACCAGCAGGAACACATACTGCTGCGCGACACCCGTCTGGAAATACCTCAGAGCATAGCCGGCCGTTCTCGTGCTCCAGCCGACCAGGTTAACGAGTCCATCAACCACGGTCTTGTCGAACCAGCCCCAGGCGTTAGATGCAACCTGCGTCATGTAACCGACGCCGTTCACGATTGCGTAGTCGACCACCCATTTGTCGAATGCATACAGGCCTGCCGCCGCGAGCATCATCCCGCGGATGATCGTGGCCTGATAGATCTCGTCGATGTAGTACTTGTTCTCGACCAGCTTCGCCAGCCAGCCCAGAGGCCGCTCCAGCTTCTGAACAAGCGGCATCAGAACCGGCTTCAGCCAGATGATCGTGGCGAGGCCGATGCCCGCGAACGCCGCCAGTGTGGCAATCCAGAACACCGTCCAGTTGATCCCGTGCCCCATCCCCTCGAGGTGACTCTCCAGAACCCCCTCATAGTGATGGCCCAGCACCGGGGCCAGGCTGTGCTCGAATACATTGTTGAAGGGCGTCCCGACGTAGCCCGCAAAGATCGCCAGAGTTGCCAGAATAACCAATGGCACGAGCATGACCTTCGGCGATTCGTGCGCGTGCATATCAGGCCGTCTCGGCTCGCCGTGGAAGGTCTTGTAGATCAGCCGGAACATGTAGAAGCTTGTCGTAAACGCGCCGATGACCCCTGCCCAGAACACGACCGGATTCGTGTGCCACGCAATGGTCAGGATCTCTTCCTTGCTCCACCCTCCGGCGGTCACGAACGGAATCCCGCACAGTGACAGCGTGGAGATCAGGAACGTCCAATAGGTCCAGGGCATCTTCTTGCGCAGGCCGCCCATCTCGCGGATATCCTGCGTGCCTGTGCCGTGGATCACGCTGCCCGAGCCGAGGAATAGCTGCGCCTTGAAGAACGCGTGGGTGAACAGGTGGAACATCCCCGCGACGTAACCGAACGCCCCGAGCGCCATGATCATATATCCGAGCTGGCTCACGGTCGAGTAAGCCAACACTCTCTTGATATCATTCTGCGCGATGCCTATCGACGCCGCAAAGAGCGCCGTAAACGCTCCCACATAGGCCACAACCTGCAGCGCCACTCCGCTGGCATCCGAGAGATAGACCGGATACATCCGCGCTACGAGATACACACCCGCCGCAACCATCGTGGCCGCGTGGATCAGAGCCGAGACCGGAGTCGGGCCCTCCATCGCGTCCGGCAGCCAGACGTGCAGCGGGAACTGCGCGGACTTGCCTACCGCTCCGCAGAATAGCAGCAGCCCCGCCATCGCTGCGAGCGAGATCGCCCACGGCCCGATATGCACAAACCCCTGCAGCCGGTTCAGGTTCTCGAATATGCCGTCCCCGCCAAACAGGTTGAACGAACCCGTCTGCAGGAAGAGCAGTATCATCCCCGCCAGGAATCCCACATCGCCGACGCGCGTCACGAGGAACGCCTTCTTCGCCGCGCGCATCGCCGAGGGCTTCTCGAACCAGAACCCGATCAGCAGGTAAGACGTCAGCCCGACCAGTTCCCACGCCATGAACATCAGCACGATGTTATTGGCGATCACCAGCGTCAGCATCGCCGCCGAGAACAGCGAGAGATACGCGTAATACCTGGGGTAGCGCACATCACCGTGCATGTAGCCGATGGAGTAGATCATCACCATCGAGGCCACGACCGTCACGACCAGCAGCATCACGATCGTCAGCGCGTCGATCGAAAACCCCATCTGGAGCATCGACCCCGCCACCGGCATCCAATCAGCCGCGACCGTATACAGCCCATGGTTCGCTTCCGACGCGCCGCCGAGGAACCACTGGGCCGCGATCACAAACGATATCGCCAGCGCCGCGAGTATCCCCGCAATCGCCACGTAAGCGCCCTGCCCCGGCGCCTTTCGCCCGAACGCAATGATCAGGCAGAACGCCAGAACCGGTATTATGGGTATTAGCCAAGCGTATTCAGTCATCTATCTGTCCGCCCTCCGGCGGAAGCCAAAATGGCCATGTTTCCTATCCTGCGGGAACGCCTCCGACCACAAGCCCATCGACTTTGCACAAGCCAAAGTTCCCGCAGTGCACCAGCCCCATCGCGCGGAGCCGGTCCATGCATAACCCCTATCCTGCGGGAACGCCTCCGACCACAAGCCCATCGACTTTGCACAAGCCAAAGTTCCCGCAGTGCACCAGCCCCATCGCGCGGAGCCGGTCCATGCATAACCCCTATCCTGCGGGAACGCCTCCGACCACAAGCCCATCGACTTTGCACAAGCCAAAGTTCCCGCAGAGCACAGTCCTAGGCTGAGACTACCAGCTCAACCAGTTCAACGGCGAGCACGGACATCGAGCCGTGGTAGGCCCCATAGCTCGACCATGGCCAATCGCTTGGCGCCTCCGCCAACCCCCGCCTGACAGGGTTGTTGTGTATATACTCAAGCTTGACCAGCAGATCACACTCACGGTCAACGGGGAGAGCCCGAAATCTCTCTTTCCAAACCTTGCCTAGGCTGGGGCCATTCGCTGCCGACCGGAACACCCTCAGATGACTTCCAGCGAGCGCATCCCCAGACCTTGCCACCGACTCCAGCGCCGCCTGGATACCGCGCGACGTCTCGGCCAGGGAGTACTGCATGAACTTGCGAACTCCCTCTGCACTGCCTCTGACCAGCAGGTGCACGTGGTCCGGCATGATCACAAAGCCTTCGATCCTGACTGCGTAGCGCTTCCGCTGTTTCCGCCACGACCCCAGCAAGAGATGACAGATTCGCTCTCCCAGGAGCGCTGGGATGCAATCGATCACACTCGCGGTGCAGAAGTGACTGCAGTCGTCCTGGTAGACGTTACGATATCTATCGTTGCTCATCCACCCCTGGTCCATGACGTGTTCCGTGCGGGAACTCTGGCTTGTTCAGCTTTGGCAGGTCAGTCCCATGCCCCGTTCCCGCAGGATAGGTAATCTCTCATCGACTATCCGCTATCCGCCTACGTCCCAACCACGTACTGCACCCCGAACGAAAACTCCATCGACCCGTCGCCGACAACGCCCGTATCGATCACCAGCCCCGGGACAACGTCCGGATACCACCTCACGCCCATATCGTAGATGAACCGGCCCTCGTGGTCACTGGTGCCCCTGCGCAAGGCATTGACATACGAATCCCGGAAGTTCACGAAAGGCGAGTCCCACATCCCCTCACCAATCAGGCTGATCGAAGGCGCAACCGCCACCTCAAAGCCAAACATCGGCGATACGCTTGCCCTCTCGCTGCTTCCCAGGCCAAAGTGCGCGTCCACGAAACGGCCCGTCGTTTGGTTGTCCACCACCCGCTTGCTCGCCAAGAGGAAGAACTTGCGGCCGTTGTGCACGTCTCTCAGAGGCGTGGCGTCCGTGTCCTGATCAGTGATATCCCGAACGGCGAATGCGATCGCCGGACGACGCTCAGTCTCGCGCACAAGCAGCGCCTTCGCCGAGAACACAACCTGCGACTCATTGTCCAGCACGGGCTGCAGAGACACGTCGTACTGATTGCTCTGATACTGCGCGCAAAGCTCCAGCCAGTCCGCCGCGCCGTACGTCATCGCGCCGCGTATCTGCCGGTCCATGAACCGCGAACTCGAGAATACCTCAACATGCTTGGACTCGCTGTAGCCCAAAGCCAACTTGCCTTTGCCAAGCATCCTCGCCGTCGGCACAACAAACAGGCCACTGAGCCCGTGCCACGACTGGCTCGTTATCTGCTGAGGGCACGGCTCAGCCCACACGCTCCCGCACAAGACGAGCGAAACCACAACCGCCCAAGCGAATCCCTTTAGCAAACCCTTCTCCCTCCGACCTTACGTTGCGCCCAAAGGCAAGGCAATCACAAATCACAAATCTAAAATCTCTAGTGTTTCATCGCCGTGATCTTGTCAGCGTCCACGTGCTGCTCCAGGCGATAGATATTGATGACTATCGCCAGGCCCACCGCCGCCTCAGCCGCCGCGAGCGTGATCACGAACACCGCAAATATCTGGCCGGCGATCGTCGGCAGGTTGAGATACGACCCGAACGCGATGAAGTTGATGTTCGCCGCGTTGAGCATCAGCTCGATCGAGAGCAGCATACCAATCGCGCTCCGGCGGATCATCATGCCGTAGAGCCCGATGCAAAAGAGCATCGCGCCAAGCGTCAAGAACCAGCTTACCGGAATCCCGTAGGCGCTATGGATCACTTGGCGTGTCCTCCTTGGCGATCACTACGGCCCCAACCAGAACCGCCAGCAGCACGACCGATGCCAGTTCGAACGGGAACACATAAGGCTGCAGCAGCGCGTTGGCGACCGACTGAACACCGACATCGGTATTGGCCGGCCCTTGCGCCACAATCTCCTTCACCCAGATCGAGTTGACCACCGTCGTGAACAGGAACAGGAACATAACACCGGCTGCGGCCGCGGCAAACACGGGGTTATAGATCGCCTGCCCGAAGCCTATCTTCATCACCCGGCTCGACAGGAATATCGCGAGGATGATCATCGTTGTGATCGCGCCAACGTAGATCATCACCTGAACAGCGGCCAGGAAAGGCGCGTTCATCAGGACATAGAGCCCCGCGATGCAGAACAGCGTCAACCCCAGGAACAGGGCCGCGCGCAGGATGTTCGGCATCAGCACCACGAGCAGAGCCGATCCCACCGTCACCCCCGCCAGGATCACAAAAGCAATCTGATATCCAGTTATTTCAAAGCCAAGTACACTCATCATAGGAACCCAATCGCGAAAACGCGAAAGAGCGAAAGCGCGAAAGGGAGCAATAGTCCCTTTCGTCTTCAGGACACGCTGCTATCTCTATAGTCCAGCACAACACGCTTCACAGTGAGTTTCGGGCAGTTGAAGTTCATCAGGAGCCCCACTGTGGCCCCCGTTGCCTTCAGATATGATCTTACTTGCGCGAAGTGCACGTCCTCCAACCCTGACACCGCCTTCAGCTCAACAACCAACTGCTCCTCGACGAACAGGTCCAATACGTGGTTGCCAACAACCTTGCCTGCGTACACTACTTCCATCTGCTTCTGCGACTCGAAAGCGATGCCTCGCGACGCGAGTTCCACTTTCAGAGCCGCCTCGTACACACCCTCAAGAAAGCCGGGGCCGAGAGCTCTATGCACTTCGACCGCGGCAGCAATGACCTTGTTAGAAAGCGCATCAAACACGAAACCCATCAATCTCTTCTTTTCGCGTTTTCGCTCTTTCGCGTTTTCGCGATTAGGTCCCTTCCCCTTCAGGAAAGCGGGGCAGGCACAAGGCCCATCAACCTCTTCTTTCGCGTTTTCGCTCTTTCGCGTTTTCGCGATTAGGTCCCTTCCCCTTCAGGCTTAGTCTCAGGCTCCGCTGGCAGCGTACCGCCGAGCCTCATCAAATCTTCCAGCTTGTAGACCATCCCCTCGCGGTCATAGCACGCAAGTTCAAACGTCCGCCCCGGCTTCAGGCACTGCTTAGGGCAGGCTTCCATACACAGCCCGCACCACATGCACCGCGAGATATCGATCGTGAACTCCGCCGGCTTCCGGTCCTTCGGGTCGCCGCCCTTCTCCGCCTCGACGTGGATGATCCCCTCCGGGCACATCTTAGCGCAGATTCCGCAGGCTATGCAGCGCGAGCGCCCGGTCGCCGGGTCCACCGGCAGCGTGGGAAAGCCCCGATAGCGCTCGGGCAGCGCAGGCTTCTCCTCGGGATACAGCTCAGTGACTGCCGGCCGCTTATACCACCAGTTCTTGAGCGTCACCCACAGCCCTTTGGGGATGCTGACGAAGACGTTTAGTATGTCCTTGCGTATACTCACTTCGCCAACACCAACACCACATAAGCTCCCGTCGCCAGCAGGTTAGCCAGGCCAACGGGGATCAACGCCTTCCAGCTCAGGTTCATCAACTGGTCCATTCGCACGCGGGGCAGAGTCGAGCGTATCCACAAGATACCAATCACGATCACCCAGCACTTCGCGAGGAACCAACCCAGCGATACGAGCGAGGCCCACACCCCCGTGAGCTGCGCGCCAAGCACTGGCAGCGGAGGGTTGAACCCTCCAAGAAACAGCGTCACAATGATCGCCGCCAAGGTAAACGACGCGGCAAACTCAGCGAGGAAGAAGAGCGCGAACTTCATCCCGGAGTATTCGGTATTGAACCCCGCGACCAGCTCCGACTCCGCTTCCATGATATCGAACGGAGTCACGTTGATCTCGGCCAGCCCCGCCGTCAGCAAGCACAGGAACGCTATCGCTGGCAAACCAAATCCGCCGAACAGGTGCCAGTTCCAGAACCCTCCCGCCTGCTTCGCCACAATCACGTTGAGGTCCAGGGAGTTGGAAATAAGCACCGGCACCGCCATCGCCAGGATGATAGGCACCTCATACGCAATCAACTGGCTCGCGCCTCTGAACGCGCCGAGGAGCGACCATTTGTTGTTCGAGGCCCAGCCCGCAGTGATAATCCCAATCACGCCGATCGACGAGATCGCGCTGATATAGATAAGCCCGATGTCCAGGCTCCGCGCGGTCAGGTGCTCGCCGAACGGAATCACGACATAGACCAGGTAAGCGGGGATGAACACAATCGCAGGGGCAATGATAAACAGCCACCTGTCAGCACCGCAGGGGATGATGTCTTCCTTCTGAAACAGCTTCAGCGCATCGGCAACCGTCTGCGCAATGCCCCAAGGTCCCGTTCGGTTCGGCCCCAGCCTGGACTGGATCCGCGCGATCACCCACCGCAGCTTCAACACGATGTACAACACTGCGGTCAGCATGAATATCAGGATTACTACTGCTGCAGCGAGTATCTTCGCGATCTCAATAACAAGCGGAACGAGTTGGGCTGTATCGATGTGCATCAAGAAGGTCCGAATCCTTCGACGAGCTCAGGATGAGTGTTTGTGTCAGGGGCTATCAAAACCACTTGATTGACCGGGTTTATTGTATGTCGCACGAGTTTGCGTGTCAAGGAATAGGCCGCTCGAGGATTCCTGGCTCACGTCTCTACGCCCGCCCGCGATTAGCAACGCCGGTAGCCTGGAACAATACCAGTTGCCAGTCTGATAGCAGGAGGAAGGAGCAATGATGCGTCTTTACACAGCAGTCATCTGCGTGGCGCTCCTCGGCGCCGCGGCGATCCCCACCTTGGCACAGCCGGTGCGTGTCACTATCGATGGACAGCCGGTGGCGTTTCCCTACGCACAACCTGCTCTTATAGGCGGATCGGTGTTGGTCCCGTTCCGCGAGGTTGTCGAGCAGATGGGTGGAGAGGTCACATGGAACGCGCCCGCCCGCGCTGTGACCATAACCCAACAGGACAACGAGGTCAGCCTTACGGTGGGTGCGCGAACCGCATTCATCAATGGACGACCGGTGACGCTTGATGCTCCCGCGCGCATCATCGCCGGAACCACAATGGTCCCGTTGAGGTTCGTGGGAGAAGCACTGGGAGCCGGAGTCACCTGGCAGCCATCGGCACGAACGGTCCGCATACTGAGCGGAGGCGGAGTCGGAGCCGGCCCGCGGGTAAGCATCGAATCCGTCACCCACGACGCCGCCGGTTGGATCGGAACCGGATCGACCCTCAGCGTTGACATGCGGGCCACACCGGGAGGCATCGCCACATTCGAGATCCCCGGAGTCATCGACCGCGTGCCTATGCGTGAGGTAACCCCAGGCAGATACTCCGGCGCCTGGGTGATCCCAACGGGCCAGCAGCTGACCGTGAGCGGGGACAACGTCGTTGCCACCATCAACGTTGGCGGCAAACGCGCCGTCGCAGAGGCACCCACCCAGATCTCAATAGATACAGTCCCCCCCAGCATCAACAGCTTCAGCCCTGCCGCGGACAGCCAGGTCACCGTGAACCGTCCGACCATCTCAGCAGTCATCGATGACAATCATGGCAGCGGGATCGACGATGAAGATGTCGCCATCACCGTCAATGGGGACGATGTCTCAGAGGACGCCACATTCGCATTAGGCATCCTCACCTACCGTCCTGACCAGGCGCTGCGAGCGTGCGGGAACACAGTCATCATCACCGCTCGCGACCGTGCCGGCAACCTCGGAAGACGCAGTTGGAGCTTCGACGTCAGCAGGCGCGACGAGGCAATGATCACGGAGTTCACTCTCTCCGACGTCTCCAACCTGAGGCCCGGCGACACAGTAACGATCACTATGCGGGGCGAGCCAAACGGCCGTGCCAGCTTCTCAGTTATAACCTCCGGCGGCATCCGGCTGGACACTCGCAGCCTGCGAGAGATCTCCTCCGGCCTCTACCGGGGCACATACACCATCCCTGCCGACTCCAACATCGACAACTCCACCATCTCAGGCACACTGACGCTGCCGTCGGGCCAGTCCTACACAGTGCGCTCGGTGGAGATCATATCCCTGGCGCCGGGCCGCGAACTGCGTCAGCCCGTAATCACCGCCCCTCGGGGGGCGATACCGGCTGATAGACCGCTGATCGTCTCCGGCACCGCACCGTCCAACTCGCGCGTCCGCCTCAGAGTGAGCTATTCATCGCAGCTCTTGGGCGTCTTCCGTTCGAGCGGACAACTCACCGATCAGACCATAGAGGTCGGCCGCAACGGGCGGTGGTCGTCCGAACCCATCAACCTGACCACGCTGATCAGAGGCCGCAACACCCGCTACACGATCAGTGCCGTCACGATCGGCCGACGCGGGCAGCTCTCACCGGCGACGACCATCACAATAGGTGGTCGCTAGACATACTAAGAAGCGGGCGGGAAGGCCTCCCGCCCGCAAACACTATCGGCTGACTCTTGTTGTTCGGCTCTACGGTTTCGCCTTCTCCGCCGCCAACTGCGCCTGTCGCGCATAATCGACCGCGTCCGCCAGCACTCGCGCCGCCTCCTGCGAACTGTGGAACCCCGACCCGTTCTCTGACGAGATGAAATCCCACCGCAGCGATGCCCGCCGATGCAAATACCGAGCCTGCTTCAGAGCCGCATCGCTCGCCCCCGCCTTTTGCGCAGCGGCGATAGCATCGATCGCGTCCACCAGCGCCGCCTCAGTCCGGCGCAGGAGCTTCGCGGTATTGTCCTGGATCAGGGCGACCCGGCTCGTCAACTCCTTCTCATCCTGCCTGTGACACGGCTGGCACGCCTGGTTGATGTTCGCCAGCGGGCTCCTGAGCCAGTGATCCGACACCTTCACCGCGCCATCCCGCACGTAAGGCATATGGCAGTCCGCGCAGGCGACCCCGGACCGCGCGTGGATCCCCGTGGACCACGTCTCGAACTCCGGGTGCTGGATCTTGATCATATCCGCCCCGGTCTCCTTGTGCTTCCAGTCGGAGAATCCGTACTCGTCGTAGAACGCCTCGATATCATCGATCGTCAGGCCCTTCTTCCAGGGGAACGTGAGCACCTTGTTCTCGCCCCTGAAGTAATACTCCACGTGACACTGCGCGCACACATAAGTCCGCATCTCCTGCCGAGTCGCCTTGGCAAGATCGATCCCCCGCTCAGCCATCGCGTTCTTGAACGCAGGCCGAGTGATCCGCAGGTCCATGGTCTTCGGATCGTGACAGTCCGCGCACGAGGTCCCGGTGTGCAGCTTGCTCTTCAGCTCATCATAGGGAGTGTTGTTGAACTCCTCCCATCCCATCTGCTTGATGAGCCCCGGAGCCTCCGCCGCGTGGCAGTTCGCGCAAGCCCCCGGCTGCTTCTTCTCAGTGACCCTGCGAGTGTTCTTCTGATCGGTCAGCGCGTAGAAATGCCCGCGCTCCTCGTTGTGATCGATCGCGAACGCATACCCCGCCCATATCCGCTTCATCGCCGGGACCTTCTCGAGCTTGCTATAGGGCACCGACCCGCCATATGGGGTCTTGAAGTCAGACTCGGACGTTCTCTTGAATGTGTTGTATTGCCTTGAGAAGTCCCGCCCCCACACCGCCGGGTCAAGCTCATTCTCGGGAATATTAAGCACCCTCAGCGGATACTGCGCGGCCTCATACTTGTGCTGCCTGATGTTGAACAGCAGCGCGAGCACGCCAACCGTCACGATAGCACCAAACGCAAACGCCGCTATCACGACAGCGGCCTTACGAGGCGTCCAGCAGATGTTCGATTTCTCTCCCATGGGACCTCTCCCCAACCCTCCCCTAAAGTGGGAGGGGACTATTGTTACCAACCGTGCCCTACGCGCGAATGGCAGCGCAGGCAGTCGGTCGATGAGTTCGAGTGCTGATGAATGATCGAGTCCGTCAGACTGCCGTGACAGCCAAGACAGTTCTCGAGGAGTATGTCTCTATTGTACTTCTTGATGCGTATCGGCTCGTGGAACTTGCCGGTAGTAAACGCGGAGCTGTGATGCCACCCGTTCAGTCCCTTGGCGACATACTTCGCGGGGAAGTTGTGCGGGATGTGGCAGTCATTGCAGGTGGCGACTGACTTGTGGCTGGAGTGGTTCCAGCCCTCATAGACATCGCGCATCACGTGGCAGTTGAGGCATGCCTTCGGGTCATTGCTCATATACGAGAGGCCCTGGGCATACGCGAAAGTATACACTCCCAGCCCCGCGGCGACGCCGAAGACCAACGCCAGCCCCACCCACACCCACAAGGGCAGTACCGGCACGAACCTGGCCACAATCGTCGGCAGAACTACTTGTCGACCTCTCCAAACCACGAACGAGACCACCTCAAGCTTACCAAATGCCTTAGCTTAAGGTGAACCCTTGTCCTTCGTGAACCCCCTCCCACTTTAGGGGAGGGTTGGGGAGGAGTCCCCACAACACGCGTGCCCCCTCCCGCTTCAGGGGAGGGCTGGGGAGGGGTCCCCACAACACGCGTGCCCCCTCCCACTTCAGGGGAGGGCCGGGGAGGGGTCCCCACAACACACGTGCCCCCTCCCGCTTCAGGGGAGGGCTGGGGAGGGGTCTCGATGGTCCGCTACTCCGATGGTCCGGGCGTACGCTGCCCCCTCCCGCTTCAGGGGAGGGCCGGGGAGGGGTCTCGATGGTCGGCTGGTCCGCTGGTCCGATGGTCGGGGGTATGTTACCCCGGAACCGAGTTCCCGGGGCATGCTGCCCCCTACTCAGCCGATCCGTTGTTTCGGCGTCACCCTGACCCGAAACCCCCGCCCCCGGTCTTTCGGGATTTCGGTGCGCCACAATTCCCACTCCAACCACGAACCCGATTGACACCGCGACGCCAAATCCCGGAACCTCCCGAGCGCCCCGCAAATCCATTGCAGCGGCGGGGTACCGCGCAAGTCCGTTGCGCGGGTGCAGAACCCGAAGTGGGACCGTGCATCAGATATCCGCAAGGCACGCATCTGGCAAACGCATTGCCAGACGAGTGGGGGAGGTACTCCCCGCAGGAATCGGCCAAGCTTCGGTAGAAGTCCACTGCAGAACTATGGCCACACAACGATTCTCAAAGGCTTTCGGCGAGTACATTCCCGCCATCCTCAGAGCACGCGAGGAGAAGCGCCACCACGACTACCGCCGGCACCTCTTCACGACGCTCATCCGCGACGCATTTGAGGTAGACGCAGAGGAACTGCAACTCGAAGAGCACGTAACCGGCCTGCGCGTACGTGGATTCATAGACCTCCTCTACCAATACCTCGTCTTTGAGTTCAAGCGCGACATCGAGGAGGAACGGGAGGACGGGCTGCGTGAACTGCGCACTTATCTCAAGTCTGTCGAAAAGCGCAGGCCGCTTGGAGTCCTTACCGATGGGCTTCGCTTTGAGGTCTACTCGCTCGAGGAAGGCGAGCTTCGCCTGATCGATACCGAAGACCTGATGAAGATCACGGATGACCCCGTTGCCGCATATCTGTGGTTCGAGGCCTACCTGTTCTCCGCCCGCGATGTACAGCCCACGCCAGGGGATATCGTCCGGCGTTTCGGGAGCGGCAGCGCGGTGTTCGCCGCATCGAGGACGACTCTTCGCCTGATGCTCCGCGCGACGACCGGCGACCCGACCGTGCAGGTCAAGTACAGCGAGTGGGATCGGCTCCTGGCGAAGGTCTATGGCACGCGCGTTGGCGCCGAAGAGCTGTTCATCAGGCATACGTACCTTGCCCTGTTAGTCAGGGTCATCGCGTACATCGCCGCCGTGGAGCGCCGGCCTCGTGGGGATGAGATACTGGGGGTCGTGGACGGCTCCTCCTTCCAGAGAATTGCCACAAATCTGGCCGAAGCCGACTTCTTCTCCTGGGTGCTCGATGACGCCGTCCGCGGGCAAGCACGGAACGTGCTCAACGGGATGGTAGCGCACCTCGGGCAGTATGACTTGGACCTGCTGGGTGAGCAGGACTTGCTGCAGCGGCTCTACCAGGACCTGGTCGACCCGACCGATCGGCATGACTTGGGCGAGTACTACACCCCTGACTGGCTGGCCGAGCTGGCACTGCGCGAAGCGGGCTTTGCCGGGCGCAAGAGCATTCTCGACCCGGCCTGCGGCAGCGGCACGTTTCTGTTCACCGCGATCAGGATGCTTGCCGAGGATGACGCCGGTGATGGTGATCTCGCGCGGTGGTGCCTGGACAATGTGATGGGCGTGGACGTTCACCCGGTCGCGGTCCTGACAAGCAAGGTGAACTACCTGCTGGCTCTGAAGAAGTTCGCGAAGCTTGACGACGGCCTGGGGCCTGTTACCATCCCTGTCTACATGGCTGATAGCCTGCTGTCCCCCGAGGCTCGCACCGGTCTTGTGCCGGTGCCGGTTTCGGACGAGGAGTCTTTCCACATCCGCGCCGATATGGCCGCTATGGCATCCTTCGATTCTGTTATAGATACGATGGCTGGCTACGCGCGGATGACGGACTTGCCGGAGGCAGATGCCGCCGCAGGATTCCGCGAGTGGCTGGAGCGACAGGGGATGAATGGCACAATACCATTCTGGGCCGCCAACCTACGCCTGATGAGAAAGCTGATTCAGGAGGGCAGAGATACCATCTGGGCGTTTATACTCAAGAACGCTTACAGGCCATTCTACCTTGCCCAGAGGAGGTTTGACTTCATTGCCGGTAACCCTCCCTGGCTTTCCTACCGCTACATTCGCGATCGTGGGTACCAAGCGCAAGTAAAGCGTATGACGCTTGCCTGCGGTCTGCTGACTCGTGGTCAAGGGAAGCTGTTCACGCAGATGGACACAGCAACCCTCTTCTTCTCCCATTGTCGCGAGTGGTACATGAAGAATGGTGGAACCATCGCCTTTGTAATGCCCAGAAGCGTCATCACGGGGGCGAAGCAGCACGCGGGCTTTCAAGCCAGTCAGGCACTAACGAGAGTGCTCGACCTGAAGGATGTCGATGTGCCTAGCGAGAGGAGCCTGAAGGTGTTTGGCGTCGACACATGTGTGCTGATTGCGGATGCCAACGCGACCGTAGGTCCGATACCGGCTACCCGCTTCGCTGGGGTACTTCGCGAGAAAGGACTGAGTTACGGCAGCGCAATGGCGCTGCTTCATTGCGATGAGGTTGCAGGTTCTGTGGCGGCGGCTCCGTGCCCGATCAGCCCGTATCGTGAGGAGTTCCTCCAAGGTGCGACGATAGTCCCACGAACCATGTGGTTTGCGATTCCCGCATCGTTGGGCATCAATCCTTTGCAGCCCAGGCTTATGACTGACCCAGGGGTTGCGGTCAGAGCGAACGAGCCATGGCGCGATGTGCACGTCGAGTGCAATGTGGAGGCGGAGTTCATATACGCCACCCTACTGTCAAATGACCTGGTTCCCTTTGGTACGCGGCAGCTCAGCCTGGTTGTACTTCCCCTCCACAAAATGGGCCACAAAGCTAGGTGTGGTGTGATCGATTCCCGAACAGCGTATTCTCGCGGCTACCCCGGGTTGGGTTCATGGCTCTCCCAAGCCGAAGCGATCTGGAACGAAAGGAAGAAGGACACCACGCAAGCATCGCTGGTAGAGTGGCTTGATTACCACGGGAAACTCTCCTCCCAAGACCCGCTGGCCGAGCACCGTGTTTTCTACAACCGTTCAGGAAGTCACCTTTGTTCCTCAGTCCTGCAAGCAAGCGTGGCACCTGTGCTACAGAGTGTTGGGACTCAGGGGCTTGTCGCGGACAGCGGCACCTACTGCTGTTGCTGCGCAACAGAGCAAGAGGCTCATTTCCTGTCCGCAGTGCTCAACGCGCCTTGTGTCAATATAACAATCAAGCCGCACCAGACTCGCGGCGCGTACCATGGCGAGCGCGATATCCATCGACGTCCCTTCGAGGTCCTTCCAACGCCGATACCAACGTTCAATCCTGCAAACCCCGTGCAGACCCATCTGGCTGAGCTGTCAGTCAAGTGCCATCAGCTTGTCGCCGCCTCTGAGCTGCCTCCGAATGCCGAGATTGGCAGGCTGAGGCAGAAGGTGAGGGCCGATCTAGCCCGCGAACTCGCAGAGATCGATGCGATCGTCGCCGAGATGCTAGGACTACAATCAGGCAGGAACGACTAGCTTCTATGCCTGGCCACGAGCCCAAGATAGCTTGCTTCTATGCCTCGCCACATCCCCGCTCCTGCTCCGGGACGAAAAGCAGTCCCGGAGCATACGCTCCAGCATCCGGTCACGCAGGCCCCGGCAGCACCCCAGCAATCCCAAATCCCAAATCCCCGGCCTCCCCAACTCACAATTCATAACTCATAACTCATAATCCCCAGTGCCCCCTCCCAACCCCCAACTCATAACTCATAATTCGTAATTCCCCGTGTCCCCTCCCCAACCCCCAACTCCTATCTCCCAATCCCTTGTTAAAAACTCGTGAACA
>CAZFYZ010000099.1:8756-15244 GCA_964523735.1 uncultured bacterium | reverse complement strand
AAGCAACCTTATCCGCAACCCAGCAATGTGTACCACATCAATGGTAAGCCTACACTATCTCGCGTCGGCGACTTTCCAGGCTCGGCCGACCTTGATAAGATGCAACTTCACAACCCTCAGCAGTTCCCCTGTGGGGCCTGTGACGGTCACTTCGATGTCCGCTGTTTTGGGTCGTGTCGGATCGTCGAACTGCGCCTGTCCGAACGTGTAGGTCCCGCCGCTGCCGGTGATGTCGGCCATGTACATGTCCGATAGCGCCCGCAAGTCGAGCGACTGCGACGAGAGGCTCTGCTCCAGTTCAGGGGCCGAAAGACGCTTGGCAACGGCCAACTGCCGCTGAACCATGGCATCGAACCACTCTTTCGCCACCTCATCCACCGGCTTAACATAGAGCAGCTTGTGGAGGATGAATATCAGCAGAATCGCGACGACGACTCCCGCGGCTATCTTTATCTGCATAGCGGTCGGCCGCCAATGCTGCTCCTCCTCGACGTCGAACTTCCCTCCCGCGGATGTCGTCTCGCCGCAGACTATGCAGACCTTCTGATCCGGGTGCAGCTCTGCCCCGCATTTCCTACACTTTAGCACTTCCGCCATAGCCTCTCACCTACTGCCCACTTCGCTCGCTCCGTCTTCGGCCGTGCAGACGTAGACCGACGGAGTAAGGCGAGTTTGTTTTTCATATTTCGTGGTGACTTCGGCGATGAATGCGTCCACCGATTCATCGCTAACCAGGCTGACCGTGCAGCCGCCGAAGCCGCCGCCGGTCATCCTCGAGCCCAACGTGCCGGGCGCCCTTCTGCAGATCTCCACCATCAGGTCCAGCTCGGCGCAGCTCACTTCATAGAGATGCTGCGAGGAGTTGTGTGAAGCATTGAGGAGCTGACCGAACTCCTCATAATCACCCGCCGTCAGGACCTCTCGGCTCTTCAGCACACGCTCGTTTTCGTATACGACGTGCTCCGCGCGCCGGCGCGTCACCTCGGGCAGCTTGTCCTTGTGAGCCTGGTAGTCGGCAACGCTCACGTCGCGCAGGGCCTTGATCCCCGGCAGCCACTGCTTGAGAAGCTCCACCGCCTCCTCGCACTGCTGCCGTCGCAGGCCGTATTCGCTGTCCACCAGCCCACGCTTCTTCATCGTGTCGCAGACGATGATCTTCACCGCGGATGTATCCAGCGGCAGATGCTCGTAATCGAGCGTGCGGCAGTCCAGGAAAAGCACGTGGTCCTTCTTGCCCAGCCGTGAGATGAACTGGTCCATGATCCCGGTGTTGACACCGACGAACTTGTTCTCCGCCTTCTGGCCGATCAGGGCCATGTCGGGGCCGCTCATCTCGAAGCCCACGAGCGTCTGCAGCAGGAACCCGACGGCTATCTCGATCGCTGCCGAGCTCGAGAGGCCCGAACCGATCGGGACATTGCCGTGGATCGCCATATCGACCCCGCGCAGCTCGATGCCCGCCTCCTTGAGCGACCGAACGACGCCCCTGACGTAGTTGGACCAGGTGTTGACGTTGTCGAACTCGATCGAGCCCAGCGGGAACTCGGCCTTGCTCTCAAAGTTGGCTGAGTAGACCGAGATCTTGTCGTCGTCCCTCAAGCGACCCGCGGCGATGACGTCCACGTTGATGGCCACGGGAAGGACGAACCCCTCGTTATAGTCAGTGTGGTTTCCCAGAATCTCCACTCGCCCCGGGGCCTTAACGATTGCCTCGGGCTTGTGGCCGAACACTTCCTCAAAGTCTTGCTTCAGTCTTGCGATCCTGTCAGGCATCAGTCAGTCTTCTGAACAGGCGTCACCCGAGCGGGCTTGCGCACAGATCGCGCCCTCTCGGCCAGCGCCTTGATCCTTTCCCCAAAGTCTTTGTTTGCGGCTTCCCAACGCTTGATCAGGATGTGACCATACGCCCGGTAGAAGCCCCGCAGCAGCCGGTTGTCGAGCAGCTTCTTAGCCGCGCGCCAGCGACCCATCAGCAGGCTCAGGTTGAACCTCGCCGCGAACCTCAGGAATTCCAGCCCAAACACCATTTTAGCGCATTCAAGCAAGCTGTAAAAGCGCTTCATGGACCGAAAAGTCTCTTTCTGCAGCTCATAGGGTGTCATCTTGCCCGGCTGGTAAACCACATGCTGCCCGTCGTAGAGGTTCCACTCGCGAGTCAGCAACCTGTCCTGCGCCTCCAGTTCGGTATAGTAACGCGTCCCGGGAAGAGGCGTGAGTATCATGAACTGGACCGTGTCGATCTCATTTCTTAGCGCGAACGCGGCCGTCTCCCGCAGGCTCTGGGCATCGTCGTTCTCCGCGCCAAAGACGAACATCCCGTGCACCATCATCCCGTGCTCGTGGATAATGCGCACCGACTCGACGATCTCCTCCACGCTCTGCCGCTTATTGTACTCCTTGAGCGTCGCGGGGTTCACAGACTCCAGGCCGATGTAGAACATGTAGGCGTTGCTGCGCTTCATTAGCTTCAGCAGCTCACGGTCGCGCGCGACGTCTGCTCGCACTTGTGCGGTCCAGTTTGGTGTGACGCCGGTCGAGAGCATCCTCTCCAACAGCCGCTTTGTCCTCGCGCGGTCAGCGGCGAAGTTGTCGTCGTAGAAGAAGACGGTGTCTGCATTGAGAAGCCTCAGCTCCTCGACCACGCTCTCCACACTCCGCTGCCTGCAGCCCCTGCCGAACATACTGACGACACTGCAGAAGCTGCAGTCATAGGGGCAGCCGCGAGAGGTCGCAACGGGGGTAAGCTTGATCTTCTCACGCTCGCTGATGAGTGACAGATCGGGGAACGGCAGTGAGTCCAGGTCCTGCACAAGCTCGCGGTCGGGATTGTGTCTAACTTCATCGCCAATACGGTAGGACAGCCCTGCTATCGAGCCAAATCCCGAGCCCGAATCGATCGCGTCAATCAGCTCGAGCGTTGTGTACTCGCCCTCTCCGCGCACGCAGAAGTCGCAGTGCGCGAGGGCCTCGTCTGCCATGAAGGTGACGTGGGAGCCGCCCATCATCACCGGAATGCCTGCGTCCCGCACCAAGTCGGCGATCCGATAGCCCTCGGGAGCGGTAGAGGTGGTGGTCGAGATCCCTACGAGATCGGATGAGTAGACCTCCGAGTAGTCAATCTCGGCGAAGTCCTGGCAGTAGATGCTGACGTCGATCCCGCGCTGCTTCAGCATCGCCCCGATCAGCGGCAGCCCCAGCCTCGGAAGCGCGATACGGCTGTAGACGTGATAGCCGGGGGGCTTGGGCTCGATGAGGGTTACTTTTCTTACGGTGGCCAAGTTACGATCCTCCGATCGTACGGATAGGTTCGTCAGGTTGTGGCAGACTACCTGCATTGTGGAGGAACTCCCGCCCTGATGTCGCGCTACGACAGCGCCCGACCGACGGCAGACCGTCATTTCGAGCAGCGCGAGAGATCTGCTTTGCAGGTAACTCCAAAAGCAGGTTTCTCACTACGTTCGAAATGACACTGATCGCTGCTCGAAATGACGAACAACGCGGACTATGTCCGCGGCTCGGCGGCGCGAAGCTCGGCTGCCTTTTCCTCGGCCAAAGTGTCATTGATGTAGGAGCCGGCCCCAGTCTCGCATCCCGCCAGATACTTGAGCTTATGCTTGGTCCTGTGCGGCGGATGGAACTCCACGTGAAAATGGTAATACCCATAATCACGCCCATCGGTCGGAGCCTGGTGCATAATCATCATGTAGGGGAGCGACATATCCCAGAGGTTGTCGTACTTCTGGAGGATGGTTCTGAGGATACCTGCAAAATCGTCGCGCTCGGACTCATCGAACGTCAACATCGTCTGATGGTGCTTGCGGGAGAAGATGTAGACCTCGTAGGGCAGGCGCGCGAAGAAGGGGATCGCTGCGACGAACGAATCGTTCTCGGCCACAATCCTGCGACCATCAGTGAGTTCTTCCTGGATGATATCGCAGAAGAGACAGTGGCCTGTCCTATCCATGTGCTTGGCGGATGAGTCGAGCTCTTTCTGTATCTTGGGCGGAATGAACGGGAACGCGTATATCTGTCCGTGAGGGTGGTTGAGCGTAACCCCAATCATCTGCCCCTTGTTCTCGAAGATCAACACGTAATCGATGAAGTCGCGACTGCCCAAGTCCCGAAACCGATCGGTCCAAACATCCACCAGATTGCGCATCTCTTCGGGCGTGGCGTCTGTCAGAGTGCCATTGTGACGGGGAGTATAGCAGACCACTTCGCAGATGCCATCCGCCGGGCGAACCTTGTAGAGGCCGGTTTCCTCAACTGCGGGCTCAGGCGCGGGATGCTTCAGCGAGGGGAACTTGTTCTCGAATGCGACGATCTCATAGTCTTCGGACGGGATTTCAGTAGGAAACGCGCCAGGCTGGGTCGGGCAGAGGGGGCAGTAGTCATCCGGCGGCAGGAACGTTCGATCCTGTCGATGCGTCGCGGTGATGACCCATTCCTCGAGTATAGGATGCCATCGAAGCTCAGACACTAGCCTTTGACCTCCGCGGATTCTAGATCTGAGATTTGGGGTCTGTCATTGGTTTTCCCGACCTGCTTGTCGGCAGTCTGCTTATCGAATGTGTAGTAGATGAGGTAGCGCCCGTCGGGAAGGGCGATTTTCTGTTTCTGCATAGGTAACTCCAAGAAACCAAAACGACGGAACTGGGAGGCATCTAGCGGCGACGCAGGATATCCTCCACGACCTTCAGTTGCTCCGGCGTATTAACACCGAGAAGATCTTCGGGGTCGCACTCGACGGTGGCTACCCGCCGGCCTTGCTCAATGGCGACACGCACCATATCCGTAAGGTTGTACTCGCCCGCCTCGTTCTTCGCCATCTGACCAATGTTGGCAAAGAGCCATGGGGCATCGAAGACGTAGGCGCCGCCGTTGACTTCACGAATGTCGCGCTGCGCCGCGTCGGCACACTTCTCCTCGACGATCGCAGTGACACGTCCACCAGGATCGCGCAGTATCCGACCATAGCCCGTCGGGGCATCCAGCACTGCCGATGCGAGCGTGGCAGCCGCAGAGTCTGCGACTTGCGCACGCATCATCCTGGTTACCGTAGCGGCTCGGAACAGCGGGCTGTCGCCGCACATAATGACCACATGCCCGACAAAGCCATCGAACAGCTCAGCAGCGCATCTGACGGCGTCGCCAGAACCTCGCTGCTCCGGCTGGCGCGCATATCTGAAGCCATCACCAAGCGCCCGCTCGACCTCTTCCGCCTGATAGCCGGTAACAACCGCGATATCATCGACGCCGGCAGACCTTAGCGCCTCCACAACGTAAGAGATCAGCGGTCGGCCCAGCGCGGGTCGAAGCACCTTGGGGATGGGCGGGCCGGACTCGTCATGGAACCGGCTGCCCCTGCCTGCCGCCAGAATCAGTCCGGCGAATGACCCCACTGCATTATCCTCTCGGCAGGATGTCGCCGCCCTTGTCGCCGTCCTTTTCTATCACTCGGATGTCGACTTGGTTGGCAAGCACAGAGACGGCAGTGTAGTTGCCATCCTTGCGAGGATAGAGGCGACCATCCTGTATGCGCCGGCGCCACTCATCCGAGTCCTTGCCCTGCCGGGTGAGATCGAACAGCCGCTTGGTCTTACCGGTTGCGAGGTCGAGGCGGAAACCGCCGTTATAGGTAGCGAACATCATGGACTTTGGCGCGTCCGGCCACAGCGTCTTGATGTCGCCGGTTGCGGGCGCGACTTTGCCACTCGCGGGGTCATAGCGCAGGACTTCGAACTTGTCGCGCTGGCTGACCACCATCAGCACGCCCGCGGGCGAGACCCACATCCCCTCCGCGCGGCCAGGCAGGTCGGTCGAAGCCAGCATCTTTGGATTGGCGCCGGTCTTGGTGTCCACGTACCAATAGGCCAGGTCCCCACCGGTCTTGGTGGCTGTGGAGAATACAAACGAGCTGCCATCAGGCGTGAGAGCCGCCACGCGGTAGGCCTCTACTGACTCGTTCAGCGGAACCATTGAGATTGCTTTGCCGGCGATAACGCCCTTGTCAAGCACAGCGACTTCGAGGCCTGGGTTCGCGCTCGCCATCTGCGCAAGGCAGAGGTCGGAGCCGACCGGCCAGGCGAGCACACGCTCGACTGGCGCGCGAAGCGAATCACCCGTCTCGAACTCGGGCGATGATGAGCTTGCCTTCCGCAAGTAAACTACCTTCGAGTTGCTCGCCAGTGTGGGATCCTCGGAATCAGTCAACATCACTCGCACCGTGTCGTCATCGGCCCAACCAAGGCCATTTGTGAACACGCCCTTGCCCAGGTCCTGGCGCTGAGCGGTCCTCTTCTCGAGGTCGATCACCACAAGCGCCGAGCGTAGTTCACCGTCCTTAGCATTCTGGTTCCAGGCTCCGGCCCACACCGTGCCGGATGGGTTCACGGCAGAAAACGCCATGGTGCCGACTTTGATCCCGCTGTCCCAGTTGGGAGGATTGCCCAATGGGCCGGGCAGCGGAGGAGCGGGCGGGTTGGCGA
>CAZFYZ010000099.1:4937-8746 GCA_964523735.1 uncultured bacterium | reverse complement strand
GTATATGGGAATCCGACTGTTCATTGTGTTAATCCTTTGCTCGTATGCAATAGCCGGGGGATATTATAACTCTTCGGGGCCCTTTCGCATAGCCCCGGCGCTGAGGGGTGACTGTAAGTTCGGCATGACGTGCAGCCTCACCGAGAGCAAGCATTGCAGGAATTACCCTGCAGTAGGCGGCGCGAACTGCATATACCCGGTGGTGTGGTGATATTGCACAAAAAGTGACGGAGGGGGTGGAACAAAGGCAGTTGCTGCGTCGTATATATAGTAGCAAACCTTCCCACCCTCTTTTCTCCTCCCCGGTCCTCCCAGGACTGGGGAACTTTTTTGTACCAGCTTGTGTAGCAGGCGAGCTTGGACAACAAGCTGGCTCTCCACGTTCCCGCGCCACCGGCCCATTGACCTTTGACTCCTTGCCTTGACAACCTCGGCGGCCGAGTGTAGAGTCTAGCAATTGGCCGAAGCACACACCAGGAGGCGCACCATTGGCTCGAGCAAAGATAGTAGTCGTTGGCAGCTCCAACACGGACATGGTCGTCAGGGCCGCGAAAATCGCTGGGCCAGGCGAGACGATCCTTGGCGGCGAGTTCATAATGGTCCCTGGCGGTAAGGGCGCGAATCAGGCCGTTTGTGCCGCCAAGCTGGGAGCCGATGTCAAGCTGGTGGCACGAGTAGGCGACGATGTCTTTGGGCAGGCATCGCTCGACAACTTCCACAAGGTTGGCATCGACACCAAGTTTGTGACTACCGACCGGGAGCATCCGAGCGGCATCGCCCTGATCTCGGTAGATGCAAAAGGGGAGAACGCGATCGTGGTTGCTCCTGGCGCGAACAACGCTCTCTCGCCCGAGGACGTCGATCGAGCACGGGAGACGATAGCCGGCGCCGACATCCTGGTGCTGCAACTCGAGATACCGTCGGAAACCGTCGCGCACGCGGTCGAAGTGGCTAAGTCAGTTGGCACCCGAATCATCCTCAACCCCGCGCCTATCAGGCCGGTATCCCCTAAGGTTCTTGGCAGAGTAGACGTGCTGACACCGAACCAGCACGAGGCCGCCGAGCTTATCGGGCTCTCCGGATGTGGAGCCGATCTTGACCCCAAACCCGCCGCGGACAAGCTGCGCGCACTGGGGGTTGAGACTGTGGTCATAACCCTCGGCTCGAAAGGCGCCTTTATCTCATCCGGCAGCTCGGAGCAAATCATCCCCGCCCAGCGAGTCAAAGCCGTCGACACCACCGCCGCGGGCGACGCTTTCACGGCTGCGTTGGCGACCGGCATCGCTGAGGGCTTGTTTGTGATGGATGCCGCGCGTTTTGCAGCGAAAGTGGCTGCAATTTCGGTTACACGCCTGGGCGCTCAGAATTCCATGCCCTCGCGGGAGGAAGTGCAGGCATTCCGTGGATAGCCGATTTCGCTTTGACCCGGGGCACTGGGAACATATCCGAAGCTCCCGGTGTCCAACACGATGGCAGGCGCGCTTTTCAGGAACAAAGCGGGCAGGCCAGACCGCGCACTTCCGGCGGCCATATCTTGTTGCAGAGAAGGTGGTCTTATGCAAAGAGCGTGGATTCTGCTTGCCGCATGCTTTCTGCTCCTCGCGTGCCTGGTAAGCGCCGCAACAATCTCCCAGGTGAAATCCTCCCCCGCCTTGATGAAAGTCACGGTGGAGGGAGTCATCACCTACCTCGAGTCGGGCGAATGTTACCTTGAGTCCCTCGACCGTCTCGGCGGAATATGGGTACTCGCCCCAACAGAGGGCCTCTCCGTCGGCGACCGCGTTACTGCCACCGGGAACTTTGCCCTCATAATGGGCGAACCAGTAATCAAAGACGCGTTCATTCATCCGCTGGGCTCCCAGGCAGAGATTCGCCCGTTTGCCATGCCCAACCGCAGCTTGGGGGGAGCGCCGTCGTTTTCCTCATTGTGGATCTATGACTACCAGCCGCAGTCCGCCCTGCCCTGGATCGCAGCAAGCGGCCTCTGCAACGTCGGGCTCTTGGTTACGACGTGGGGGACCGTGAAGGCGATCCACGAGACCCCGACCACCGGCGCGAAGTGGCTGGTCATCGACGACGGCTCCCAGACCATCGGCGACAACGGCGACATTGGGGTGAGCGTCTACACGGACGCCGAGGTTGAGATGGGCGACCGCATATCCGTGACCGGCGTCTCCAGCACGGATGGCTCCCTCAACGACTCCAATCGCCTTGTTCGTGCAATCAGGACGCGCGATGCATCGGATGTGCAGGTGATTGCCCACCGTGACGCGCCCGTCTATCCGTTCTCAGATGAGTTCAACAACCCGACGCTAGACCCGAGGTGGGCTGTTGTCCCCTCCAACGCCAGCATCTCCACTGCAACCGAACCCGGATGGGCCAAGATCAGCCGCAACAACTCTTACTATATGCCGCTGCTTGCTCAGAAGGCCCCAGGCGACTGGCAGATGGACGTCAAGATACGCATACCGAGTAGCACGAATACCTACGTATATGCTTCGCTAGACTTGCAGTTTTGGCCCAGCGAGTGGAACACGACCTACATGTGTGCTTTCCAGCAACTCGACACCAACTACTGCATCGTTTTCCCCCCCAATACGATAACTGAGGTTCCGGGCGACACGTGTTACTTCAGAGTCGTAAGGCAGGGTGAGATATGCTACTGCAGCGCAAGTTCGGATGGCATCAACTATATCGAAGCATCAGCGGGCTACGAGGCCAGTGGGGATCTGCTCGTGATAACTGGCTATATGAGCCCGGACCCTGAGTGTATCTTCTATATCGACTACATTCGCTTTTCTCCCATCGGTTCGCAAGGAGGTCTGCAATGAAACGGCTCTCGGCTATAGATATTGCTGTCTGCACGGCGGTGATGGCGCTGGTGGCGTTCACGCTTGTCCCGGCCATCGCGCGCATTCAGAGACATCCCGCTGAAGCCAAGTGCCAGTCCAACCTGCAGCGGGTGGCGGACGCGATGGCGCTCTACCTGGAGGACAACCACCACCGCTATCCCACCAACAGAGGGCGGGGTTCCGGAACCACGGATTTGGGTCCTATCGTCCCGATACTCCGCCTGTCTCCAGACCCGGCAGTAAGCAGATTCGTATATGGACTGAACTGGGTCGAGGCGTTGTACCCGTATACTAAAGCCAGGGCCGATCGCACGGGGCAGAACGAGGCGTCGTTCTGGCGATGCCCGAACGCGTCAAGCGAGACATTCCCGACCAGTGCCACCGACTTGGGCCAGCGGGTAACCTGCGTGTTCAATTTCTGCCTGGCTGAGCAGCCGAGCGGGTTGGTACGAAACAGCAGGAACCTGCTGATGCTGCGGGAGATTGGAAGGCTTGGACTGTCTATGCTCCGGCCATCGAACACAGCAAATATAAGCCCGAACGGAAACCGCGCCTACCAGCCGCTGTATCCCTTTCTGACCCAGGACGAGGCCCTCGCAAGGGATCCCCTGCCTGCCAGCGAGTATCTGCTCCACGCTAACGGGTCTTATGTTGTTTTCGCGGATGGGCACGTGAAGCACTTCACCATCGACTACTACCCTGCGCAGAACTACATAACAGCGGCCAGGTGCTGGGACCCCACCAAACAGCAGTGGTACAACTACTATTGGGCGAATCCGGTTACTGAGGATCAGAAGAGGAAGAACAAGACGATAGCGATCTCGCTGTAGTCGGAACTGCGTCGGAGACGCCTGCTACAACGACAATGTGCCTGTAGTCGGGTTCTCAGAACCCCAACTCTGGCGTCGGAGACGCCTGCTACAACGACAATGTGCCTGTAGTCGGGTTCTCAGAACC
>CAZFYZ010000099.1:0-4837 GCA_964523735.1 uncultured bacterium | reverse complement strand
CCAACTCTGGCGTCGGAGACGCCGCCTACAACGACAGCGTGCCTGTAGGCGGGTTCTCAGAACCCCATCTTCCGGCGTCGGAGACGCCTGCTACAACGACAGCGTGCCTGTAGGCGGGTTCTCCGAACCCCATCTTCCGGCGTCGGAGACGCCATCTACAACGGCTTGGCAAGGGCCCGGCGGATCTTCTCGCGCATGTCGTCCGCCGGGCCTATCCTGATCGCCTGGTCGAAGGCTGTCTGAGCTGCGGAGGCTTGGCCGGAGCGGTGGTAGGCGAGGCCGAGGGCGAAGTACGAATCGGCGGACTTGGGGTCGAGCCTGCAAGCCTCCCGGAGTTGCGCTATGGCCTCTGGGAAACGGCGCTGTTTCATGAGCACGACACCCAGGCTGCGCCTTGCTTCCGCGTAGTCCGGCCTGACTGAGACCACAGTCTCGAGCGCGCGCTGGGCAGTCGGATACTGCCTGCCGGAATACGCTTTCTCGGCAACCTGGACAAGCTGTTCAGCGAAGTCCCTATCGGCCCGGGCGGCTATAGACAAATGGCGAACGGCCTCGTCGAGACCACCCTCTTCTGAAGACAGGCTTCCAAGCTCCGCGTGCGCAGCCGGGGAGCCGGGCTCTATTCTCAGACACTCCAGAAGCTGACGCCGCGCCTCATCCGGCCTCCCGAGCGAGCGCAGGACACGTGAGTAGTTGAACCTTGCGACTTCATCGCTCGGGTTCAGGGCGACTGAGGCCTCCAACTCATCCGCCGCCCCCGCCGCATCGCCAGCCTTGAACAAGATCTCCCCCTGGTAGTAGCGGGTATCAGCATCCAGCATCCTCTGGTCCCGATCGACTCCATAGAGGTTGACATTCGAGATCACGAGGACGACCCCCGCCAGAATCAGCGGCAGTATCGACCGCCGCCAGGCACGCTCTTTCGCAATCCGCCACAGCTCGACGCCCCCCAAAGCCGCGAAGATGAGCATCATGGGCATTGAGGTCACTCTATACCGCGCGCAGACGAAGAACGCCACTGTCGCCACCATCTGCGCTAGTAGATAGAGGATGAGCAGCCCCCCTCCGGGCCTTCGTAGACGCCTCGCAATCCCCAGCACTGCGAGCGGCAGCGCCAGGCCGAGGGGAAATGCGAAGATCGGAGTCTTGAACAGCAGCAGCGAATACAGGCTGGAGTAGTGTCGGTAGTAGTAGATATCGTGGTTGCGCTTGGCCTCGACGGCGGTCAGGTAGATCACAGCCTTCTTCAGCGTCAGCGCCGCATACTCGAGCGGATGCTGAAACGCGTAAGACAGGCCCTCGCGATAGAAATAGGCATCCTGCTGCACCTGCGTTGCCTTGGGGTTCTCCTTGAGTGGCAGGGCCTGCATCGCATCCCAATCGGGGCCCGGACGAATACTGAATGTGCGGTCATAGTCCGCGTTATTGCCGATGTAGAAATTCAGCCCGCCGTTGGAGCAGATAAGCACCGGTTCGTGCCCGACTACCTTGTTGCGAACCGCAACAGGGACTATGGGTATGACGGCGCAGAAGAGCATCAGCGCAATCGAAACCACCAGACCCCTCGCCGGCAGCCTGCCGCGCATCACGATCACCGCCCACACCGCCGCCGCGATCAGGAATGGCAGCACATCCGGCCGGGTGATCAGCGAAAGCCCGAAGATAAGCCCGGCAGCCGCGAATCGCCACAACGAGGCGCGATTGACTGCCGAGAGCAGCACCAGTATGGCCGATAGATTGAGGAATGTCTGCAGCGTTGGCGTGAGAAGCTCGCCGTCGAAGTAGATCATCGGGGCATAGAACGCAGCGGCCAGCCCGGCGATGATCGCCACCCGCCTGCCAAAGACCTTGTCTGCCAGCACCAGTGTCAGCACGCAGTTCACGGACCCGAGCACGAATTGAGCATACTTGGCCGCCATCACCGATGGCCCGGCGATCTTGATCCAGAGGCCCAGCAGAAGCGGATAGAACGGCGGTTGGAAGTAGACCTCGCCCGCCGGGTTGAGCCAATGCCCGGCCGCAAACTGCCTGGCAAGTTCGTAGTAGGCGCCCGCGTCGATCGTCGGCACCTGGAACAGCAGGCAGCGTGAGACCTGCGCCGCGTACACCAGCCTGATCGCCAGCGCGACGGCGAAGACGATCAGCGCGGGGATGATGATAGACCGATCCCCACGCTTACTTGCCCCCGTTGTCTCGGGACGCCCTCGTCCCGAGACGTTCGGGTGGATTTGGGTCTCTCGCTCCATCAACAGGGTCTCGCTCTACAGCTTCATCAAGAACTCGTGCGTCAGGTCGTCCATTCGCGGGATGGGCACTTCGTGGCCGTAGTCCGGCCAGATGGCCATGCTCTTGTTGCAGGTCATCTTGTTATAGGCCGCGAACTGCGTCGAGGGCGGGCAGATATCGTCCATTAGGCACGTCAGCATCAGCAGGTCGCCCTTGATGCGCGGCGCCAGGAACTGGTTGTCTATGTAGCCCAGCCGGGTGAAGACTTCGTCTTCGCGCTCGTGCAGCGGATCGATCTTGCGGAAGTACATCTTCAGTTCCTCATACGCCTGTATCGCGAGATCCATCTCCCATACGCGCCTGAAATCGCAGAGGAATGGAAACCACGATACCGCCCTCTTGACGCGAGGCTCGAGTGCGGCGCAGGCAAGCGTGAGCCCGCCGCCTTGGGATATCCCCATCGCGCCGACCCTCTCCGGGTCCACTTCCGGCATCCCCATCAGAATCCCGGCCAACTGCGCACAGTCCAGATATATCGAGCGAAACAGGAGCTTCTCCGGAGCATCGTCGATCCCCCGGATTATGTGACCCCGCAAGGTATTGCCCTTGATGATGGCGTTGTCCTCGGACAGACCCCCCTGCCCACGGACATCTATCGCCATCACCGAGAACCCCTGCCCGGTCCAGCCCAAGTACCTGAACCAATCCGCGCTGCTGCCTGAGTAACCGTGGAACCAAACTATCCCAGGGTGCGGTTCTTTCGCATTGGTCGGCCTCAGATACTTCGCGTGAATCCTCGCCCCACCGACTCCAGTGAAGTAGAGGTGGAAGCACTCAGTGTTCAAAGCAGGTGACTCCTGCGGGACAAGCTCCAACTGTGGGTCAATGGCGTGCATCTCCGCGAGCGCCTTGTCCCAATAATCGTCGAAATCGTCGGGGCGCGGGTTTCGTCCCTGGTAGACCTTCATTTCCTCGAGTGGCATATCGATCAGTGGCATTGCATTTCCTCCAACAAGCGCGATTATACGCAGGGCTCCAGAGGCTGTCAAACGCCTGGGATGTTGTCGGGGGCAGCTTCGGAGAGCGCATGGTATAATCAACCAACACTCACGTGCGGAGGTTGCGGATTGCGATGATGACAGTAGCTCGGTCCGGCTCTCCCCATTGACCTTGACGAAGCTCTGGACTCAGCTTAGCAGTCTCCCAAACGTCCCGCACCTTGCCCGGACAGACTTATGGTACGCCTCGTCCAGCCACCAACAGACCGCGAGCGCCTCCTACAACTCCTGTACCAGCAGCTCTTGTGCTTGACACTACCGATCTGACACAGGAAGAGGAGTCCAATGCGCGATCCGAAACGCTCCTTTCTGACAGCGATCTACACCCATTGCTTCTTCGATGAACTCGTGTTCATCTATCCATACTACGCGGTCATGTTCAGCGACTGCGGACTGAGCGCCGTTCAGATATCGGTGCTGTTTATCGTCTGGTCAGTGGTTGGATTCGCTCTTGAGATACCCTCCGGCGCCCTGGCGGACAGGTACCCGCGCAAGCATGTCCTGATCTTCGGTCAGTTCGCCAAGCTCGCTTGCTGCCTGATCTGGCTTGTGTTCCCGAGCTTCTGGGGCTTCCTCGCAGGCTTTGCGTGCTGGGGAGTGAAGGGCGCATTCGCTTCCGGAGCTTGGGAGGCGATGATCTACGATGAACTGAAGCATCGCGGCAGTGAGAATGAGTATGCCCGATTGATTGGTCGCCTGCAGACAACTGAGACTGTCGCAGTCGTGGTCGCGAGCGCTGTCGCGCCGATGATGCTGAGATTCGGCTACTCAGCGATCCTGGCTGCCAGCGCGGTCTCTCTGGCGATCTCGATAGTCGCGCTGCTCTTCGTGCATCCGGCCAAGGGAGTGCATCGGGCCCACGAGAACAGCTATCTTGTTCTGCTCAGACAGGGCGTTGTGGAGGCAATCGGCAACAAAGCGGTTCTAGGACTACTGCTCTTCATCTCCTTCGGCTTGGTGATCGCCGGCGCACTTGAGGAATACGATAGCCTGTTCCTCAGAGCGGCCGGCGTCCCGCTAGCAGCCATTGGTCCACTCTGCGCGGCCGTAACGATGGTCCGGGCAGTGATGCTAGCGCTGGCCTACAAGCTCATATACGTATCAGACCGGGCTCTCTATGCCGCATACCTGGCTTCGGGAGCGTTACTGGTAATCGCCGCATATCTCTTCCGGCCAGCCAGCGTGGTCGGACTGGCGATCTTTGGCATTACCTCGGCAACGCTTGGTGTTGTGTTTGGCTCCAGGCTGCAGGATGCGATCAGAGGCGAGGCGCGAGCGACCACGCTTTCGGTGGGTGGGTTCCTGACTGAGATTGGCGCGGTTCATGTCTATCTGGGGTTCGGCGCGATCGCTACCTTATCTGGCTATCGAGCCGGCTACGCGGCATTCGGGTTCATCGTGTGCGTACTGGGCGCAGTGTGCCTGGCCGTAACGCCGCGCGGTCGTGGCGGTACGCGCAAACGTCGAGCGCAGACCGGCAGATCCCCGTTCGAAGGCCAGGTAGCGTACACTGTTGTGTGTAAAATCAGGTTGAGGTAGGTAAGGCGCATCCC
>CAZFYZ010000098.1:0-15300 GCA_964523735.1 uncultured bacterium | reverse complement strand
GGCCTGGAGGGATGGGGGTGAGACGCTGATGCCGTAGCGCGCCATCCGAGGGACACTTTGGCCACACCCACGGCCTCCTCCAGGTAGAATTACCCGGAGGGATGGGGGACATGGAGGGACGGATCCTCCCGAGATGGTCCGGACAATCTCGACCTACTGCAGGAGCATTCAGATCAACCTGCAAGCCCCTTAAGCTCACCACTCTTCGCCGCATGCCATACATGCCTATATATAGGCATGTATGTTGGCATATGTTTTTGGCACGTTATTCTGGAGAGTCATCCGGGACGTATCACCCCTGGAAATAACAACCAGGGACTGTGCCAAAAAAGCGTGCCAAACTCTATGAGGGGGGGTAGTCAGCCTTTGGCGCAGAAGATGGTCCGGGGACTTGGTCGGTGGATATGCCAGATTCGCCACAATCCGACATACCCCCATACACCTTGATGGCACGCATTTCTAGCGCACTGTGAGGCACTACATCAGCTTCAGCTTGAAGACATACTCCGCGAGGAACAGCGTTGCGAACATCCCCGCCGCTGTCTGAATGAACCCGAAGTTCCAGATTCGAGCCCAGCCGACTGCGAGGTAGTTCGGTCTCTCCTGATAGCGCTGGAGGAGCTGGTTACCGGCCGCAATGCCGTTTGCGAGTTGTCTTTCGGATGGATGCTTTGTGGTCACCAAGTATTGGAGCCAGCCTCCGACCTTCCGCCACAGCAGGACCATCACCAGAAGCACGACTATGAGGCTGGCGCTGTCGTTGAGTTGCATCGCCAGCACCATGAAGATGCCTGCGCCGGCGAGCAGGTTTGTGCCGCACCTCGGGTGGACGCGAGGCATGTGACGGACCGTCTCCGGCGTCAGGACATCGCCCGCCTCTATTGCATGCACCGTCATATGTTCCGCCGCATGATAGCCCGCAAGCGGCGAGAGTCTCATCAGCACGAAAAAGACCACAATCGACAGCAAGATCGATATGTAGAGCGTCAGTTCGTAGGGGTTCGAGACGAACGGGACCGGCTTGGAAGAGGCTAGCTGATTGATGCTAATACCCGTTGCGAGCGTGAATAGCTTCTGCAGACTGCTGGCCGCCAAGCTCGAAATGACGAGCATAATCGCCATTGAGACACCGGTCAAGAACAGCCCCGGGCTTCCCGCGCCACCGTTGACGGAGCCAGTGGTCAGGTGAACTCCAAGAGGTGTCGCCATCCCCGCCACTACCGGAGGCCGCAGATTCCTGGCCAGCAGGCTGATGACATCGCGCCTATAGAGCACGCCGGGGAACGACCCGCCGCCGCCAATCACTGGGAGCACGTCATCGCCAGTCGCCGCGAATATCCCCGCGGCCTGCTTCAGCGTGGTGTCGGGGCTGATCAGGGTGACGTTGGTGTCCACGAGTGGCTCGATCGGCGAGTCCAGGGCGGCGTCAACGTCATCAGCCGCCGAGATGAACCCGGAGATCGCCCGCTCAGAGATGACACCGTAGATGCTGGTTCCGTTGCTGACCGGCAGCCTGGAGCCATCGGTAGTCTTCATCAATCCGGCCGCTCGCCTGAGGCTGTCACGCGAGGAGAGCACGTGGACGTTCTTGATGAGACGGGTGATGGGCTGATCCTGGCTCATCACGATATTTGACAATCGTCGACTCCTTGTGTTAGTATGGATTTCGCTTTTGTACGGTGACTTGTTTCAGGAGGACCTTTCAGATATGTCTAACACCTGCGACGTGTGCGGCAAGGGCCCATTGTTCGGCCAGAATATAAGGCACGTCCATTCGGGCGCTTGGGCGCTTCGGGCTCCCCGGACCAAGCGCAGGTGGCTGCCGAACTTGCAGAGCGTGCGTGCCCAAGTCAACGGCACGCCGAAGAGACTGCGCGTCTGCGCAAAATGCATCAAGGCAGGCAAGGTCACCCGCGCCGCCTAGCGAACACTTTACATTCTAGCAGAATGTGAACCGGATTGGGAGGATCGAGCATCGCTCGGTCCTCTTTTGTTTTGAGGTCAGAGGTCAGAAGTCGGAGGTCGGAGTTCGGTCTCCACGGGATTGCTGGCTTCCTCGATGGCAAGAACCACTTCCTCTATCGACCCCATAGCAGAGGCGCCTGATTGCAGCGCTTCCGCTATCAGCCTGGTGGCGTGACCCTCGGTGAAGTCGCGGTCTTGGATCAGGTCGGGCTTGAGGATCAGCGTTCTCCGGCCGGATCGGGCGCTGTCGAGGGCGGCCTGGGCGTTTGGCAGGTTCCCGTGGCCAATCGGGACGTCGGTAAGAACGACGATATCAGCGCCCTCAAGCAGGCTGCTGTGCGCGGCGGCTATCTCAGCATTGATCTCGGAGAACGGCGGCTGAGAGACATACCGGATCTCCAGGGCGTCCGCAACTTCGAGGTCGGCGTCGCCCGGGCTCAGGATGCCGCAGGTTACCTGGTAGCCCCTACGAACGAGCTTGGCCATAATCGGGGCGGCGGTCCCCCCACCCCCTATTACGTGCACCCTGGGCGGGCGGTCAAAGCTCTCGGAAGGGGCAGGAGCCTTGGGTTTGACGCCTGCGATCACATAGGGCCTGTGCGTGGTCGGGTGCCGCCTGACCCAGACTTCAGCGCCATAGACCCGGCGGATGTTGGCAGCTGTTACCACGTCCTCGGGGCCGCCGGAGGCCTGGATGGCGCCATCGCCGATCAGAATCAGCCTGTCGCAGTACTGACTTGCAAGGTTCAGATCGTGCAGCACTGCCATTACCGTCAGCGAGTGCTCGCGGTTCAGGCTCCTCACAAGGTCCATGATCTCGAACTGGAAGCTGATGTCGAGGTGAGAAGTCGGCTCGTCGAGAAGCAGGATCTCCGGCTCCTGAGCAAGCGCCCGGGCAACCATGACTCTCTGCCTTTCGCCGCCTGAGAGCGCGTTCATCGGGCGGTCCTTGAGATGGTCGGTTCCTGTTCGCCGCAGTGCATCCACGGCGATCGACACATCCCTGCTCGATTCGATGGCAAATCGCCCCATCCTTGGCGACCGCCCCATAAGCGCAATCTCCAGGACCGTGAAGTCGAAGGCCACGTACACGTCCTGCGGAACAACGGCCACTCTGCGGGCGAACTCGCGTGCCGGCGTCGAGTATATGTCACGGCCATCCACCTCTACCCGGCCACTTATGGGCGGCAGGGTGCGGGACATTGATCTAAGCAGCGTGGTTTTGCCGCTGCCATTGGGGCCGATCACTCCGACGAAGTCACCGGCAGCAAGACCGAGGCTCACGCCCTTGAGTATCTCCGAACCATTGTAGCCGGCATGCAGGTTGTCAACGCGGATATTCACGATCTCAGCTTTCGCCACATGCACGCTCGATTCCTGTGGACGGTCGAGGCTCCGTCTGGTATGATTCAGGCTGAGGTAGATTCGATATGCTTAAGATAGTGGCCATCGGAGGCGGAGACATCGGCAGGACGGGTTGCCCGGTCGAGACACAGGAGATAGACGAGCAAATCATCCGGTTGACGGGGAAGAGCAAGCCCAAGGTTCTGTTCATCCCTACCGCGAGCGGGGATTCTGAGATCTATTGCCAGACGTTCGACGAGCACTTTGGTGGCAGGCTTGGGTGCTCGACTGATATCCTGAGACTCATCGGCCCAAAGCGCGCAGACGATCACGAGGCGGCAAGCAGAATACTCGAATCCGATGCGGTCTACGTGGGCGGCGGGAATACCTGGCGGATGATGCGCATCTGGCACAGGCACAGGGTCGATGAGGTACTCCAGGAGGCAGCCAGACGAGGGATCGTGCTGTCGGGATTGAGTGCCGGGGCCATCTGCTGGTTCAGGTTCGGCAACAGCGATTCGAGGAGGTTCAAGAACCCGGAAGCGCCACTGATCAGGGTTAGTGGACTGAATCTGATCTCCGCGACTCTCTGCCCGCACCACGACGTTGAAGCGGACAGGCAGGCGGACCTGGCGCAGATGATGCGCCGGACCCCCGGGGTCGCCATCGCTCTGGACAACTGCTGCGCGATCGAGATTCAGGGAGACAACTACCGCATCCTAACGTCTCGCGAGGGGGCAAGAGCTCGCAAGGTGTACTGGCAAAGAGGTGTATTGTGCGAGGAATTCCTGAAGCAGGACGAAAGCCATCGAACGCTTAAGAGCTTACTGAGCAAATCGTGAGCTTAACGCGAGGCCGGATAGTGCCTGGCCGTCCGGAGGCGGACTATGAAGATCGAGAGACTATCAGTCGAGAACCTGCGGGAGGGAGTATACTGCCCCCGAGGGCTGAAACGCAATGAAGAGGTGTACTCCCAACTCGAGGCGTGGATCGATGGCAAGCTGCTGAGAGGACAGATCGCCCGCTCGGGCGATGGCACGCCCATAGGGTTCATCATCTACGGCCCGGCGGATCGCATGCCGATCGAGGTGGATGGGGGCGGGCTATACATGGTGCAGTGCCTCTATGTCAAACCGGAGTATCAGGGGCAGAGCGTGGGTCGCAGCCTGATCGAGTCGGCGATGGCGGATGCAGTGTCGGTCGGCGCGCCGGGCCTGATCGCGCAGGGCAGAAAGGGTCCGGTTGATGGAACAGGTGATTACATCCCGGGCTCGTTCTTCACTCACATCGGCATGATGCCGGGAGACTCCAAAGGCAGCGCGTCGCTCTACTATATCTGCAACGATGAATGCACTCAGCCGCCGCGTTATCTGGAATCCAGCTTTCAGCCGCCCCGTGACGAGACGCGTGTGAGAGTGGACATCCTCGACTGCGGGCTTTGCTTTACCGCCGTGACCAACCGCGAGATAGTCAAGCAGGTCGCCGAAGGGCTCAGCGATGAAGTAAAGGTTGTGGTGCACGATCAGAACACCCGACAGGCGGTCGTCGATAAAGGCATGTCGAGTGGCGTGTTTATCGATGGCAAACTGACGTTCCTGGACGGGCACATCTCCGAACGAGATGTATGGAACGCGATCCACGTCGCGATCTCCGCGAGACGCGGCCACAGCGATAGATGATAGAAAGTCAGGCTGATGTGTTTGACAGCTCTACCGAGTGGGTAGAGTCTATGTGGTAGACACATCACATCCTTTCGCAAGACGGGACCGGCGCGCAACCCCAGCCTCCGGTCCCGTTTTGCCCTCTGGAGGTCGGAGGTCTGGAGTCAGAAGTGCGATCCCAGTGCTGGTGTCAGTTCAGTCTGGCGGTAATGCTCTTCGTCCGAAGGCCCTGAGTAGGCCCGGCTTGTGGGCCATTCGAAGGGCCGGAGCTTCGGCAACGTGCTTCGATATGGTTCTTGCAGAACCTACTCAGCACTGGCGGAACAAGGACTCCCACACAGCAAACTCCCTCTGGTACTGAAGGGCACTGGTACTGAAGGGCGCTTGACACGTCTTCAGGGCAAACATATAATGAGCGTAGACTGATGCAGGGAGGTGAGTACCGCTGAGAGTCAGATCCAAGGAACTGCGCAGAGCTCGCAAGAGAGCTCAGGACAGATACAAGATTCGCATGAAGGACGAGAAGAGCAAGAAGTAGCTTGTTTCTGCAACTTTACTTCTGATCGGAGCGCATTTCGGAGCTCACTGTGTGGTTTCCGGAATGCGCTCTCTGTCGCTTGGCACTACTTCTCCCAACCATCAACTTGAGGGAAGAGCAGTTGCCCCGTGTCGGCGGGCGGATCCAGGAACATCTCTATCGCTACTGTCGTACCCACCGGACCAGTAGACAGGTAGACTTTGTCAGCGAACTGGAGCATCAACTTGTAACCCATCCCCAGGGTCCCCGCAGTCGAGTAGCCGGCTACCAGAGCCACATCCGGCAGTGCCATAGCTCCTATGCCAGGGCCGGTATCGGATACTGAGAAGATGAGGCTCTTGTCGTTCTTGCTAAGCCTGGCTTCTCCCTCTCCGGCGTGTTTGATCACGTTGGTCGCTGCCTCGACAATGCAAGACATGAAGCTCATCGCACGATCGTGGCCAAGGCCTGCCTGCTCTGCCAACAACCTGCTTTCCCGGCGCATGCGGCCAAGCGAAGGCAGATCGGTTAGCCGCCAGCGTTCGATCTCGTCACCCGGTATGGCCTCTATCTCATCGCGCTCGCAGATCAGGAGTTTCCCATTACTGGCAGCCAGAATGGTGCGGCGGTAGAACTCCAGCTTGTTGGTCTCGGCTTCCCGTAGAGCATTTTCCGCGAGCACGCGGTGCGTGGGGCCCCCAGGATACTCGCTTATGGTGACGAGATCGTCTTCCGCCTGAAAGGGCTCGCCTGTCTCAAGAACCTGGCGACAGAGCTGCAGAAAATCCCTACCTGTCTCGGGCCAGACCTCGTTGAGTGTCTTGCCTACCATTTCTTTGCCTGGCGCCAACGCCTGGTAAGCCGGGTTCACAAGCTCAATTCTGAGGTCGCTGCCGCGCATCAAGTTGATCTGAGCAGGTATGCTGTTAACAACCGCCTCGAGCAGTTGGCGATGAACTCTCAGTGCCTCTTCGCTCTTCTTGCGCTCAGTGATATCCAGTACAAACGCCATCCCCCGGTTACGCGCTTCATCGAGAGTGGCAGCGCCTATCAGAATAGGGACACGTGATCCGTCCTTACGAACGTATTCCTTCTCATGGGGAATCTCCACTCCATAGCGCTTGAGCCGAGAGATGCCTTGAGTGTCTGCGTCCGAGTATTCCGGCGGTGTCATTTGCGACCAATCAATCAGCCCTGCTTGTAGCTCATCCCTCGTGTAACCGACCATGTTCAGAAAGGCATCGTTGGCGTCAGTGACGGACCCGTCAAGATCGTAGTACAACACCCCGAACATTCCCGAATCGTAAAACCGCCTCAGCTTGGCTTCGCTTTCCCTCAGCGCTTGCTCGGAGTGCATCTGCTCAGTAACGTCGCTGCCGACTGCCAGGATCTCAGTTAGTCGCCCCTCCTGGTCGAGAAGAGGCCTGTTGGTCCAGTTCATCCACACCCGCGAGCCGTCCTTGCGAACATTCTCGTTGATGTTGGCGGCGAAGTCGTGTGGGCGGTCGGTTATGGCCTGAACCAGCCCTGTCAGATCTGCGCCGTCAGACTCGGTCTCGGGCACCAGAATACTGACATGCTGTCCGATCAACTCCTCGGCGTTATAGCCGAAAAACCTCAGTGCAAACTCGTTGCAGAAGGTGAGCTTGCCATCGCTATTCCAGCGGATGATTGCGCTGTTGACGTTTTCAACCAAGTCACGGTAGCTGGCATCGCTGCGCCTGAGCGCCTCCGTTGCACGTTCGAGTTCCGCAACGCGCTCGCTCACACGACCCTCGAGTTCTGCGTTTGCCAGCTTAAGCCTGAGGCTGGACTCGGCGACTTCGCGGGACCGTTCGTATAGATCAGCCTCCATACGTGCAGTACGCTCCCGCAACTCCTGGACAACCTCCGCTTGATGGCGCTCTGTCCGCTTACTGAGTATGAACTCGGTCACGTTCTCAACGCGGTGGAGGATATAGGCAACCGAGCCGTTCTCATCAAGGATTGGAGAAATGGCGGGGCTCCAGTAGAGTTCCTCGAAGCCGCCGCCCTCTGATTCGGGCTTGCGCACATCGTGTCGCTGCACAGCCATAGCATCGGTTTGCCCGGTGCGCAGCACCCGCTCAAGAGCCGCGAGCGAGTGCAGACGGCCGTCGGCGGCCGGATCCTCCGGATTGTCAGGGAACACGTCAAAGACGTAGCGGCCGACAATGTCTTCACGCCGCGTATGGGTCTCTCGCAGGAAGGCGTCAGTGGCCGCAACGATTCGAAGGTCACGATCCATGACCAGATAAAGGCCAGGAGCGCGCTCAAATAGCATCCTGAAATCCAGGTTGACTTGAGGATCAGTGGTCATTTCTTCTGCTGAGCTATTACCTCAATGTCCTGAGCTTGAAACCCGACGGCACTCACCAAATGGTTGGACGCGTCTGCCGTGAGCTAGTTGCGGCAAATGACGCCCGAAGCGCGGGTTGATTATAATAGCCCTGTTTGCGGATGTCGAGATGGCTGAACAAGGTCGGGCACGATTTCATCAGCGCGCGTGGTGATGCGGCTGGTCTTGGTCTTCTCGTCGAACTGGACCCAGAGGCAGTTGTCAACGGCGTCGTGAATGGATTCGATGTGCGTGATCAAGATGATCTGCTCGAAGCGGTTCTTGAGGTTCTGAAGAAGCGCCACGACGTTCTCGCGGCGGGTTTCGTCTAGTGAGCCGAAGACCTCGTCCAGGATCAGCAAAGAAAACGACTGGCCCGCGCGGTCGGCGATCATCTGAGAAATGGCCAGCCTGAGGGCGAGGTTCACGATGTCGTCTTCGCCGCCGGATATCACCGGCTTGAGCTCGCCGTCATCGCGGATCATCGCCTGGTAGCTGTCGTTGATCTCCAACACGTTGTAGCGGCCATCGGTCATAGTCGAGAGCAGCTCGCTGGCGATGCTCTCGAGTTCGGGACGGATGCGGTCGTTGAGCTCAGCACGGAGTTTGTCGAATGCCTCGGCCAGGGTCTGCAGGTGCAGGCGCTCGGACCGTTTTGCGGCCAAATCCTCCAGCTTGGACTTGTGGCTAAGCTCCTCCTGTTTGATCGCCGCCAGTATTGCGTTGGCAGTGTTTAGATCGCCTTTGCAGCGCTCGAGGTCGATGGCGGAGGCGTTGAGTCTCGCGTTGGCGGCGTCGAAATCCTGGGTGGTCGTCTGGTGATCCTCTTGTGAGAAAGCAAGCTCCGCGAGAGATTTGTCTGACTCGCTCACCCGCGTCTTGAGTGATTCCAGCAGTGCGGAGTTCTCCTCAGACTCGCGCGCTACGTCAGGCTCGCGCTCGAGTGCGGACTTCAGCGCAACATATCGCTCGCGGACGGGGCGCAAGTCTTCTCCTATCTTCTGAAGCTCACGAAAACGGGCCTGGTCGAAGCCCTTGGGCAACGCGTCGAGCTTTGCAGACAGCTTCTTGAGGTCGTCTATGCGCAATTCGATCTCACCGGCAGCCTTGTCTCTCTCAGAAACACGGGCGTCTGCTTCTGTCTTCTCAGCGCGAAGTGTTTCCATGCTGGTGGAGAGGGTTCGGCGGTCGGACTCGGCCTTATCCAGAGCCGAGGTGTCCGACGCGAGCGTAGACTGTTCGGCATCCAAAGAGGCTATGCGACTCGTGAGGCCGCTTATCTCGGCGTCGAAGTTCGCGATCACTTTGTCAAGCTCACCAGCCAGCGGGCGCTCGCAGGTCGGGCACTTGCCTTCGGAGCCGGCTTCGGCGATGCGCGCGCGATTGGCCTCGATCTCAGTCTTCTGAGCCGTTAGCTGCCTGATCTGGGCAGCAAGGCTGTGCTCACGGGCCACGCGATCTTCGCGGATCTTCCTTATCTGCTCGTCGAGACTGGCGAACTGATTCTCAGCTTCGGAGAGGGCAATAGCGGCCCTGGTCTGCTGATCCTGCGCCGACGCGAGTTGGGCATGGCGGGTCTGGAGCTTCTTGAGGTCAGTCTCGATCGTGGTGATCTGTCCCGTAAGGCGCTGGCGTTCGGCCTCGTGCTCCTGCAGGGGCTTCATCTCACGGTACGCTCTACCCGCTTCGTCATAGCGAGCCAGGTCAGGCTTGAGTGAGTCCAGCTCCTTCCGCTTTGCCTCGAAGTTCTGAAGTTCCTCGCGAAGCTGGGCCAGCCGGGACTCAGTGCGGGCGAGGTCGCTGCGGTCGATCTCCAGCCTGCGGGCGATCTCGTCGTGACGCTTGGCCCTCTGATCCGAAAGCTCTTTGATGGGCTTAAGCTTCTCGATCTCCGCCTGTGCCTTCTTGTGAGCGAGCTCGGCATCGCCCAGACAAGTGGAGGCATTCGCAAGAGCGGATTCCGCGGCCCGCTTGCGCTCCTTGAGCTCCTCCGGGTCAGCCAACCCCTGCTCCAGGCCCTCGATCTCACGTCCTAGGCCTTTGCGATCTTCGTTAGCCTGGTCGCGGGCCCTGGTCAGGCGATCGTAGCCGAGCATGCGGCTGATCGCGACTGCCCGCTGGCGACCGTCCATTGCTGCCATGAACTCAATCTGCTTCTGACCAGTGAAGAAGCTGGTGAAAAACGCGCGGTAGTCCATACCCAGCAGGCGGGTGATCGCGTCAGAGACATCGGTCATCCCGGTACGGAGGGCCTTGCCATCAACTTCCAGAACCGCGTGGCCTGACCGTCCGCCCGAATCGAGGCTCCGAGTTGCCTTGTAGACCTGCCCACCGAGCTCGAAGGTCAGCGCGGCGCTAGCTCTGGACCCACCGTCCGAGGCTACTGATCGGATGGTCTCGTTGGTCCCACGAACAGCAGGCGCGCCATACAACGCCCACGCGACCGCCTCCAGCACGGTGCTCTTGCCCGCGCCGTTGGCGCCGACGATGCCCGTGACACCCTCCGGAAAGTGAATCTCCGCTTCGATGTGCTGGCGGAAGTTCTTGAGTTCGAGACTGATGAGACGCATGAATCGAGGTCCGAGGTCGGAGGTTCGAGGTCCGACCCACAGCTAACTTAGGTGCCGCTATGCGCTGAACCTTCTCCAAGGTCTGCCAGAGGGGCAGTGCAAAGACCCCGTCGCCGATCTGCCAGAGCAACGGGGTCGAGTCAGTCTGGTTGGTTACCTCCGTCTGCCGCCGCCACCACGACGGCCACCTCCTCCGAATCCACCGGACGGTCGGCTTGGCCTCATGGTAGGTCCACTGGGTCGGGAGGGCCTCATGGTTGGCCCTCTGCCACCAGGAGAGCTAGGTCTGTAGCTTGGCGTGCTCGGCCTGGTTGGGGCTCCGGGCCTCATTCCGGGAGCGCCGGGGCGTGTGCTTGGAGCACCAGGGCGCATTCCCGGAACCCTTGGCGCCGTGGTCGGAACTCTCGGCATGGTGGGGCGGGTCACGCCAGGGCCACGTCCACCGGGCGCGGTGGGGCGAGCAGTTGGAGTGGTAGGCCTAGGCCTGGTGATTCCAGGGCCAGGCTGACCGGGTCGGGTCGGAGGCCTGTAACTGCCAACGCCTTGCCGAAGCTGATTCCTGTACTGTGAGATGTTGCGATTGTTGATGTCACGGGTTCCCGCAACAGGTCTGTTGGCGAACCTATCGTTCACGTAGTTGCGGTTGCGCTGGTCAGCATACGGGCGGGCTCGATCGACCCATCCGTTCCCGTGCCAACCGTGATAGTAGATGTCATGATTATGCCAGTTGATCGCATTGTTGAGCCACGCTCCCATTAGCATTCCGGCTCCAAATGTGACCCAGGGCGCCGCTGAGCTATACGGCTCAGTGTAAACCATTTGTGACTGGTACTGCGGAACGTACATATACTGCGGTTGCGCGGGTTCGACCGCGATCTGCCCATCGGTTGTGGAGACAGTCTGCTGGGCGTCGGAGGTCAGGTTGCCCATCGATTGGGCCTTGGCACGAAGACGCTGGACCGACTGCAGAACCTCGGCAGGCTGATTAGCATAAGCCTGACCTATTGCCGTGGTCCAGTCCGGATTCTTGACCATCATGTCCAAGACTTCCGGATAGTGAGCGACCGACTTAACGCTGACATCCCAAGGCTGAGTGTCGATTGCGGAAGTCTCGCCTTTGAACCGGGACGCGGTGCTAAGCTGGTCAACATAGGTGGCTGCGGGGAACATCTGGGCAAGAAGTGGGTCGGGGTACAAAGCGATCGGACCAAGCAACTCATCCAGTTCTCCCGCGGTATAGCTTCCCTGGCCCCAAGCCATCACCGTAGGCAAGAGCAGCAACGCGGCCAGGGCAGCAACCCATGAATAAGCCTTGGTGCGCATGATGCCACCTCGTTGGTTCATCTTTGAACAGTTGATTAACCTACTATTAGTTTTTCCTGCAGACGGAGGGGCAAAACCGACACTGAGGGAGACGGCTCAGCACCTCACAACAAACAAGCAAGATGGGCATGACCAGTACGATTGCTAAATTGTCCTACAGAAGCAACCCAACGCCTGATTACTGAGCTATAATAGTACAGACTGGCTTATTGTCGACGGCTCTTCACAGAGTCTGCAATAGGTAAGGGGTGACAAGGTGGTTATCAGAAGGTCTGCGTGTACATTGTTGGTTGCGTTCGTCTGCTGCGGTTTCGTCGGATCGCCGGTAGAGGCAGGGTTTGTCGATTACGAAGCGGGGCTTGCCAACATCACCCGATGCTCGGTAGCGTGGGGCGACTATGATAAAGACGGCGATCTCGACCTCGCTGTCGCGGGCGATACGGGATCTGCCGGGGTGACGAGGATCTATCGCAATGACCCCGAGGAATTCTACGACATCGGCGCTTCTCTTACGCCGGTCGGATGGGGCGCGAGCCTTGCCTGGGGCGATTACGATAACGACGGCGATCTTGACCTTGCGGTCGAGGGGCATGCATCGAGCGGGCCGGTCGCGAGTATCTACAAGAACACCGGCGGCACGTTCGCGAACATCGGTGCTAACCTCACAGCCGTGTATGACGGCGCGCTGGCATGGGGTGATTACGACAATGACGGCGACCTCGATCTGGTGACATCCGGCCGCGACTCGGGCCAGAACACGATCACGAAGCTCTATAGGAACGACGGCGCGAACGTGTTCACGAGCGTCGATACGCCGTTCTATGGCGTCGCGGACTCATCGGTTGCATGGGCTGATTATGACAAAGATGGCGACCTGGACATCGCGCTTGCCGGGTATAGCAGCAGCTACGGTCGCATATCGAGGCTGTACAGGAATGATGGGGCGGCGGGCTTCGTCAACTCCGGCGTGAGCCTGCTGGGCGTGGATAACTGTTCGATTGCATGGGGCGATTATGACAACGATGGATATCCCGATCTCGCGCTTGCAGGCTTCAGCAACGCGTCCGGCAACTGCCTTGTTTACCGCAACAATCACGATGGCACGTTCAGCAACACTGTTACCCTGCCCGGTGTGTTCAACTGCTCGATCGCGTGGGGGGATTATGACAACGACGGCGATCTTGACCTGGCAACAGCTGGCGGGACGGTGTGGACGACGAGCACACAGCCGGCTACCCACATATTCAGCAATGATGGGAGTGGCGTCTTCACACAGGCTGAAACCCTGACGGGGCTGGTCGATTGCTCGCTTGCGTGGGGAGACTTTGATAAGGACGGCGACCTGGACCTGATGGCGGCAGGTGGGACATCGTCCAACTATCCGCCCTACCCGGTCGGCAGGTTGTATCAGAACACCGGAATTTCGCTTAACACAGCGCCTTCTGCTCCGGCGCCATTGCCCTCGTCCTATGCCGATGGCGGGACGGTGCTGAACTGGTCAGCCGCGAGCGACGCACAGACACCCGCAGCCGGGCTTTCGTATAACCTGCGGGTCGGCAGCACTCCAGGGGGCAACGACGTATACTCAGGAATGGCCTTGGCGTCGGGCACGAGACAGATCGCGGCGACGGGGAACGCTCAGCAGAGTCTTTCGTGGCGAGTAGCGGCGAAGATCGTCAGCCGGTACTACTATTGGAGTGTGCAGGCGATTGACTCGGCGATGGCGGGCTCGGCGTGGTCTCCTGAAGCGACCGTCACGAACGCGATTATCTCGGGGCGCATTGCTACCGGCACGGGCGCCGCGATAGAAGGCGCGCTTGTCACAGCAAGCGGATGTAGGAGCTCGGCTTATACGAACTCATCGGGAGACTACGAATTGATGGTGCCGCCCGGTTGGTCGGGCACCGCGAGTGCCAGCAAGGCGACGTGGTCGTTCACGCCTGCGAGCATCGCCTACAGTCCGGTCACATCGGATATGACCGCTCAAGACTACACGGGAGTGCAGTATCAGATATCGGGGCGGGTCACCACAGCGAGCGGCGATCCTGTAACGGAAGTTCTAGTTTCGGCCAATAACGGTGGAGGATCGGGGACAACCGACGCATCCGGCAATTACCACCTCATAGTCCCCGGCGGGTGGAGCGGTTCTGTGACTCCGACGCTATCCGGATGGCGATTCACACCGCGCAGCACAGACTACACCAACCTAAGTGCGGACGTCACTGATCAGAACTACCAAGGCGCGCCCCCGTTCTTCAATGACGCGGGCACGAGCATTACCGGCACGACGTACGGGTCTATTGCCTGGGGTGACTATAACGGCGATGGCGATCTGGACCTCGCGGTCGCGGGCAGTTGGCAGCCGACAACGATCTACGACAATAATGGCTCGGGCGTTCTGACGAATCTGAACCTGGGATTGCAGACCGTGGATTTGTGTTCAGTCGCGTTCTGCGACTATGACAGAGACAACGACCTGGACTTGAGCGTCGCGGGGAATCTTCAGAACAAGATCTACCGCAATGACGGTGGCACGACGTTCACTGACATTAGCGCCGCGATCCCGGGGCTATGGCATTGCGCTATGGCGTGGGGGGATTTCGACAACGATGGCGACCAGGATTTGGCTATCGCCGGGTACACGTCGTCGGGTGTGGTCTCCAGGATCTACCGAAACGACGGCGGCGGCGTCTTCACAGATATCCAGGCTGGACTTCGGGCGCTTGATAACCCCGCCTTGGATTGGGGCGACTACGATAATGACGGCGATCTCGATCTGTTTATCTGCGGGTACGCCAGCGGCTATCGATCCAGCCTGATCTACCGCAATAATGGCGACAGCACGTTCATGGATATGGGCCCGGGTATCACCGGAGTCGAGTACGGATCGGCAGCGTGGGGCGACTATGACGCGGATGGCGATCTGGACCTCGCGATCTGCGGTGCGACGACCGGAACCGGCGGCCTGGTGACGAGGATATACCGGAATACCGGAGGGTCATTAGTAGACACCGGGGTGGATATCGTCGGGGTCTGCCTGGCCAGCCTTGATTGGGGCGACTATGATAGCGACGGCGATCTCGATCTGGCCATATCCGGAACAACCAGCATCTATGAGCCGTATGCGCCGATCACGCGCATATATGAGAATGTCGGCGGGTCGTTCGTGGATCTCGAGGCTCCTCTCACTGGGGTCTGGGCTGGATCGGTCGCATGGGGTGACGCCGATGGCGACGGGGATTTGGACCTGGCGGTAGTAGGCGATATCGGCAGCAACGAAACCAGGCAGCCCATCGGGAAGCTGTATCGGAACGACGGAGGGTTTGTGAACACTCGCCCCGCAGCTCCGAAATTCTTGACAGACTCGATAGTGGGTTCGAGGTCGACGTTCACGTGGAGTTCCGCGTTGGATAATCAGACGCCCACTGCGGGACTCTCATACAACCTGCGGATAGGCACCACCCCCGGCGGCAATGACGTCTTCTCGGGAATGGCAACGGCGAGTGGCAAGAGGCTTATGCCCGCGTTGGGTAACGCGCAGAAGAGAACGTCTTGGACGATCAA
>CAZFYZ010000097.1:325-15410 GCA_964523735.1 uncultured bacterium | reverse complement strand
GTAGTCCAATCGTCGGATGGCGGATAGCCGATGGCGGTCTGCCTGACCATCTGCTATCTGCCCAGTTTACCTTCAAACACTTCTTCCGCTGGGCCGGTCATGAAGACCTTGTTGTCTCCGCCCCATTCGACGTAGAGATCGCCGCCGGGGAGATGGACCGTGATCTTTCGCGAGGTCTTCTCGTTTAGCGCTGACGCCACAGTCGAGGCACACGAGCCCGTCCCACACGCGAGCGTTTCGCCAGCGCCGCGCTCCCAGACGCGTATCTTGATCTCGTCCTTGTTGAGGACCTCCACAAACTCCACGTTGGTTCGAGCAGGGAAGCTGGGGTGGTTCTCGATCTGCGGGCCGATCTTGTCCACTGGGTAATGATCCACGTCATCGACGAAGGTAACACAATGCGGATTGCCCATCGAGACGCAGGTGATCTCCATCTTCTTGCCGCCGACCTTGAGTGGCTCGGCGACGACCCTGGTGCCCTCAGCGCCGCGCATGGGAATCTCCGAGCGCAGGAGCTTCGGCTCGCCCATATCTACACGCACCGTCTGGACCTTGCCACCTGTTGCGTTGAGCTTGAGGACTTTTGTCCCGCCTAGGGTCTCGACACTAAGCACGACATCAGTGTGCAGCTTGCGGTCGAAGACATACTTGGCGAAGCAGCGGATGCCGTTGCCGCACATCTCCGCCTCGGTCCCGTCGGGATTGAACATGCGCATCCGGAAGTTGGCAACGCGCGACGGCATTACGATGATCAACCCATCGGAGCCGACGCCGAAGTGTCGATCGCATGCTCGCCTGGCGAGATCGGGCAGGGCCTCCTCTGAGACGTTCTCTTTCGATCCGTCAATGACCACGAAGTCATTGCCGATGCCTTGCATCTTAACGAATTTCAACTCAGACTACTCCTGCGGTTGTTCTTCTACCGGCGCTGGCTCGGGCGCCGCCGTCGGCGCTGCGGGGGCCGGGTTCGGAGCGGGCCTTGGGGCCGCCTTTGCAGCAGCCTGGGCCTCGGCTTCTTCCCTGCTTTGCAGGTAGACGTTTCTCGCAGGGACTACCGATGCCATCGCGTGCTTGTAAACGAGCTGCGACGGCTTGCCCGGTGTCTCCAGCAGGACCGTGAACGAGTCGAATCCTCGGACGAGCCCCTTCAATTGGACGCCACTTACCAGGTAGATGGTAACAGGGGTACCGTCCTTGCGTACCTGATTAAGAAAGACGTCCTGCAGGTTCATCTGAGTCTTATTCATTTGTCAGCCACTCCTTTATGGTTTTCGACACCTCTGCGGCGGTCAGCCCATCAACATCGATCCAGCGGACCCTGGGGTCGGCACGGAACCACGTGTATTGGCGCTTTGCGAACCGCCTGGTGTTCTGTTTGAGAAGGGCCACTGCCTCATCGAGGCTGTAATGCCCTGTGAGATACCCGGCTATCTCTTTGTAACCAAGCCCCTGCATCGAGGGGAGTTCCGGGTCAATGCCCCGCTCGATAAGGCCGGTTACTTCGTCGACAAGACCGGCGTCGATCATCCGATCGACGCGTTTCTCGATGCGAGCATAGAGAGCTTCGCGCGAGATCGTAAGGCCGAAGTACCGCGCATCGGGATAGCTGCGCCGCCTTGCTGAATCGGCCTCAAAAATGATGGACGCCGGGGTGCCCGTGGCACGGTATATCTCCAGCGCCCTTATTACCCGTTTGATGTTGTTTGGGTGGATCTTCCGAGCGGATTCGGGGTCCACCTCGGCTAGTCGACTGTGCACATGCTCCGCACCCAGCGTTCTCGCCTCTTCGGTGAGCCTTGCCCGAAGCAGATCGTCGCCAGGCGGGATTGTTGTGTCAAGCCCGTCGATCGCGGCCCTCACATAGAGACCGCTTCCGCCGACGACTATGGCCGGTGGATTGCGCTCGATAACATCGTCTATTGCAGCCTGCGCCAGCCGCTGGAACTCCCCCACACTAAAAGGCTTGGTGGGGTCGGCTATATCTATAAGGTGGAATCGCGCAAGGGACTGCTCCGCGGCAGTCGGCTTGGCGGTCCCGATATCCATACCCACATATACGGCCATCGAGTCCGCAGAGACAACCTCGCCGCGGATGAGCCTTACAAGCTCAATCGCGGCGTCCGTCTTGCCTATTGCTGTAGGCCCGACGACCGCCACGACTCTTGCACGCGTTTCTGATTTGTCCAACCGGTCTTTCACCAGCTCTCAGTTCGTCACAGTATAACATAGGTCACCTCTCACGGGCAAGCGATCTGCTGCTCTGCTGCTCTGAGTTGCTCTGAGTCGGCACTCTTGGCACGCTTGACAGGCTCTAGTATCAAGATGACGCTACTCTCTCTTCGAAGGCCGGCTGGGGTGATGGCGCTATGGCTTACCACTCACGGTCCCGCCGTCACAGTATAGCTTACTGCCGGCGATACCACGGTGTTGCCTGCCCCGTCCTTCGCCACAACCGTCAATGACCTGCTCCCGGCAGTTGTTGGTTTCCATGTGATCCAGTTGGTTGCAGAGAAGTCTCTCAGGATACCGCCGCCCGAGAGGAACCTGTAGACGAGTCCCGACCCACCTGTCGGGACTGCCCTGAGCGTAATGGCAGAACCCACGGGCTGCGGGGACGCCGGATCGGCGGACAGGGCCACCGCACTGGCTGGGTTGTAGATAGTATAGGGCACGGCTGGTGACGCAACCTCGTTCGCTGCTGCGTCCCGCACCACGACTCTCAGCGACCGCACCGCCACCGAAGCGGGCATCCAATCAACCCAGTTTCTGGTGCCGAAGTCCCTGAGCACACCGCCAGCTCCATAGACGAACTTGTATTGCAGTCCGGTTCCCCCAACGGCCGTTGCCGTAAGCCGAATGGGAGTCCCGACAACTTGCGGCGACCCCAGGCTTGCCTCTAGAGCGGCGCTGGACACTGGGCTGACTATGCTGTAGTTCATTGACGGAGATGTGACTGTCTTCCCCCACTGATCCTTTGCTATCACCACGAGTTTGGTGTCGCCTGCGGCGGCGGGAGTCCAATCGTAGGTGCTGTTGGACGAATAGTCTCTCAAGACTACGGGCCCTGCCATAAACTTATACTGCAAGTTGAGGGTGCCGACTGCCACCGCCGCGTTTGCCGTAAGCCGGATCGTGGCGCCGAGAATCTGAGGGGACGCAAGACTCGGCGATAGGCTCGCGCTCATCAGCGGAGAGTCAACCTTGTAAGACACGGCTGACGAAGTCAGAGTCAGGCCGGACGCATCTCTTCCTGTCACTGTCAACATCCGAGTTCCGGGGCAGGTGGGGTACCACGTGATGTGGTCCTGCCTCGAGAAGTCCCTCAGCACGACGGAGCCCGCCATGAACTTGTAGTGCACGTCATAGCCGGCTACTTGGGAAGTATCGAGTTTCACCGCCTGCCCCACATACGTGGGCGACGGGGTTTTGACCATGAGGGTAATGCTTAACAAGGGGGGGTAGACCCAGTAAGGTAGAGCGGGCGAAGTCATGCTGTAGCCGGTAGCATCGCGGGCGACTACAGTCAGATTGACTGAGCCAAGTTGCCAGCCTTCCGTGTTCCAGATCATAATGGCTTCGCTGTCGAAGTCGCGCAGTATCCGGGGAGTTCCCCCGGGTACGCTTCGCAGAAACTGATACTCAACATCCGTGCCGCCGTCTGTGCCCGCCGTCAGTGTGATCGGAACTCGATAAGGGGTCGGTGAGGGTGGGTCCGCCGACAGGGTCACCTCGGTGAAAGGAGCCGATGCCAACCTGGTTACCTGGACGGTGAGTTGGTGAGCATCGGTGTAGACCGTGATGTAGTTGTCGCCCACAGACAACTGCACCGGAGCCGCTGTCGTCCAGACTGTCTGATAGTAGTCTCCGCCCTCGTACACGTAGACGTTTGACACCTCGAAGCCGTCAATGCTGACCTCCGTTGGCACGAGCGGCACCGGATCGCGAGCTGTTCCCGACAGGATGATCTCGCTGTCTGCGGTCACTACTGTCGTTCCTTGGTCGCAGGTGATGTAGGCGGACGCCGGCACAGCCAAAAGAGCAAGAAGCATCATCGCCACTAAGAGGTATCCTGACCGTGAGATGTCGCATGGAGTCCACAATCGCATTGCCATCGCCTCCGCTCGGCGCCCATAGTGGTCACCAGTGTGACAGTCAGACGTCCAGCATGCGCATCCTATCACCACATCAGCCAGTCGTCAAGGACCATTCGCCAGGTGCTGCCAGAAGGCTTCCTTGGTCACGAAAGCACGAAAGGAAGGGAAGGTGCTAACGCACAGATATACCGATTTGACAGGGTCACAGTGGGTGGATAGCATGAGGGTGTGAGTGAGATACTACAATGGGTTCTGATCGGGCTGAGCGTGCCGCTGATCGTGTTGATCGTGCTGCATACTGTTCGGCGTGCGCGCGACCTGGACGCGCGGATTGACGAGTATCACGCCGAGCAGGAGGCTGCGAGCGGCCAGCAGGTCGATCCGAACGCCGGAATGGCTGAGTTGTTTGGCAAGGAGTCGGCTCCGAACCCGCCACCGGACACCCTAGACCCGACGCCGGGCTCTGACCAATGAAAGTCACGTTTCTTGGTACCGGGACATCACACGGCGTCCCGATGATAGGCTGTGATTGCCCGGTCTGCCGCTCAAGTGATCCTCACGATCAACGCACGCGGTCATCGGTACTCATCGAAATCAATGGCCGAAGCCTGGTGATCGATACCACGCCCGAGTTCCGCGTCCAGGTGCTTCGCGAGAATGTGCGGTGCATTGATGCGGTTCTGTTCACACACGCTCACGCGGATCACGTGTTCGGCCTTGATGACGTGCGGCGGTTCAATGAGATGTCGGGGCGGGCGATGCACTGCCACGGGTCGGCCGACACGCTTGCGACCCTGCGTCGCGCGTTCGAGTACGTGTTCGTGCCGACGCAGTTGGGTGGGGGGAAGCCGTCGCTTGAACTGGTTCAGGTGGATGGACCCTTCGAAGCAGCGGGCGTGAGTGTGACGCCGGTACCGATCTTCCACGGAGAGCTGCCGATCCTGGGATACCGGATCGACGATCTCGCGTATGTGACCGATTGCAGCGCAATACCTGATTCCTCGCTTGATCTCCTTCATGACCTCGACACGCTCGTCTTGGGAGTCCTCCGTCACGAGCCGCACGAAACGCACTTCTGCCTGAGTGAGGGCGTTGAGATTGTGGAGCGACTGCGTCCAAGGCGAGCCTACTTCACACACATTGCGCACAAACTGGGGCACCAGGCCACGAATGCATGCCTACCCGAGGGTGTGCGGCTGGCGTGGGATGGGCTTCAGCTAAGCCTCTAGCCATCGTGGTCCCTCGGCAGCATCGTCCAAGCCCGAGAACAGCCTGCCGCCAAGGCGCAGGAACTCTCTTCCCATCAAAAGAGGAGTCGTGCCACAGGTCTCGAAGAATAGTTAGAGACTTAGCGAACTGACGAAAGCTATCATGGATCGGATATACAGAGCGATTGCGGATAGAACGAGAAGAGCTGTTCTGAAGCTTCTCAGAGAGAGATATATGACCGCGGGCGAGATAGCCGCGCATTTTGATCTTACGAAGCCGACACTCTCAAAGCACTTCGCGGTGCTCCGTGAGGCCGGGCTGGTGACTGATGAGAAGAAGGGTCGGAACATTACCTACCGGCTGAACCCCGAACTGTTGGAGCGCGCTCTGACCTCACTCATGGAGGAGTATGCATTCGTGTGGACGCCCCCAATGGACGTCGAACAGGCGGCGGGGGAGCTAGTGGAATCGCTCGTACGCGGGGATCACGGGGTCGTCGCGCGGGATTTTGATGAGGCTATGGCTGCCGTGTTGCCTCCTGAGAAGCTGCGAGAGACGTGGGATAGTGTCGTTGCCTACTATGGCCCCTTCGTCAGACAGACTGGTGTGCGAACAGAGAAGTACTGGAAGCACACGATCGTGATTGTAGCCTGTGAGCTGGGGAGGTCGCAGGTCGACATAAAGGTGACGTTCAGCAGATCTGGACAGATATCGGGGCTGCTGATTCTCCGACGACTGGAGGAGGATGAGAGGAGATCGTGATGAAGCGAATGATCGTTGTGATGGTGGCGTTGGTGCTGGCGGTCCGTGGGTGCGCGAAGAAGCAGAATGCGTCAGATAAGACAGCCGGGCCCTATCAGGCCTCCACTCGCGCGCTGGTCAGAGAACTGGAGAGCAACAATGTGACGTCTGTTGGGAGTCAGTGTTACCGTGGAATGCAGCGACAGAGCGCGACGTGGGTGCCAGCAACAGCCAAAGCGCTGAACCGGCAGTTTGGTCGATCGAAGGGTATAGCTCTCATATCCACCTCGACCCCCGCAGAAGGCTGGCTCGAGCATGTTTGGGACGTACGCGCTGAGCGGCGAGACTATCAGATGCGAGTGCAATATATCTCCGGGCGGATTGGGCACATGGAATTCCGCAGCTCGTCAGACCAGCCGTGGACACACGTGACGTCCATTGCTCTAGGTCAGGCAATCAAGTAGCAAACGGATGGAGGTGCAACGACGATGTGTAGGCTATTCAGCATGATCATTGTGTGCTCTGGAATGCTGGCGGTCGCGGGCTGCGCTGACTCCAGCGCCAAACCCGGCGCCACCCACACCGCTGAGCGGATGGTCGACTCTATGGCCAAAGGTGACTTCGCCTCAGCAACCAAGGATTTCAACTCCGCTATGAACGCCGCAATGTCCACGCAGAGGCTGGGCGAGACCTGGTCGAAGTTGATAGCGCAGACGGGCGCGTTCAAATCGCGCACTGGAAGCCGGGAGACACAAGAGGCTGGTTATCAGACTGTATGCGTGAGTTGCCAGTTCCAGAAAGCCGCGCTGGACATCAAGGTCGTGATCGACAAATCCGGCAAGATAGGTGGCCTCTGGTTTGTCGCTCCCGATGCTGCGGCTGGTGCACCCCCGTATTCGGCGCCGGCGTACGCTCAGAAAGACCGTTTCACAGAGCGGGAGATCATTGTGGGCAAGGGCCAGTGGCAGCTTCCTGGCACGCTCTCCCTGCCCAAAGGCGAAGGGCCGTTTCCAGCCGTGGTTTTGGTTCACGGCTCTGGCCCGGAAGACCGGGATGAGACCATCGGGCCGAACAAGCCCTTCAAGGATATCGCGTGGGGCCTTGCGTCGCAGGGGATAGCAGTCGTGCGTTACGACAAGCGTACGTTCGATCCGGCTGCCAAGGCGAAGCTAGCGAAGATCGCTGGAACACTGACACCGAAAGAGGAGGTCATCGATGATGCGTTGGCCGCCGTTGCGCTCGCCCTCAGGCGGCCCGAGATCGACAGCAAGCAGATCTATGTCCTTGGTCACAGCCTGGGTGGGACTCTCGCGCCCAGAATCGTCAGGGCTGGTCCTGGAATCGCTGGGCTGATAGTGATGGCAGGGTGCACGCGTCCCTTGGAGGATGCGATATCAGAGGAGCTTGACTACCTCGCCTCGCTTCCTGCAGCGGCAAACGCCAGCGAGAGAGAGCAGCTTGCTAAGCTCAAGGAAGAGATCAGGAAGGTGAAGCTGATAGAGCCTTCCTCAAAGGACCCCTCAAATCTACTGGGTGTGCCTGCCACATATTGGCTGGACATTCGCGGGTATGTTCCGGCGGAGACGGCAAAGTCGCTCAAGCAGCGAATGCTGATCCTGCAGGGCAGCCGTGACTACCAGGTCACAGAGAAGGACTTCGGAATCTGGAAAGACGTGCTCTCTTCGAGGTCCGGCGTCACGTTCAAGCTCTATCCTGATCTCAACCACCTGTTCATGACTGGCACCGGCAAATCGACCCCCTCCGAGTACGAGAAGTCGGCACACGTCGCGCCGGAGGTGATCAGCGACATCAGCAGCTGGATCAAAGGGCATAAGGACAACGCTGCGGCTCTCACGAGATGAAAAGTATGTTGGTATGGTCGCAGGTGTACAGGTGCAGTGCGTGGAAGAACATGGCTGGTTGGATGCAGTACGCCGGATTGAGGGGATAGTGACTCCGGCGGGCGGGCGCGTGTACGGTTGGTTTGCAGCCGACTAACGCAGGTTGTAAATTGGCATTTGGAATCTGGAAATGACCTCTAGGTAGGAGGGGTATCGTGACTGAGACAACGGACGCGAGGGCGTTCTGTGAGGGTGTTCTGGAACGCGCGAAATCGGCGGGCGCGATGTACGCCGATGTGCGCATTGTCAGGAGAGAGAATGAGAGCATATTCCTGCGGACAGGTAAGGTCGAGGGCCTGGGCAGGGATTCGAGCTACGGGTTCGGTGTGAGAGTGATCGTCGATGGCGCTTGGGGGTTCTCTTCGAGCCCCAAGGTAGAGATGGCCGAGGGCGAACGCATCGCCGATGATGCGGTCCGTATCGCTCGGGCCGCAGCAGCATCGAGGCGGAAAGACGTGAAGCTGGCGCCGGTGGATGTGTGCGAGGCCAAAGTGGTATCCGACTTCAAGATCGACCCCTTCGATGTGCCTCTCGAGGACAAGATCGCGCTTCTGCGGGATGCCGACGAGGTGTTGCGACAGAACTCCAAGATCAAGGTAACGGACTGCTCGATGGAGTTCTGGAAGTTCGAACAAGTCTTCGCAAGCAGCGAGGGCGCGTATATCGAGCAGAAGAAGATCGAGTCCGGCGGCGGGATTGTCGCGACTGCGATCGAAGGCGCTGATGTCCATGAGAGATCTTACCCCAGCGCGTTTGGCGGAGACTATGCCTCGGCGGGATATGAGTTCGTGGAGTCGTTCGACTTGGTCGGACATGCCGAGCAGACGGCAAGAGAGGCCGAGGCGCTTCTGAGCGCGCCGCCCTGTCCGACGGGAAAGCATACCCTGATCCTCGAAGGCAGCATGCTGGCGCTGCAGGTTCACGAGTCCTGTGGACACCCGATCGAGCTGGACAGGGTGTTCGGAACTGAGTCGTCCTATGCAGGCACGAGCTTCCTGATGCCGGATAAGCTGAACAACTTCAGATACGGCTCGGATCTCGTCAACATTACGGCTGACGCCACTATCCCCAATGCGCTGGGCAGCTTCGCCTTTGATGACGAGGGCGTGCCGGCGCAGCGCGTTGACATTATGAAGCAGGGCATTTTCAGCGGGTATCTGACGTCTCGCGAGACCGCAGCCGAGCTGGCCCTCCAGGTTGGAAACCTGGAGGGATCGGGGTCATCCCTCCAGGCATCTTACCCGGAGGGAGCGCGCAGTATGGGCGCAATGCGGGCGGATGGCTGGAACAGGATTCCGCTGATCCGCATGACCAACATCAACCTGCTGCCTGGCGATTGGACATTTGACGAGTTGATCGCTGACACGAAAGACGGGATCTACGCGGCGAACGTGAAGAGCTGGTCGATCGACGACAAGCGGCTCAATTTCCAGTTCGGCACCGAGATTGCCTGGGAGATCAAGGATGGCGCGCTGGGGCGGGTGCTGAAGAACCCGATCTACAACGACATGACGCCCCGGTTCTGGGGTTCGTGTGACGCCATCTGCAACGAAGACGAGTGGCGCGCGTGGGGCGTGCCGAACTGCGGCAAGGGTGAACCTGGACAGTCGGCGCACGTCGGTCACGGGGTAGCCCCGAGCAGGTTCCGAGACGTTCCGATGGAGGGTGTGGCATGAGCGAAAGAGCATTGATGGGCGAAGCCAGGATGAAGGCGCTGCTGGACATTGCGCTGAAGCACTCTCCGGCCGATCAGACTGAGGTCGGCATCTACTCGGGCAACTGGGCGTTGACCAGGTTCGCGAACTCGACGATACACCAGAACATGGCCGGAGAGAACGTGGGGATGCATGTTCGCGCCGTGTTTGGTAAGAAGGTGGCGACGGCGTCTTCAAACGTGATCGATGAGGTGGGGGTCAAGGCGCTGGTCGATAGGGCTGTCAATATGGCTCGGTCTACGGACGAGAACAAGGACTTCGTGTCTCTGCCCGAGCCAATGCCGGCGCGCGGGACGGGCGAATCCTATTCGCCTGAGACAGCTGCGTGTACCCCGGAAGAGCGGGCGAAGATGGCGGGTGATCTCATCGCGAGAGCAGACAAAGTCAACGGGACGGCGGCGGGATCGTTGTCGGTCGGCGCAGGCGAGCATGCTGTTGCGAACAGCCTGGGCGTCAGTTCGTATTACAAGAGTACGCACGCCAACCTGGTGACTGTTGTAACTGGACCCGATGGCGGGTTCGGATATGCCGAGGGAGTCTCGAGCGATCTTGCGGACATCGACGCCGCGGCGATTGGCGAGGAAGCTTCCAAGGTGGCATATGAGAGCAGGAATCCATCAAGCTTCGAGCCTGGCGAGTATGAATGCATACTTACTCCATATGCCGCGGCCACCATGTTCGGTTTCTTGATGTGGATGGGCTTTGGTGCTTTGGCCTATCAGGAGGAGCGCAGCTGCCTGGTTGGTAAGCTTGGCAAGAAGATCGTGGATTCCTCGGTCTCGCTCTGGGACGATGCTCAGGACCCCCGGACGATGATGGTGCCCTATGACTCAGAGGGCGTGCCGAAGCAGCGCGTGGACCTGATCAAGAACGGCGTCGCCACGGAACTGTTCTATGACTCCTACTCCGCGCACAAGGTGGGCAAGAAGTCCACCGGCCATGCTGGCGGCGGGTTGCGGCTGATCGTTGAGCCAGGGAGCGCTTCGGTGGCCGACATGATCGCGTCGACCAAGAGGGGTATCCTGGTGACGCGGTTCCACTACACGAATATCTCGCACCTGATGACCGCCTCGTTCACGGGGATGACGCGCGACGGGACGTTCCTGATCGAGGACGGGAAGGTCGTCCGCCCGGTGAAGAACCTGAGGTTCACGCAGAGCATTCTTGAGGCTCTGTCAAACGTGGATGCTATAGGCTCCGAGCTGAAGACTGTGGACGGCTACCTGGTGCCGGCGATTAAGATCGGGAAGTGGCGGTTCAACAGCGCGACGGAGTTCTAGACAGAGATTCCGATCGCGAGACCGCGAAAAGGGAAGACAGGAACGCGAAATCCCGAAAGCCAGAGACCCAAGAAGGGCTTTCGGGATTTCGCACTTTCCTCTCAGTCCATCACGCAGCCGATCCGGACTTGCGCTTTGCTCTGGTCAGACAGAAGACCCCGAGCGCCATCGACAACATGTGAAACGCCAACGCTGGCGCAATCTCGGCAAGGGATGTGAAGCCGGGTTTGTGGGAGAAGACCCCTCCCATGATTGCGACCACTCAGGCAATGCCTGAGCCGAGCAGTACTATGCCCAGTATCTTCATCGTGTCGCTCCTCTCTTGCTCGCTACAGGGCGAGGGCTTTCAGGATCATCCAGAGGGAAAGCACGGCTGTTGCGCCGTGAAATGCGTACCCGCCCATCGCCTGCTTGCCGAGGGCTGGACACTTGTGACGGAACACGTCCGCCATCACTGCGAAGATTCAGACAGCCGACAGGACCCAGGTCGCGATCCCGCCAATCCACCACCACATGCTGGCTACCTCCATCTAGGCTAAGGGTTGGGACGGCGCTATTATAGCACGGGTCGCCTTTGACCGCTTGCCTGCCAGGATGTAGATCCGAAAGGCCAACGTCACGGGGCCAAGCCGATCCCTCAAACGAGCCGATAGCGGGCCCCTGCGATCAAGTGTGATGACGCGATCATAGGCATCTCCGCACGCTGGGCTGGTTAGCTTACGGATGGGGTGGGGTGGAGGTTCCGGATCTCTGTAGACACAGCCGTCGTTCGGCAGTAGAGATCTTTACAGCCAGCCGCCACTTGCTATATTATCGAGCCATGCCATTGTATGACTACAGATGTTCAGGCTGCAAGAAGAAGTTCACCCAGCTTGTGGGGATGACCGAAGACTCAAGGCCCCCGATCTGCCCGGGCTGCGGAAGTGGCGAGGTGATGAAGCTGGTATCGCGGTTCTCGCGGATCAAGAGCGAGGACGAGCGTTTGGACGCGTTCGAGGACGCAGCGATGGGGGCAGAGGACAATCCTCAGTCCATGCGACGGCTGATGAGCGAGATGGGCAAGGAACTCGGCGAGGATGGCGAAGACGATATGGATGAACTCATAGATGAGGCCGAGCGGGAGATGTACGACGGGGGCGGCGAGGACGAATGAGTAAGCATGATGCGTCCTGACACAATCCGCTGCTCCGCGATCCGAGGTTAGAGCGCCGGACCGCCCACGATATTGCCATCCCCCGAGAGAGTGATTCCCTCCGGGCTGACCCGTATGGATGTCAACTGGCCTTTGAAACCCCAGTTCGAGAGTCTGATGATCGCCTGGCTAAGCTCTTCAGTGAGAGCGCGGCGGGCGTGCTCATCCGAAGCCGTCTCGCCCGTGCGTATTTCGCGAACTTGGAGCCTGAGGCCGTCGGGGGGCTCGATTGTTGGCTCGGCGTCGATCTCCACACGAGTTGTTACGTCTGCCACCATCCGAGTGGCCGAAGCCGTAAGGTAACCATCGTGCAGCGTTATCTGCGGGTTGGTCAGGTCAGGATACTGCCGGGCAAGGAGTGCCGCCAACTGATCAGCGGCGATCATCACCTCGAACTCGGCTGATTCTATGCTCCTGATAGCTTTCTTCTCGCGGTCAACGTGGATGCCCCTGAGGGTGGTCCGAACCTGCTTGAGCCTGAGCCCGTCCTTGAGCTCGACGTCACGGCCTTTGATCGATACAGCGCCGATCACCCCGCGGGAGGCTCCTGCCAGCCCTGCCGACGCCTTTACTTGATAGCCGGTGTTGTTGGTCCCGACCCACCGCGGCAATTGGGCCGTGACCTGTTGCTCGATCTTCCGCTCCACTACGGAGCTTGCGCCACGATAGGCGATCCAACCTGCAACCAGCACGAGAACAGCCGCCACGAGACATCCACGTCTACGGTTCAAACACAGCCTCCGGAGGTGCTCAATGTGAGGGGCGAGATGCACCCCATGAAGTGCGTTCCAGTTTGACACCCCCTGGTCCTTCTGATAGACTGGCACTGCTGCCGCAAACCAGCCGGCAGTATCATTGAAATCCCCCGGGCGAGTGGCGGAATGGCAGACGCAGCGGACTTAAAATCCGCCGGGGCAACCCATGTGGGTTCGACTCCCACCTCGCCCACCAGGTTTGGCCATTGGACTCTTGGGCGTGTCATCAGTCTAGCGCATGGCCTGTATGCTCTCCGGGGCAGTTACTATCGGCCGGCTGTCTCCATCAGATTCCAGGGTGAGGCTGTTGCGGTCGCCCCGGATTTCCGCGCGCTTGCTCGCTTGTGTTAGTAGCGGGGAACGGCGGAAGTGCTGCGTTCGGCGCGCAAAATCCCAGAGGTGAACCCGAGTGCTTCTGACAATATCGACGACCCACAAACCTGCCACCGATCTCGGCTATATGCTACACAAGAACCCCGCGCGGGTGCAGTCGTTCGAGCTCGCGTTCGGGAAGGCACACGTGTTCTATCCGGAGGCGACTGACGAGCGCTGCACTGTCGCCCTGATGCTGGACGTTGACCCGATCGGTTTGGTGCGGGGGAGGAAGAGCGCGCCGCAGAGCTTCGCGCTGGGGCAGTATGTGAATGAGCGGCCGTATGTGGCGTCGTCGTTCATGAGCAACGCGATCTCGCGCGTATTCGGGACCGCGATGGGCGGGCGGTGCTCGAAGAAGCCTGAGCTGGCGGCGCTGGAAATCCCGCTTTCGGCGAAGATATCGGTCGTTCCCTGTAGGGGTGGGGAGGAGCTGTTGCGGAGGCTCTTCGAGCCTCTTGGTTACCAGGTTGCGGCGGAGGGCTATGCGCTGGATGAGAAGTTCGCCGATTGGGGCCAAAGCCCGTTCTTCACCGTCACGCTGGAGAAGACCTGCCGTCTGAGCGATCTGCTCACGCACCTATACGTGCTGATCCCTGTGCTAGACGACGAGAAGCACTACTGGGTCGGCGAGGACGAGGTGGAGAAGCTCCTCAAGCACGGTGAGAGCTGGCTGGCGCCGCACCCTGAGAAGGACCTGATCGTCAAGCGTTACCTCCGCAGGCGCTGGAACCTGATGAGCGAGGCGATGGCGCAGCTGATGGAAGAGGACGCGGCTGATCCCGACGAGGCCGTGGAAGTTGCCGCCTGCGAAGAGGAACGGATCGAGGACAGGATCAGCCTCAACGCGCAGCGGATCGGCTCGGTGATCGCTGCGCTCAAGTCGAGCGGCGCGAGCCGGGTTCTGGACCTTGGGTGCGGGGAGGGGAAGCTGATCTCGGCTCTGCTGCGCGACAAGTCATTCGCGGAGATCGTCGGCGTGGATGTGTCGTTCCGGACGCTGGAGAAGGCCTCGAGCAAGCTCAAGCTGGACAGGATGGCGCCGATGCAGCGGGCGCGGGTCAAGCTCTTGCACGGGTCGCTGATATATCGGGACAAACGGCTGGAGGGCTTCGACGCGGCGGCCGTGGTCGAGGTGATCGAGCACATGGACCTGCCGAGGCTGGCGGCGTTCGAGCGTGTGCTGTTCGAGTTCGCCCGGCCCGCAACAATCGTGCTGACTACGCCGAATGTCGAGTATAACGTTAAGTGGGAGAACATGCCCGCCGGCAAGCTCCGGCATAGGGATCACCGGTTCGAATGGACCCGCGCGGAGTTCGGGGCGTGGGTTGCGGGTATCTGCGAACGCTTCGGCTATACCTCACGCCTCCTGCCGGTCGGCCCGGAGGACCCGGAAGTGGGCGCGCCAACGCAGATGGCGGTGTTTGAGAGGAATGCTCGTGATGGAAATTGATGATCTAACTGTGGTTCAGAAGCAGACCATTGAGCGATTCCGCAAACACACTGACTCGCTGGCTCCAGACAAGGCTGATGCACTTGTTAGCTTTGGCCCTGCACCAGATGCGCTCGACTGGGGCGATGTGCTGAAGCTTGACCTGCAGCCGCACGATGGCTCAAGGTGGTCTTTCTCTGCGACCATAGGTGACGGCATGGCTTACGTTAGTGTGGGCCGAGGACAGCTTGACTACCTGGGTCGAAGTGGTGGCACCGAAGAGCGGTCGCCAGACCTGATTGAGCAAGATCTCCTTGACGCCATCCGGGGAAACGTGAAGGAGATCGAGTGGTGCTTGGGAGTCCATCGGCTTCAGCTCGACACGCTGCGCTTC
>CAZFYZ010000097.1:0-315 GCA_964523735.1 uncultured bacterium | reverse complement strand
ATGAGTCGGGCCGGTGGGTGCACCTGCATGCTTGGGGACTGCCTTTTCTCGGCTCGTTGTGACACATTCTGTCGCCTATCGGTCTCGTTATGGAGCACGTTACTTGCTACGAACCATACACATAGAGAACAATATCGATGGTCTCAAGACGGTGATTCGGGACAACCCATACCCCCTGCTCTTCGCCACCATCAGCGGGGCGCATCTCTATGGGTTCCCTTCGGCCGATTCTGACTACGATATACGCGGGGCGCATGTGGTGCCGCTTTCGGTCGTCGTGGGGCTTAAGCAGGTGCAGGAGACGGTCGAGGTCTC
>CAZFYZ010000096.1:0-15532 GCA_964523735.1 uncultured bacterium | reverse complement strand
GCTCTACGATGAAGAGTCGGGCGAGCTTCAAGCCACCAAGCCCGCCGTCGGACTCTCCGACGAGGAAGTTCGCCTCTTCCGTGTCCCAGCCACGACAGGTATCTCCGGCGAAGTCTTTCGCGAACAGAAGCCGATCATTCTCTACGACGCAGTCAACGACCCCCGCACCATACGCGAGCATGTTGCCCTGCTCAAGATCAATAACGGCATCTGTGCGCCGCTCGTGCTCGAGAAGCGCGACCCTGACACCAACCAGGTTCTGGAGCGCAAGGTCATCGGCGTCGTCCACGTCTTCAACCAGCGCCTTGGGCGGGTCTTCGACCAGGAAGACGTTCGCATCCTTATGCAGTTCGCGCGACAGCAGGCCGCGGTTATCGCCGCCGCCCAGATGTATCGCGAAGCTGTCAAGGAGAAGGAAGAACTCGAGCACGTCATCGAGAGCGTCTACGCCGGCATCATCATGGTCCACAATGCCGGACGCGTGATGCAGATCAACCCCTCCGCAAGGGCTATGCTTGGTCTCGCAGATGATGCAAAGTTGGCAGGCGATTACCGTGACGTCATCACCAGCGAACCGGTCCTCGACGTTCTGAATAAGTCGCTGGACGAAAGCTCTGAAGTGGCGGAGGAGATCACCCTGCCGGACCTTACTTCCGAGGACAAAGAAGGCGAGCGCTTCTATCAAGTGCAGACCGCCATGGTCCGCGGCGAGGATCAGTCCCGCATCGGGGTCGTCGCGATCTTCAACGATATTACCGAGATCAGAAGTATCGAACGCATGAAGACGGCGTTTGTCTCGACCGTCTCCCACGAGCTGAGAACACCGCTGACCTCGATCAAGGGCTTCATCTCCACGCTTTTGCAGGACACCGAAGGTTTCTACGACAAGGACACCGTCCACGAGTTCTACACGATCATCGACCAGGAGTGCGACCGCCTGACCAGGCTCATCAGTGACCTGCTGAACGTGTCCAGGATCGAGGCCGGACGCGCACTGGATCTGAACCCGGTTCCTGTCACAATCCCGGATGTCGTGGACAAAGTGGTTGCGGCCCAGAAATCCTACACCAACAGACACGACTTCTCAGTCGAACTCGATCCCAAGCTGCCGGTCATTGTGGCTGATGTGGATAAGTTCGATCAGATACTCACCAACCTTACCAACAACGCGGTCAAGTACTCCCCCAACGGCGGCACGATCAGCGTGATCGCGAAGCCGGTGGATGGGCTGGTTCGGGTCACCATCGCCGACCAGGGCATGGGCATCCCCAAGGAGCACCTGGCAAAGGTGTTTGACCGTTTCCATCGAATAGATAACCGCGATACGCGCAAAGTCGGTGGAACGGGTATTGGGCTCTACCTCGTGAAGCACCTGGTCGAAGCTCACGGCGGCAAGATCTGGGTCGAGAGCGAGGTCGGCAAAGGCTCACAGTTCATCTTCGAACTGCCAAAGTGCCCGCCGCAGTTCCAGGAAGAGCAGATCGAAGAAGCGGCCAACACACCGGCCCAGCCAGGGATGAACCCGCAAGCCTAGATGACAAGTTTTGAGTTGTGAGTGTTGAGTTTTGAGTTGGGCCGGATTCACGCCAACTCGAAACTCACACTCATAACCAGAGGAGATTCCTCCCATGGATATCAGCATGCTCAAGCGTGACCTGTCGATGCTCCTCTCCCAGGAGCTCGAGAGCCAGTTGATGCCGGGCGAGACCGTAATGGTGTCGCTGCCGGGCAGCTTCGGCGAAGCGCTGGCAGTGACCGACAGGCGAGCGTTCGTGATCCGCGACTGCGACTCCGGCCCCGGGTGCACCGTCAATGCCCATCCGCTCATCGGCGTCACCGGCGCAGAGGCTGCCGCGTCAGGCACCGGCGGGTACATAGAGCTGAAGTTGACGCAGGCCGTCACCAACCCGGACGAGGCCAGAGTCTACTTTCCGACCTACGATTTGGAGAAGTTCAGGCAGGCAGCAGAGTTCATCAGTCAGAAGGTTGTAGCTGGCGTCTCTGACACCCGGGGCGGGGGTTCAGAGAACCCCCCTACAAACAGGTTGGCAGGCGGCGTCTCTGACGCCGTGGCCAAGGCCTGCTCGCAATGCGGTACCGCTGTCGAAGACACCTGGGCTTTCTGCATCCAATGCGGCACCCAACTCCGCGCACTCTGCGAACACTGCGGTGCCCCGACGCCCAAAGGCTCCAAGTTCTGCCGCCAGTGCGGCGTGCAGATGACGGAATCCAGCGTCGAGTGCGCGAAGTGCGGAGCTAGAGTGGCCGGTTGGTACACCTACTGCACACAGTGCGGATCGCTGCGGCAGACGTCCTGTGTTGCCTGTGGAGCGCGCATAATTGCCGATTACAGGCACTGCGGCAACTGCGGAAGACTGCTGGGCTCGGATAGATTGGATGCAGGCGCGGCGCGAGCGGCCCAGCGCAGACTGCAGGAGATGCGCACGGCAAATCAGGAAGTTGCCACGAACTCAAGGACAGAAGACGAGGAGTACCATCCGCCGGTGATCGCCCAGAACCTCTCAGCCGAGGAGCACAACCAGCGAGGGCGCGAGCTATTCGAGGACGAGGACATCGACGCTGCGATCGAAGAGTTCCGCAGGGCGGCCGCCATGCAGCCCGACAACGCTTCATACCACTGCAATCTGGCAGTTGCCCTCGATGAGAACGAGGAAGACGATGAGGCGCTGAGCGAGTACGAGACCACGCTCAGGCTTGATCCTAAGGACCTCACCGCCCTGCTTTCCCTCGGCTACATGTACAACGAAGGTGGCGTAGCGGAGACGGCTCAGAAGTACTGGAACCGCGTCCTGGAGATCGCGCCGGACAGTCCCGAGGCCCAGGAGGTCCGGGACAACCTGAGACACCAGGAGAACCTTTAACCTGCGTCGTTTCGAACGCAATCGCGGCATGAACACTCTCGCGACTGCTCCGCAGCGCTGTCGTGTTCGCCGCGAAGGGAACGGAAATGCTCCGCATTTCCGAAGGAGTGAGAAATCCGCTTTCCCCCCTCTCTTCGTAGGAGAGGGGCAGGGGGTGAGGTCCGGACCCTGAGAAGCAGATTTCTCGCGCTGCTCGAAATGACATAGGAGCATACAAGACAGAGATTGCCTGGCGGCCGAGGCTGCACGCGAGCCCTGGCCGCCTTTGGCGTCTAATAGGAGACAATGAGCACTACAGAATCAGCAGCACAGCAAAACCCCGCCCACGTCCGCGCCGACATGCGCAACGTGGCGATCATAGCGCATGTCGATCACGGCAAGACCACGCTTGTGGACGTAATCCTGCGGCAGAGCGGCACGTTCAGGAGTAACCAGGTGATTGCCGAGCGCGTGATGGACTCCGGCGACCTTGAGCGCGAGAAGGGTATCACGATCCTCTCCAAAGTCACCGCCGTCCACTATAACGACGTAAAGATCAACATCGTCGACACGCCAGGCCACTCCGACTTCGGGGGAGAGGTCGAGCGCGTGCTTCGCTCGGTCGATGGCGTGCTGCTGGTCGTGGACGCGTGCGAAGGGCCGATGCCTCAGACGCGATTCGTGCTCAAGAAAGCCCTCCAGCTCAAGCTCAAGCCTATCGTGGTCGTGAACAAGATAGACCGGCCTGGCGCAAGATCCTGGGAAGTAGTTGACGAGGTCCTCGGCCTCCTGCTGGAACTTGGCTGCGACGAGGAGCACCTGGACTTCCCGTTCATCTTCGCCTCGGCAACAGAGGGCTACGCGGTCCTCGACCCCGAACACGAGAAGGACGACATCGACCACCTCTTCCAGATGATCCTGGAGCACGTGCCGCCGCCTGAGGCCGACATCGACAAGCCGTTCCAGCTCCAGGTGACCAGCCTCGACTACGATGACCACCTTGGCCGACTCTTCGGAGGGAAGATACTGCGCGGCACCGTCAAGCGCGGTGAGCCATTCGCAATCTGCAAGCGTGACGGCTCGGTTGACCGCTTTCCGGTCACCCGCGTCTTCATCTATGAGGGGCTGAAGCGCGTGGACGTCGAGGAAGCTTCGGCAGGCGAGATCGTGCTTCTGGCTGGCTACGATGAGGTCCACATCGGCGAGACTATCGCAGACCCCTACGAGCCCGAGGCGCTGGACCTGATCCAGATCGACGAGCCCACGGTCGCGATGGACTTCATCGTCAACACCAGCCCCTGGGCGGGCAAGAGCGGCAAGTATGTGACGATGCGCAACATCTCCGCGAGGCTGCACCGCGAGGTCAAGACCAACATCAGCCTGCGCGTCGAGCCGACCGGCAGCCCGGACTCGCTGTGTGTCTCAGGCCGGGGCGAGCTTCAGCTCGCGATCCTGCTCGAGACCATGCGCCGCGAGAGCTACGAGGTCGCGGTCAGCAAGCCGAGGGTCATCACGAAGAAGATCGATGGCGTCCTCTGCGAGCCGATCGAAGAAGTGACGATCGACATCCACGATGACGCGGTCGGGCCGGTGATCCAGGAGCTATCCGCGCGGAAGGCTGAGATGATCTCGATGACCAAAGACGACGCGGGCATCAACCGGCTGATTTTCGAGGCGCCGACGCGAGGGCTGATCGGCTTCCGAACAGAGTTCATGACGCTCACAGCGGGCCTGGGGATTATGTCCCGCCTCTTCCGCGAGTATGGCCCGCACCGAGGCGACGTCGTTACTCGCACGCGCGGCAGTCTTGTCTCGAAAGAACCCGGCCGATGCACGGCCTACGCCATCGCCCCGCTGCAGGAGCGATCGACCCTCTTCGTCTCACCTGGCGATGAGGTCTACCAGGGGCAGATCGTGGGCGAGAACTCCCGCGCGGACGATATGCTCGTCAATATCACGAAGTCAAAGAAACAGACCAACATGCGCTCTTCGACCGAAGACGCGACTGTGATGATCACCCCGCCGCGCCAGTTCACGCTCGAGCAAGCGCTCTCGTTCCTCGGCGACGACGAACTCCTCGAAGTCACCCCCGACGCGCTCAGGTTCCGGAAGCGGATACTGTCTTCGTTGGATCGGAGGCTGGAGGAGAGGAAGAATAGGTAGGCGTCTGAATCGCTGAGTCGCTGAGGTCTTGAGTGCGCTTGAGCCGAGCATCCACGCCCAAGCACCATTGTTTCGGCGTCGCCCCGACCCGAAACCACTGCGGCAAGCGCCAAACTGTTGTTTCGGGGTCACCCTGACCCGAAACCCCAAGCCCCGATCACAGGAACGCGTCGATCCGGTCAACATGGAACCCGGCGTCGTCATCCAGATAGTAGCTGCGCCAACTCGACCACTCCCATTCACCCGGCTCCGCAACAAGACCCCGCCGGACAGGATTCGCGTGCAGGTAGTTGATCTTTGTGCGCAGGGCGTTCTCAGTCAGGATACCGAACGCTCTGGCCTGCTCCTTCCAGATCGGCCCATCTCCGGAGGAAATGCCGGACACACCTGCCTTGAGCCAGTCGCGAAGAACCTTGCCCGAGTGGCTCTGCACGTCGCGCAGCCATCCGCGCAGATCCGCCGGTTCGTTCAGGTCCACAACCACATGATAGTGCTCGGGCATTATGACGTAGGCAGGTATCCTGCACTCGTACTTCTTTCGATAGAAGTCGAAGTCTGCCAAGACCAGTTGCCGCGCGGCCTCATGCTGTAACAGCGGCCGGTGGCCGGCGATGCTGGCCGTGATGAAGAACGTACCGGTGCCACATGCGAGGTTCTTCCACTTCATGATCTCACCAGTTGTTTCGGGTCAGGGTGACCCCGAAACAACGGAACGAGCTAGACCCAGACGACGGGACCTACTCTATCAGCCGACCGAGGGCAGTGCGTTCGATGGTTTCGGGTCAGGGTGACCCCGAAACAACGGGAACGGAACGAGCTAGACCCAGACGACGGGACCTACCTTATCAGCCGACCGAGGGCTGTGCGTCCGATGGTTTCGGGTCAGGGTGACCCCGAAACAACGGGCGAAGGCTCCACTTCAGCGCATTCAGCCTGTCAGCGTCTCAGCGATTCGAAAAGCACGCCTACCCCTTCGCCAGCAACATCTTCGCTGCGTCCTCACCGCCATTGGCCAAGTACAGCAGCGGGGTCGGGCGGTCGACGCCTTCGATGAACTTCGGCCTTGCTGCCCAAGGTGCCTGGGAGAGGACGTTGTTCAGGTCCATCCAGTACTCGAGCCGCGCGGGAGTCAGGCCTTGAACCATGTGCAGGTGGTTCGCCGGCGGGTAGTGCTTGTACTCATAGAGGGACGCATACTTGGGCGTCACGAACGTGTGCGGCCAGGTCCTATCCGTGAGGTCGCGCAGGCCCTTGGACAGCTTCTCCGGGACTTCCGCGGTGACTGCCTCATCCCAGCTCAGGCTGAACATGCCCGAGAGACTGCTGTAGGTCATCCGGCCGGCGATGCCGCTGAGCCCGCCCGGCGAAGTGAACGTAACCGAGTTGCCTCCGCCAGGGAAGTAGTCCGGGTCCACGAGCGGCATGCTCACGCCCTTCATAATCTCCGCGACGCTCGCGCCGCGCTTCCCCGCCCAGTCGAACGCTGCGCTGCCGGAGTTGTTGCCGTCCACGAGCCCCTTCTGCAACCAATCATACTGCGGCACGCCCTTGGTCCTTGGAGCGATCAGCTTGACGCCAAGCTTCTTCGCCAGCGCGTCCAGCTCCCACTTCTCCCACACCTTGCGGAAGTCCATGAATAGCGGTGGCTCACCTCCGGTCAGCGCGGTGAAGAAGAGCATGGTCAGCAAGGCTTGGACATCGGCCTCTGTCGCGAACGGGATCGGAACCTTCTTGCCGTTATGATCGAAAGTCGAGTTGAAGAACGACTCCGCCGCATCCGCAACCGGCAGAGCAATACCGCGTGCATCCGTGCCCCACTCGAGCTGGCCCATGAACCCGCCGCCAACCGCGTTGAGGTCATTGAGGAGGTCGCGCATCAGAAGGTAGATCGCCAGGCTCTGGTCGAACCGATCGGAATCCGCCTGGTCTTTGATCTCCAGACGCTTCCCGAGGTGCTTGTCCATGAACGCTCGCAGCGTCTTCAGTTCCTTCGCGTCATACGCCTTCTTCTGGAGCATGTCCGCGAGCAGCTTCATGTCGAGGCGGGTGATCTCGAGTCCAAACGTGTTGCGCGTCGGAATGATGTGCGCCAGCGCCGTCTCCATCCCCATCGAATCATGCCCGAAGATAACGACCCTGCGGCCCTTCAGGGCCTGGGTCGTCACTGCCGCAAACGCCCAATCCACCAGGGCATCAGCCGTCCCCTCGGTCATCTGGGGATTCTCTCCCGTGTCGGGCCATGTGCCGACGTTCAGGTGACTGAGGCGGCCGTACTGCGCGATCGCGCCATTGACTGCGTGCGAGAAGACGACTCCCGGCTTCGGCCCCGAGTTCCCACAGGTCAGGTTGATCGGAGTGTCCTTGGGGAACTGCTGCAGGAGCGAGAGTGCGCTCAACTGCGGAAATGCCCAGGTATCCGGCGTGCAGACGAGTATGTTCACGCCCGCATCCTGGAACTGCTTGGCGACGATGTCCGCCTGCCGCTCGCCATCGACCAGAATCGGAGCATAGACGACCTTGACAGCCGACCCGTCCGGCAGCTTCACGCGGTCGGCGAGCGTGTCGCCCACCATTTTGACGATATTCTGGCACCGCTTGCGCGCGGAAGCATCGATCCTTGGATCGCCCGCGCAGAACACGCCGATCACCGGCAAATTCCGTTCGAGCTTACTGACTTTGTCTGAGAGGGCAACTGCTTTGGCCATAGCTGGGACTCCTTGTGGAAGTCCGAGGTCCGAGTGGGGCCCCGGTTCATTGCTCCGGGGGCGAGTTCGACCGCCCGCCGGGGATAGTCTTTCAAGTGTAATTAGGCGGGAGACGCTTGCTCCCCTCCTTGCCCTGTGCCAGAGCGTTCCAGGGCTCCGCAGGGGAGTTCAGCCATGTGGGATCCATGTACCGCCAGTGCTGAGTAGGTTCGGCAAGAACCCGAAGCTCCGGCCCCTCGATACGGCCCACAGACCGGGCCTACTCGGGGTCTGCGGACGAAGAGTGTCCCCGCGAGACTGAACAGGTAAGGGGCCGCTCCGCCGCTTGCTATAAGTTCAGCTTGATAGTAGGATGGGTATATCGAAGTAGCCAAGCCGGGAGGTGTGAACCGTGGAACCCTGCCTCGCAGGCAAAGAACTGTTCGTCCGCAGCAAGCGCAACCCCCTGATAACTTGCCGCAATATGCCCTACCACCGCAACACGGTCTTCAACCCAGGCGCTGCATTGGTGGGAGACGACGTGCTGCTGCTTCTGCGCGTCGAGGATCTTGAGGGGCGCTCGCACCTGACAGTCGCTCGCAGCAAGGACGGGATCACAGACTGGCGAGTGGAGCCCAGGCCCCTGATGCATCCAACGGACGAATGCACCCCATATGAGGAGTACGGGATAGAGGACCCCCGGCTGACCTATCTTGAGGACATCGGCAAATGGATCATAGCCTATACGGCCTACTCTCCAATGGGCGCCGGAGTAGCCCTCGCGACAACCGAGGACTTCAAGAGTGTGGAGAGGTTCGGTCTCGTTCTTGCGCCCAACAACAAGGATGCGGCGGTGTTTCCCCGCAAGATCGGCGGCAAGTACTGGATGCTTCACAGACCCGCCGCGGGATCGATCGAGCACATATGGCTTACCGAATGTGAGGATCTCGTCCACTGGGGGCACCCGTGGATGGTAATAGGGGAACGGGGGGGCCCGTGGTGGGATGGCTATCGAGTTGGCGCGAACACCATACCCATCGAAACCGATGAGGGCTGGCTCATCCTCTACCACGGTGTGAAACAGTTTCCAGCGGGGCCAACCTATCGCATGGGAGCGGCCCTACTGGACCTCGAAGACCCACGCCGCCTGATCGCTCGTCTGCCATACTGGATACTCGGACCACAGGAGCCGTATGAGACCGCCGGAGAGGTCCCCAACGTCATATTCTCCAACGGCCACGTCCAGAGGGGCGACGAGCTTGTCGTCTACTACGGCGCGGCGGACTCGTGCGTATGCGCTGCGACAGGGATCATATCCGAAACACTGGCCGCGCTCAAAGAGCACCGAGTCTGAAACAGACTTGCAGGCGAGCGAATCCCGGTTAGAGTTCCAAGGCCGCCATCAGACTCTCATAGGCCTCTCGGAACTCAGGGCTCACGCGCATCTGCTCGTCAAAGTCGGGCAGTGCCTCCAATCGCGACTTGAGTTCCAGCGGCCTCTGCTTGGAGCCAGGACTGAGCTTCGGCACCTCCACCAACTGTGACTGGCACATCACCACAAGCTCGCGGTCGTGTATCAACCTTCGCGACACCTCTTTGGCCTCAGCAATCAGGGCAGAACGATCTGATTTGGATGTTGTGTACATGGCAATCACCACAATTAGTTTACCCGAGCGGCAAACCCGAGCATCCCGTTTGTCGCGAGGGCGGCCTGGGTAACATGGCGGAAGCCGGGCACATTTTGTTGGAGGAGCACGCCATGAAGCACGTCAGCACGCCTCTACGTGTCGCGGCGGCACTCGCGCTGTTTATGCTCGCGATAGCCGGCCCGGCCACGGCCCAGAACCCCAACAGTTGTTCAAGCACGGGATTCAGCGGCTACTTCTACACGGCCACCTATGATGCGATGGCCAACACCACCACCTACAACTTCACATTCTGTAACCGATCGCCCATTAACGGTGACTACGTCAACGTGGGAGAGATCTATCTCTACAACATGACGGCGCCGGTGGGCATCCCCGCCAGCCCTCCTGGTTGGCAGTTCAACGCCATCGGGCCCAAGCTGTTCTGGTCCACCACATCAAACCCGTGGTGGATTACGCCTCCCGCGATCGCCCCGGATTCCTGCCTGAGCGGGTTCACCTACGTCATCTCCGGGCCGCCCGACACCGACTTTGTGGTGTTCACACAGGTGTTCCCGGTGACGGATGCCACCGGCCAGACACCCGGACCCAACGCGGGAGGCGGCTTCGACTGCTCTGTGCTGATCACTCCCCCGGTCGAAGAGCCGTGCATAAGCGTCATCAAGACTGCCGACCCGGTCCAGGTAACCGAGGGTGAGACCACCTACACCTACGAGGTCTGCAACTGCGGCGATGTTTCGCTGACAGTAACGAGTCTTGACGACAATGTGGTGGGCAACCTGCTCAGCGCATTCGAGACAGCCAATGGCGGCAGCGATACGCTCGGCGTGGGAGAGTGCGTCGAGTTCAGCGTCGACTACACAATCCAGCCCGAAGACATCAGCCCGCTGGAGAACTGCGTCACAGTCACCGCCACCTGCGGCGTCGAATGTGAAGTCGACGATACCGCCTGCGCCACAATCTTCTTCACGACCACCGAGCCTAACCCTTGCGTGGATATAGACAAGACCGTCGATCCGGATCACGCCCCTGTTGGCGGATTGGTGACCTACAACTACAAAGTCTGCAACTGCGGGAACGCTCCCTTGACGGTGACCGAGATCGACGACAGTAATCCAGTGGTAGATGCCGCGCTTGCGGACTACTTTACCGGAATCGGCGGCAGCTTCAGCCTTGACCTGGATGAGTGCAGGGAGATCGAGATTCCATATCTGATCGCCGCCCAAGACCAGAGTCCGCTTATAAACTGCGCGACGGTCTATGCTGTTGTGACTGACAGCCCAACCGCACCGCCCATAACAGATACGGACTGTGCCAGAGTCGACATCGACGGAATACCGCCTCCCAGGTTCTGCTTCCGACCCGTCACTCTGACCCAGGAGCTGTGGAGCCAGCTTGGCCGGCTGGGCAATCCCGTTGTCCCGACAGGCATCGTCTACAACAGGTTCGCAGTGGCGTTCGCCAGCTCAAAGTACTATGGCTCGACGTTGGCCAACAGGGTGCGAATCGGTGACCCCAGAAGGATCGAAGGCCACACGATCACCTTCGATGGGAGTTATTCGGGCCTCTACCGCATGACCCAGTTCCTCCCGCAGATCGGCAAGCCGGGCAAGCTGAGGAAGAGTTACTCGAACCCGACTTCGCTGGGCATCAGTCCCATGGTCGCCGTCACGAACTCCCTGGCGGGAGAGACACTTGCCCTCGTGCTGAACATCGCCTATAACGACATGAGGGTGATGCCTCGCAACGCCGGCCACGACATAGAGCTGTTCACTCTGACGCGGGGACCTTACAAGGGAAAGAGAGTCGGCGACGTGCTCAACATCGCCAACTCGGTCCTGAGTGGGGCGCCGCCCGTTGCCTATGGCCTCGGCTTCACGAACGGCTATGAGACCCTGGTCGAGATCCTGAGAAACATCAACTCCAACTACGCGCTGATCGGGATCTGCGACTTCGTTGACAGAGGCTATCTGAGGCCGAACAAGCCGCTCTACCAGTTCACGCCCGGGCACAGGCTCCAGGTGCCAAGCCCGTAGAAGAGGCTGAACAAGAGTGTGGCTGCTGGGTGCGGGCAGGGAACGCACCCAGCAGTCGGCTATGGCTGGTCCGCCAACGCCCACGCGTTCCTGTTGACAACCCCCATTGCACCTGCTAAACTGCAGCCAGGCGCACTATGGCCTGATCCTACCAACACGGACGGTCTCGCAGAAGGCCGAGAAGGAGAAACGCAGATGAAGCAGTGCCACCTGGCTATACTGCTCGCTTGCGCGACAGTGGTCATAGCGTCAACCATGTGCTGCGCAGCGACGGCTACAATCACCATCTACCACGGGACCAACTACATAGCTGCACCGCTAGTACCGTTCGATCCAAACCCAGCTTCAGTATTTGCGGGCTTCCCGATAGACGGCAGACTCAAGAGGTTCGAGGTCAGCACACAGGACTTCGTATACTACACCGCCACGAACCAAACCGCCTTTGGCAACATACTGCTAGGCGATGGCTACATCATTGAAAACGATGGCCCGACGCAGACCGTGACCTATGAGGGTGTGCCCGATGGAGTGCCTGGGCAAGACGGTGAGATGACGGACATGTGGCTGCCCGTGCCATGTGTCGGGTCGACCCTGATAGGGAATCCTTTCTACCACACGGTGCCTTTCAACTGCCTACTCGCCACAGACGGAACTCGCCTGTACTCCTGGCCAGAGGCTGTTGAGGCCGGCTGGTTCGACATGTACTGGCTCGGTCTGGACAACGCAACTCAGGATGCGATCGTTGTGGGACCCGAATGGTCGAATGCAGGAGTAAACGCCATCGCGCCATGCAGTAGTTACTGGGTGCGCTCCTACGTGCCGAACCTCGCGATCATCGTGCCGGCCACGCCGGTGCCTGAGCCACCCTGCCTCATTGCTTTGGCCGTTGGTCTCGCTGGCGTGATGAGGTTCCGAAGGCGGTAGACCTGAGCGATTAATACGACTGGAGGGTCCAATGCAACGCCTACTGGCAGCAGCCGTCTTGTTTCTGTCCCTATCATGTTCCGCGGACGCATCGCGCATGCTCTATACTGCAGAGATGGCAGAGAATGCGAGTCTTATCGCTGTGTGGTACAAAGACGATATAGATCGAAGTCAGCCCAACGAGCTGCGACTTAAGCGCCCAAGCATCACCCTGAAGGGAGACTTCAGAGAGATAAAGGAAGACGAGAAGTACTCCCCTCGCCTAAAAGAAGCGATTGAAGTAATCGCCAATGGAAGACCTCTCATGCTCTTCCTGATGCCCGGATACTGGCTGGATACCGTGGGTGACGGTGGCGCGGTTGCGTATGATTACGTAAACCTGAAAGTCACAAGAGACGTCATTGCACAACTTGAGATCAGAGACAGGTGGAAGTCTCTGCCAATCAGTGAGCAGATCGAAAGGTCGGACCTGATCGTGGGCGGGACGATAGCCGTAGATGGGCCCACATATCCGCAGACGTTTTCGGCCTTGCCGACAACGATCTACCGGGGGGTCGTACCAAAGCGGGCAAGCGTGCTGAGACCAGCGAGCGGGCAGGTCAGTGTTCAGTCTCTCCTCTTTCTTCAGCGTTACTACGGCTCCGGGCCCGACCATATGCTGATGCATTCGGTGCCACTTGCCGACGCCGGTCCATACCTGAAACTGCTCAGCAGAGTCACTCTCCAGCCTGAGAAGCAACCAGACGCAGCGACTCCTAAGTGATGGTTCTCTCTATCCTCACCCTCGGCTTCCGCTCGTCTCCTCCAGCGCCATCTTCGCCGAGGGGAACGGCTCGAGCGCGCGCGGCAGAATGCCGTTGACCTTGGCCAGAAGCACGCCGTAGTTGGTCATCGGCACGCCGGCTTCTGTTGCCAGGCGCTGCCGATAACGCATCTCGCGAGGGTTGATCATACACCCGCCGCAGTGGACGATCAGATCATAGCTCGTGAAGTCAGGCGGGAAGTCCCTACCCGAGGAAAACCCAAACTCCAACTCACCGCCAACCATCTGCCTCAGCCGCTTCGGAATCTGCACCCGGCCGATATCGTGCTCTTGTTGATGGTGGGTGCAGCCCTCGGAGACCAGCACTCGGTCGCCGGCCTTGAGCTTATCGACCGCCTGTGCGCCCCTCACGAACTGCTCCAGATCGCCTTTGAACCGCGCCATCAGGATCGAGAAACTGGTCATCGTGATATCCTTCGGCGTATCGGCATCGACTTTGGAAAACGCCTGTGAATCAGTGATCACCAGCTTCGGCTTGCGTGCCAATGATTGGAGACAAGCGCTTAGCTCAGACTCTTTTGCGGTGACCGCAATCCCGTCGTGGTCGAGTACATCGCGAAGAGTCATCACCTGTGGCAGAATCAATCTGCCCTTGGGCGCAGACGTGTCGATAGGGACCACGAGCACGACGATGTCACCGCCCGTGATCAGGTCGCCGATGATCGTTGGCTCCGCGAGTCCCTCGGGCGATATCTGCACCAGCGCGGCCTTCAGTTCCTCGATGCCCTCCCGGGTCTTCGCGCTCGCCGGTACGAAGATCACGCTGTGTTCGCCCGCCCACTTCTTCGCCGCCGAGAAATCCGGAGCCAAGTCGATCTTCGAAGCGCAGATCACCAACGGAATGTCGCGTTCCTTGATCTTCGCAACCAGATCGGCTTCAAACTCGCCGGGCCCGACGCCGCTCTCGATCGCCAGAACAGCCAGGTCGGTTCTCTCGAGCACGCGCAGAGTCTTCTCGACCCTGAGCTTTCCGAGATCGCCGACATCGTCGATCCCCGCCGTATCGGTCACAACGACCGGCCCGATCGGCAGGATCTCCATGGCCTTCGATACAGGATCAGTCGTCGTACCGGGCACTTCGGAAACGATCGCCAACGCCTGATTCGTCAGCGCGTTGATCAGGCTCGACTTGCCCGAGTTCCGCCTGCCGAAGATCGATATATGCACACGTTCGCTTGATGGAGTCTGATTCAAGTTAGTCATCGGTCTCTTCTTCGATATATCCCGCCCGGTGTCCTACGGGAATGCCGCGAAAACTGCCTTGCCCCAGGTTGAATGGACTGGCTAGCGGCAGAAGGATCTCTTCCGGTCGACTCACAGACAACTTTGGGGGCAAGAAAAGATGGCCGGGGCTCAAGCCCCGGCCACTGCAATTGCCCTCAATCGCTTAACAACTCTGTGTAGTTGACGGTATCCTAGTACCCGTAGACTGGCGCGTAGTTCCACATCGGCTGCGGGATGTACGGCCGGTAAGGCATAAGTGGTCCCTGAGACCTGGATGGCGAATAGACGCCTGAGCCTCCGAACGTCATGATCGGCTGTCCGTAACCTCCGTAACCCCACGACTGGCGTCCGGGCAGTACCGTAACCATACCAACCTGGTAGGGCGGCTGGAACAGGTCGTATGCGGGATAGCCAGAAAACGGCTCGGGCTGATCGTAGCCCTCATCGTTCCACTGCTGATCCGGAGACTCCGGGGTGCTGCCCTGCTCCTCGACCGGCATCGGCTCTGCTGTCGCAGTCGACTGCACGGGAGTTGTGGACTCGACCCACGTGACTTGTGTGGGAACAGGCTCCTTCTCAGCCGCCTGAGTTATCACATATACGCCATCCTCGAGCGTGTACTGCAGGCCCGCCTGGCGCGTGATCACTCCCAAGGCCGTCTCAACGCTCACGCCCTTGAGCATAAGATCGACGGTCTTCGACCCGCCGCTCGTCTGCATGAGTATGTACTTGATGTCTGTCCCGGCGAACAGAGCCTTGATGGCGTCATTAACGGTCTTGCCATGCAGTTCCAGGTTCGCGAGGGGCGCGTCGCGATCAGTCGCATCGGCGAACGACGTCGTTGACGCGCTACCGATCAGGAGCGATATGGCCAGGATCAGGTATGTCGCTGATCTCGTGTACCGCATTCTGCTGCTCCTTCCCCCGGCTGCCCGTCTGATCCTCAGCAGGCCAGCCAGTCCTGCACTCATTGATTGGACGAGAGACCAAGGCCTCGCGTTCTGTGAGAACTAAGCATCCTTATTACATTATGGCCAAAGTAACAGCTCACTCTTGCCCACAGTCATTTCGAACGCAGTGAGAAATCTGCTTTCGGCATCTGCCAAGAGCCCCGCAAAAAGCAGATTTCTTGTATGATTGGGCTTGTCTGTCTGATAATGTGGCGGGGCGA
>CAZFYZ010000095.1:0-15546 GCA_964523735.1 uncultured bacterium | reverse complement strand
GGAGGGATGGTAGCACCTCCAGGTAGGATACCTGGAGGGATGGCACCCGGAGGGATGGCGGTCACGAACTCCTTCACGAATGGCGCGTTCCAGGGCGAGGTCCAGCCGGTCTTCGCTGTGATCGCCTGTTGGGCGTAGTGCGCCTTGTGATAGCAGAGTTCGGCGATGTGCCGGAGGCCGTTCTTGCCAAGCGCCGAGAGATATACCGTTGCCGCCAAGGCGAGGAGTGCTTCGTTGGAGCAGATGTTGGAGGTCGCTTTCTCGCGGCGGATGTGCTGCTCACGGGTCTGCAGGGTCAGCGTGTAGGCGGTGCGGCCATGGGTGTCTACTGTCTCGCCACAGACGCGCCCTGGCATGTGGCGCACGTGCGCCTGGCGGCAGGCGAAGAGGCCCAGAAGCGGCCCACCGAAGCTCATCGGAGAGCCGAGAGATTGCCCCTCGCCAACGACTATATCCGCGCCCAGTTCGCCCGGCGGCTTGAGAAGCCCGAGGGAGACCGGATCGGCGCATACGACCAGAAGCGCTCCGTGCGAGTGGGCGGCTTCTGCCATATCGCTGAGCTGTTCAACGCAGCCAAAGAAGTTGGGGTAGCCGACTATCAGGCAGGCGGTGTCGCCGTTCATCAGGCTCGCGGCCTGCTCGGGATCGGTGAGACCATCTTTGAACGGGGCCTCGACGATCTCGATACCCAGCCCAGATGTATAGGCCCGCAGCACTTCGCGGTAGTTTGGATGCAGGGCGCGGGAGACCACCATGCGCTTGCGGCCGGTCACGGCCATCGACATGATCGCTGCCTCGCCAATGGCCGTTCCGGCATCATAGAGGCTGGCGTTGGAGACCTCCATGCCGGTGAGGGCGCAGACCATGCTTTGGTACTCGAAGATCGACTGCAGAAGGCCCTGGCTGGCCTCCGGCTGATAAGGCGTGTAGGCTGTCAGGAACTCGCCGCGCTGGAGAATGGCCTCGACCACGCTGGGCACATAGTGGTCGTAGATGCCCGCCCCCAGAAAGCAGATGCTCTCGGAAGCGGGGACGTTCTTCTTTGCCGTATCCGCGCAGTGGCGGACGACATCCTGCTCCGCGAGGCCAGGGCCTATGTCCGGCGGAGTGCTGAGTCGCAGCGCCTGAGGGATCTGCTCAAAGAGTTCGTCGATGGATGCGGCGCCGATGGCTGCTAGCATCGCCTTGCGGTCGTCTTCGGTTGTGGGTATGTATGATAGCTTGGATCGGCTAGAGCGTGCGGATGAACTCATTGTACTCCGCCTTGCCCATCAGTCCTTGCAGTTCCTCGAGTTTTTCGGGTTTGATCGTCAGGAGCCAGCCTGCGCCTTCCGCGTCCTGGTTGACGATCTCGGGCGCTGACTCGACTTCCGCGTTGATCTCGAGCACCTCACCGGTGACCGGCGAGTAGATGTCGGATGCAGCCTTAACCGAATCGACAGCCCCGATGGACTGCTCGGCCTCGACTCGCGTACCTGGCGCTGGCAGGTCGAAGCTGACGACGTCTCCCAGATGCTCCTGAGCATAGTCGCTAAGGCCGATCCTGGCTACATCTCCCTCTATGCGGACCCATTCGTGAGTCTTTGCGTATCTGGTCTCGTTGGAACTCATTGTGCCTTGTCTCCTGATGATCTCCCTCTGGTATAGAACGGCAGAGCGCACACCTTGCCCGGCTGCGCTTTCCCATGAACAGCTATTTCGACGTCCATTCCCTCAGCCACGTCCGGCGGCAGATAGGCCATCGCAATTCCCGCCGCGAGCGTGGGCGAGTAGGTACCGCTGGTGACGATGCCTGTGCCCAGGGCTCCTCCAGGTAGGATACCTGGAGGGATGGTAGGTAGGATACCTGGAGGGATGGTACCTGGAGGCATGGTACCTGGAGGGATGGTGACCGTATCACCCGCCCGGGGTACCGCGCGAACCGTCATCTTGATGCCCACGAGCTTGCGGCTTATGTCGCCCTCCAGCGCCTTGACGATGGGCTCGCGGCCTATGAAGTCGCCCTTCTCGGGCTTGATCCAGCGAGCAAGCCCGGCTTCGACGGGATTGATATCCATGTCTATCTCGTGGCCGTATAGTGGCAGCGCGGCCTCTATCCGAAGAAGATCTCTCGCGGCAAGCCCGCACGGTATAAGGCCGTGGTCGGTCCCAGCCGACATGATCGTGTTCCAGACGTCGGCGGCTGATTCGCTCGGGCAGGTGATCTCGAACCCGTCCTCGCCAGTGTAGCCGGTTCTGGAAAGGGTCACGTCAGTCTGCCCTATTCTGCCGGATGCGAACCGGAATCTGCCGATCTCAGGGGCATTGGTCGCTCCCGCGGCAACGGCTATCTCGATCGCTCGCGGCCCCTGCAGGGCAAGCATGGCGGTTGTTGGCGTGTGATCGGTGAGTTTCACTGACGCGGGGAGATGATCTTTGATCCAGGCAACGTCTTTGTCGTGGTTGGCGGCGTTGACGATCATCGGGTATAGATCGGCTGAGGCGCGGCTGACGATGAGGTCGTCGATAACACCGCCCGCAGGGTTGCACATCAGGGTGTAGAGGCAGCGGCCGTCGTCCATCCGGGCAAGGTCGTTCGTCAGGAGCTTCTGGAGCGCGTCAAGGGTATCAGCTCCCTCGAACGAGAGCCTGCCCATGTGGCTGACATCGAAGAGACCGGCCGCGGTTCGGACAGCCTGGACCTCGCGGATCGCGCTGCCGTAGTCGACGGGCAAACGCCAGCCGGCGAAGTCGATCAGTTTACCGTTCAGGCTGTTGTGTATATCGTTCAGCGGGACTGTCTTCATCGACGATTCGGGCTCCTTTGACCGTTCTGAGGCGGAGAAGTGAGGTGTACCACCGAAACCGGATGCTATCATGGCTAGCGAGCGATGTCAAGGCTTGGCGGCAGAGGCCGGCCTAGTCGTAGCCGCGGTGTCTGAGCGATGAGCGGTAACCAATCAGGATGATCACCGCGATCACTCCGGCTGCCAGTATCCAGATCCAGGACGGGACGGGCCGACTGCTCTGCAGTGGGTAGGCGGGCGGTGGAGTCCCTCTTCGGAGCAGGCTCGAGGTATCCACTACGCCCGTTTCCACGGTGCGGCGATACCAATCATAGAACTCCTGCTTGCCGACCTTATCGATCAGGTAGTTGAAGCTTTGCAGCTTCTGCTTGTAGGTGGGATCGACTTCGACCACTCTGCCCATCAGCAGATCAGAGTCCGGCGGCGGCGCGGTAGCGTAAATCCTGCGGGCAGCCCCGGTGGAGAACTTGACCGCGCTGCCTTCCTGAAACCAAAACGGCAGCGGCTCGGGCGAGACCAGGGTCACGTAAGCGTGAACCAGTTCGTGGCTGAGGACGTCCTGGTATTCGGCGTCGGTCTCGGTTTTGAGTATGGCGACATACTTGCCGGCGATGGTGACGCCCCGAACAGCTTCCTTCTCGAAGATCGGTTCTAGCAGGGAGGGCAGTTTCTCGCGAACAAAGGCCTTGACCTTGACTGGCTCGGCGGGAGGGGGTATCTTCACCTGCTCCCGGAGCGTGACCACTGACGGCACTTTGCTTGTGCGCAGATCGACGATCTGCGCACCTCGGAATACTTCGTCAAGGTCAGCCGTGGTGACCCGGGCCTGAGCAATGACACCACCGGCGATGACAAACAGCATAGCCAGTGACGCCACCGCTGCCAGTTGTCTGCTGCCTCGAGAGTCTAGCATCTAGGTGTGGTAATCGGCGTTGATCTTCACGTAGTCGTAGGAGAAGTCGCAGGTAAAGACTGAGGCGCTTTGATCGCCCAGCCCAAGGTCAAGGGTGATCAGAAGCTCCCTCTCGAGCATAGGCTTGCGCGCGGCTTGGGGATCGAGCTTGAGTGGCTCGCCGTGCTCGACTATCTTCACGTCACCGAAGTAGAGTGAGGTACCCTGCGGACATATGCGGGCATTCGATCGGCCCGCAGCAGCAAGGACGCGCCCCCAGTTGGGGTCCTGGCCGAAGATAGCGGTCTTGACCAAAGGCGAGTTGGCTATGGTCATGGCGGCGGATTTGGCGTCGGCATAGCTGGCGGCGTTGGTGACTCTGACCTCCACCAGCTTGGTTGCCCCTTCGCCGTCCCGCGCGCACTCTTTGGCGAGATCCAAGCAGACCTGCGCCAGCGCCTTATCGAATAGATCGTACCCGGCGGTACCAGGTACCAGCCTGCCACAGCCGGACGCGCCGTTGGCAAGGGCGATGACGGTGTCGTTGGTGCTCATGTCGCCATCGACCGTGAGCGAGTTGAAGCTGCGTTCGACCGCCGAGGACAGGCTGGCCTGCAAATCGGATGGTGCGATGTCGGCGTCTGTTGTGATAAAGCAGAGCATGGTGGCCATGTTGGGGCAGATCATGCCGACACCTTTGCAGATGGCGCCGACACGAACTGGTTTGCCGTCGATATCAAACTCGTAGACCGACGATTTTGGGCGGGTATCGGTGGTCATGATTGCAAGCGCGGCCGCATCTCCGCCGGAGTCCGAAAGCTCCCGGACGGCGGAATCCAGCGCCGCTTCGATCTTGTCGACGGGCAGTGGTACCCCGATGATGCCTGTGGATGCGGTCAGTATGAGCGAAGGATCGACGGCCAGCTTAGCAGCCGTTGACCGGCAGACTTGCTGTGCGTTGTGCAGACCCTGCTCCCCGGTGCAAGCATTGGCGTTGCCGGCGTTGGCAATGATTGCACGCGCGCGGCCGGACTTGACTCGCTCCTGGCTTACGAGGACAGGCGCGGCCTTGAAAGCGTTCGTGGTGAACACACCTGCCGCGGCGCAATCGACGTCCGCGCAGATGAGCGCGAGGTCCGGCCCCTGGGTCTTGATCCCGCATCGCACTCCCGAAGCCCGAAAGCCCTTTGCTGCCGTTACTCCGCCTGGTATCTGTCTCATGGGTACACCGCCGGTTGTGTGAGCGCGGTGTCCTCGTCGAAGCCACACATCAGGTTCATGCTCTGCACGGCCTGGCCAGCGGCGCCTTTGCCCATGTTGTCGATGGCGCTCGTCACGATGACCCGGCCAGTTCCTTCATCAACCGCCGCGCCGATGTGACAGTAGTTGCTGCCCACGACGTTCTTCGTAACCGGCTGCTTGCCTTCCTCGAGGACTACCACGAACGGCTTGCCTTCGTAGAAGGTCTCGTAGACGTCCAGAATGTCTCCGCTCGACATCGGCTGAGCGAGGTTCGCGTAGGCGGTGGTCAGAATGCCCCGGTTCATCGGGATGAGGTGCGGGGTGAAGGTGAGTTTCACTTTAGTATCCGCGAGCGCGGTCATCTCCTGTTCGATCTCCGGAGTGTGCCTGTGGCCAGCGACGGCGTAGGCCTTGACCCCCTCATTGATCTCAGCGAACAGGCCCGAGACCTCAAGCTTGGACCGCCCCGCGCCGGACACGCCCGACTTGGAGTCCACTACGATACTGCTGAGATCGCAGAGCTTGTTGGCAACCAGCGGCGCCAATGCCAGGATTGCGCCTGTGGCATAGCAGCCCGGGTTGGCGACGATCCTTGCGGCAGCTATCTCTTCGGCGTGGAGTTCACAGATGCCATAGACCGCCTCAGGTAGAAGCTGCGCCGCCTTGTGATCCTTGCCGTAGTAGTGCTTGTAGATGCTCGTATCTTTGAGGCGGAAATCGGCGGGCATATCGATCAGCCGCTTGCCGAAGCCGAGCAATCCCTCTGCTATCGCCATACCCGTGCCGTTGCCGTGGGCCTGGAAGAAGATATCGGCCTCATCAGCAGCCAGATCAGGTACGAACTCCTCGCAAAGCGGAAGCTCCTGCCCAATGAGCGATGGGTAAGCATTCGAGATCGGCTGGCCCTTGTATGTGCCGGAAGAGAGATAGGATATGCGCACGCCTGGATGGCCCAGCAGATACCGCACGAGCTCTCCGCCCGCATACCCCGACGCGCCAATTATCCCTGCTCTGATCACAACTTCAGCCCTCGCTTTTGTGTTTCCGGACGTGAAGATTATACCTCTCGGCTCAGGCGGTTGGCAAACGGCGTTGACTCGCTCGCTCGGCGGGTGCTATCATCCCGTCACCGGAGGGAGCAGATGATGGCCGATAGGGGACTGGTTCACGTATACACAGGCGATGGGAAGGGCAAGACCACTGCGGCGTTGGGTGTCGCCTTGCGCGCGCTCGGCTGGGGGATGCGCGTGTGCATGGTCCAGTTCATCAAGGGCTACCCGGAGATCGGCGAGATGAAGTTCGCTGAAGCTTTTGGTGACAGACTGGTCCTGAGGCAGTTCGCGATCGATCTCTCGCGCGGGATCGATGAAGCCAAGGTCAGGGCGAGAACAGAGGCTGCTGAACACGCGATGGCCTTCACCGAAGATGTCGTGACAGGCGGCGAGTTCGACCTGGTGATCCTGGACGAGATCAATATCGCATTGCACTACGGGCTGATCGACCACGACCGAGTGTTGGCCGTGATCCGAAGCCGCCCTCCGCACGTCGAGCTGATCCTAACAGGTCGCGGCGCCCCCGAGTCGATCATCCTCGCCGCCGATTACGCCACTGAGATGAAGCCCCTCAAGCACCCCTATCGAGAAGGAGTGCAGGCAAGGAAGGGCATTGATTATTGAGTATTGAGTATGCCCCCTGGACGAAGGCGAATACTCAATCTACTCCACAGTGACCGTCTTCGCCAGGTTTCTCGGTTGGTCGATGGCGGGGCCTCGGTTGTGGGCGACGTAGTAGGCCATTAGCTGCAGGGGCAGTGCAACCAGCACCGGGGAGAACAGCTCTTCGGTCTCCGGAATCCTGATCACGCGGTCGGCGTAGTCCGCAATCGCCTCATCGCGCTGATTGGCTATCGCTATCACTTCGCCCGACCGCGCTTTGACCTCGCGGATGTTGCCCAGCACCTTGTCATAGGTTGCTGACTTGACTGCGACAGCAATCGTGGCGAAGGTGGGGTCGATCATCGCAATTGGCCCGTGCTTCATCTCGCCTGCCGCATAGCCCTCGGCGTGGATGTAGGCGATCTCTTTGACCTTTAGAGCGCCTTCGAGCGCGCTGGCGAGGTTGACACCGCGTGCCATATAGAGGAACCCGTTGAAGCAGTAGTAGCGGGCTGCAGCTTTGGTGATGTCCTGGATGTCATTGAGGATGACTTCGGCCTGGCTTGGCAAATCCCAGAGTGCGTCTTTCAAACGCGCCGCTTCGGCAGTTTCTATTGTCCCCCGCACCTGCGCGAAGTAGAGCGCAATCAGATAGAGGACCATCAACTGAGTCGTATAGGCCTTGGTGCTGGCGACCGCGATTTCAGGCCCTGCGTAGGTGTAGAGCACGCCGTCAGCCTCTCGCGCTGCCATGCTGCCGACGACGTTGGTAATGGCGACGACCTTTGCGCCACTTCGCTGAGCCTCCCTCATCGCGACAATCGTGTCCAGTGTCTCGCCGGACTGGCTGATGACGATACCCAGGGTGTTCTCGTCAACAATCGGCTCGCGGTAGCGCAGCTCGCTGGCAACGTCAATTTCGACAGGTATCCGGCAGAGGCTTTCGATGGCGTACTTGCCGGCAATGGAGGCGTGGTAGGCAGTGCCGCAGGCGATCATCACGATGCGGTCGATGCGCTTGATCTCTTCCTCACTAAGGTTGATCCCCGGCAGCTCGATCCGGTCTTTCTCGAGCGAGAGCCTGCCGCGCATGGTCTCTCGCAGGGCCCGAGGCTGCTCGTTGATCTCCTTGAGCATGAAATGCTCATAGCCGCCGCGTTCGGCCATCGCGGCGTCCCAGTCGACTTGAGAAGCCGGCTTGTCGATGCGGTTGCCGTCGAGGTCGGTTACCTCCACGCCCTCACGCGAGATGACCACGACGTTGTCGTCGTCAGCATAGATCACCTGCCGGGTGTGCTTGAGGAACGCGGAAACGTCGGAGGCAAGGTAGTTCTCGCCCTCGCCCAGGCCGATCACAAGCGGACTGTGACGGCGGGCGGCAACTATCTTGTTCGGTTCATCGCGAGCAACCACCACGAGCGCGAATGAACCCTCCAGCTCTTTCGCGGCCTTGCGGACTGCCGGTGCAAGATCGCCCTCATAGTAGCGCTCGATGAGATGCGCCGCGACTTCTGTGTCGGTTTCGGAGGCGAACTCATGTCCCTCGGCTTGGAGCTGAGCCTTGAGTTCCATGTAGTTCTCGATGATCCCATTGTGGACGACGGTGAGCTTGCCGGTGCAGTCGGAGTGTGGGTGAGCGTTCTCATCGGACGGGCGGCCGTGAGTGGCCCAGCGGGTGTGGCCGACCCCCAGAGATCCCTTGGGCGTGCAGCCCTCGATCGCGCACTCAAGAGCCTTGAGTTTGCCGACACTCTTTCGCACGTCGATCGAGCCGCCGTTCAGCACCGCGACACCAGCCGAATCGTAGCCGCGGTACTCGAGCCGCTTGAGGCCGTCGATCAGAATGGGGCACGCTTCCTGCTCACCGATGTATCCGACAATTCCGCACATGGGGATCTCCCTTGAAACACTGCAGAAGGGGGCCGAACATAGCATGCCCGACCCCCTCTAACTATGAAACGCTGTAGTCTCTCCCGAGGTTTACTCCTGGGCCGGCTCTTCGTCGGGGGCGAGGCTACCGTCCGCGGGGCTAGTGCCCTCCGGCTCTTCGGTTGGCGGCGTTGGCGGCTGCATAGCTGCCTTCATCATGATGGTCATTGCGTCGGTGCCCCACTTGGTCAGCTTGGGCACGTCCACGAAGCCGACCACGCGAGCAGCGTAGAGCACGCGGGATTTGGAGTCATAGGCATAGCCTACGTAACCGCCGTTATCAGCCTGGGCATAGAGAGCCATAGCTCCGGGCATCATTGCGAAGTCGCTAATGATCCTGCTGAACTTGCCCAGCTTGGTCACTCCATTGTCCAGGTCTTTGATCAACTCTTCCTGGCCGAGGTTCCTGGAGTACACCGTCGCTACCACCCGGACATTGGTTATCCCGCTGATGGCGTCGGACAGGCCTTTGAAATCAAGGCTTGCGGCGGCCGCTGCGGCGGCGCTCGGCACGCCCTTCGCATCAAGTTCCCTGCCGGCCATCGGCGCAACGTTGGCTAGCACTTCGCCAATGGACGGGATGAGTTGCTTGATGACGCCGAGCAGATCAGCGTCGCTGATGTTGATCTCCGTGACCGTGCGTCCGGCGTAGGGAAGCGGAATTGCCGGCGGAGCGATCAGCCCGCCCGGAGCGCTCGGCTGGGCGCTCTGGCCGCACGCCATAGAAGCAGACAGCACAACAGATAAGGCACATATCAACCAGATAGACTTACTCATTTCAGCCTCCAATGCGCTCCGATCGATGCCGTTTGGGAGACGCACGTGCATTATACCGCGGGCGGCCAGCCTCGGCAAGCTCGTTGACAAGTAGCTGTCCGGGCCCGGTGTTTCGGGATTTGGGTGTACTGATAGCCCAGGTTGGATGCTCAAGCCAATAACATCATCCAGCCCATGATCGGCGACGACCGAAATCCCGAAACACCTGTGGCTGTGCTGCTGCAAGCTCGTTGACAGCCCCCGCACCGTGTGCTATTATCACTCACCGTGCCGCATCCCCCACAATCAAGGGCATTCGACGCCGTTTGGCAACAAGCCCTGCGGGGAACGATGACCGAAACTGCGCACACGGAAGCAAGGTAAGAAACGCAATGGCGAAGTCGTTGATTATAGTCGAGTCACCCGCGAAGACCAGGACCCTCAAGAACTTCCTCGGGCCGGATTACACCATCGAAGCCAGCATGGGCCACGTCCGCGATCTGCCCAAGAGCAAGCTGGGGGTCGATGTCGAGGATGGCTTCAAACCCCAGTATCTGCCGATCCCCGACAAGCGGGAAGTAATCAAGAAGCTCAAAGAGGCTGCGAGCAAGGCGGACACCGTCTTCCTCGCTTCTGACCCCGACCGCGAGGGGGAGGCGATCGCGTGGCATCTGCGGGAAGCTTTGAGCTTGGAGAACGCTCGACGCATCCAGTTCAACGAGATCACAAAGACCGCTGTAGTCGAAGCCTTGGACAATGCCCATGACATCAACATCGATCTGGTCAATGCGCAGCAGGCTCGGCGGGTGCTTGATAGGCTGGTTGGTTACAAGCTCAGCCCTCTGCTTTGGCGCAAGGTCAAGAAGAACCTGAGCGCGGGGCGGGTACAGTCCGTGGCGGTTAGGCTGATCTGCGATCGAGAGCGGGAGATACTGGCGTTTGTCCCGGTCGAGTACTGGTCCATCACTGCCAAGCTCACGCCACAGGACAAGGAGCACCCATTCGACGCGAAGCTCGTCCAGCAGAACGGGACCAAGATTACGATCGGTAATCAGCAGGAGGCGGACGATCTCCTGAGCCGGCTCGAGGCCGCAAACTACGTCGTCAAGAGTATCAAGAAGACCGAGAAGCGGCGCAACCCCGCTGCTCCGTTTATCACAAGCACCCTGCAGCAGGAAGCTTCGCGCAAACTGGGATTCACGGCGCGGCGGACGATGATGATCGCGCAGCAGCTCTACGAAGGCATCGAGCTTGGCACCGCCGGTCACACCGGATTGATCACCTATATGCGCACCGACTCCACCCGCGTCGCGAAAGAGGCGCAGGACGAGGCGCGCGGGTATATCGAGCAGAACTTTGGCAAGTCCTACATGCCCGAGACTCCGAGACAGGTCTCCCGTAAGGGCGCTCAGGACGCGCATGAGGCGATCCGGCCAACTTCGATTACGCGACACCCGGACGCGCTGAAGGAACACCTCTCCGGTGAGCAGTACAGGCTCTATAGGCTGATCTGGCAGAGGTTCCTGGCAAGCCAGATGTCACCGGCCGTCTTCGACGTGGTCAGTGTCGACATCCTTGCCAACGACCTCACCTTCCGGGCGACGGGATCAACCGTCAAGTTTCAGGGGTTCATCAAGGTTTACACCGAGGGCAAGGACGATGCCACGGTGACGGCAGACGAGGATATGCCTCCACTGCCCGTGCTCAAGGAGAATGAGATACTGAAGCTCCTCGGCATCACCCCGCAGCAGCACTTCACGGAGCCGCCGCCGCGGTACACGGAAGCGACTCTGGTGCGGGCGCTGGAGGAGAAGGGTATCGGCCGGCCGTCGACATACGCTGCGATCATCTCCACTATTCAGGACCGGAAGTATGTCGAGCTTACCGAGAAGAAGTTCAAGCCGACTGAACTGGGGTTCATCGTCACCGATCAGCTCGTGAAGCACTTCCCGGACATTATGAATGTCGAGTTCACGGCAGGTATTGAGACCAAGCTTGATAACGTAGAGGAAGGCAATCTGAACTGGGTTGCGCTCCTTGACGAGTTCTATGGCCCGTTTGAGAAAGACCTCGAAGAGGCTTCGGAGAAGATGGAGCGGGTGAAGATCGAGCCGAAGGTCAGCGATCAAGTCTGTCCCAACTGCGGAAAGCCGATGCTGATCCGCGAAGGCAGGTTCGGCGAGTTCCTTGGCTGCTCGGGCTATCCTGAGTGCAAGACGACCGCGCCTCTGACCAAGCCGCTCGATATCAAGTGCCCGAAATGCAGCGACGGGGACGTAGCCGAGAAGAAGTCGCGCAAGGGCAAGGTCTTCTACGGCTGCAATCGCTATCCCGACTGCGACTTCGTCACCTGGGACAAACCTACCAACAAACACTGCCCCAAGTGCAATGGCATCCTCGGCGAGCGCCGCTTCCGAGGCCGGCTGACCGGCTACCGCTGCACCAATGCCGACTGCGATTACGAGCAATCGAAAGGAAAGCAGAAGGAAGGCGAGGCCCCTGAAGGCGAAGTTCAGGGTGGCGAGCCAGGCGCCGAGGAGTAGATCGCTCGCCCATCTATGTCCGTTTGAGGGGGAGCAATGAGCAGCAACAATCCGGTTCTGACACCTGTACCAAAGGAGCTTTCCGTAAGGGAGGGCTCCTTTGTTCTGCCTGCTGCAGGCTACATACTTCTTCAGAATAATGCGCCTTCTCTGCTGGTTGCAGCCCAGCGCGTTCAGAAGTCCGCGAGGAGAGACTGGCACATAACGGCGAGCAAGGCAGGCAAGCCCGAGGAGAATGTCGTCACGCTTGCCTGCGACACGAAGCTGGACACGGGCGAGCAGGGGTATCTGCTCGATGTGACGCCTCAAGGAATCGTCGTGCGAGCCGCGACTCCGGCGGGCGTGTTCTATGGTGCATGCACGGTCTGCCAGCTGCTCGCACAGTATCCGGCGGAGATCCCGTGCCTCTCGATCAGCGACAGCCCGGATCTCGCCGTCCGCGGGGTAATGCTGGACGTCAGTCGCGACAAGGTCCCGACACTCCAGACGCTGATGGACCTGGCGGAACTGCTTGCCGGGTGGAAGATCAACCACATCGAGCTGTACACCGAGCACACATTCGAGTATCGCGACCACCCCGTCGTATGGGAGAAGGCGAGCCCGATCACCGGCGAAGATGTTTTGAGACTCGACAAGTTCTGCGCGGAGCGGTTCATCGAGCTTGCGCCGAACCAGAACTCCTTCGGGCATATGGCTCGTTGGCTTGTTCACGATGAGTATCGGCCTCTAGCAGAGGCTCCCGATGGATGTGATACGGATTGGGGCCACTTCAAGGAGCCATTCAGTCTGTGCCCCGGCGACCCGGGCAGCATCGAGCTGCTGTCAGGACTCTACGATGAGCTGCTGCCGCACTTCAGCAGCAAGCTGCTCAACGTGGGACTCGACGAAACGGTGGACCTTGGATGCGGGCGAAGCAAGCAAGAATGTGACGAGCGTGGAGTAGGGCGGGTCTACCTCGACTTCCTCAAGAAGATACACGGCGAGGTCAGCAAACGGGGGCACAGAATGCTCTTCTGGGGCGACATCGTCGTGAAACACCCCGAGCTGATCGCCGACCTGCCGGAGGACATCATTGCCCTGGAGTGGGGATATGAGGCCGACCATCCATTCGACGCTGACGGGGCCAAGTTCGCCGAGGCCGGAATCGAGTTCTGGGTCTGCCCGGGGACGTCGACTTGGAACACGATCGCGGGCCGCACCGATGCCTGCCTTGGCAACCTCTCGAACGCTGCTATGAACGGTCTCAAGCACGGCGCGACCGGCTGCCTTAACACCGACTGGGGCGACAACGGCCATTGGCAGTACCTGCCCGTGAGCTATCTTGGGTTCATGGCAGGGGGTGCGGCGAGTTGGAACGCGAACAGTAACGGTTTCGAGTCACTTCCCAGTGCACTCAACCTCCACGCGTTCAGCGACGGCGCCGGCATCATGGGCCAACTGGCCTACGACCTCGGCAACGCGTACACGAAGATCGCCAAGAGAACGTTCAACGCCACTCTTTACTGGCAGGCCCTGGCCTATCCGCTGTCGAACCTGGGGGTCATGGACAACGTGTCCCGTGACGAGATAGCCCAGGCTCGGTCCGTCGCCGAAAAAGCGCTCCTGGACATCCAGAAATCGAGCGTGTCCACCCCCGATGCAGATCTCGTCACAGCGGAGTTCACGCAGGCTGCCAGGATGGTCATGCTGGGCTGCGACCGCGCCGACCTCCGCTTTGATATCCGGGAAGGCAAGGACGTAACCGAGCGCAAGGCTGCCCTGGCTGACCAACTCCGGGAGGTCATTGCCGAGCACGAGCGCCTCTGGCTGGCCCGCAACCGCCCCGGCGGTCTGGTGGACAGCCGAAAAGGGCTGGAGGGTAAGCTGACGGACTGAGCAGCACCAGTCGCGTGCTGGAACAACTCCCGGCAGCCAGCCGTCTTAGCAGTGCTCGCACGACAGGCAGGTAGTTTTGAAGATGGCCGGCGCTTGGCGCGTCTGATCTTCTAAGACTATGACCAGGGGGATCACAATGCTCAGTCCGAAGGTACTACCCGCACTTGCAGCACTCGCCCTCATGAGTTCTATGAGCGGCCCAGCGTTTGCGAACGGCGGCCCGTTCATAGTCGAGTATCCGAACGGGGAACTGACTACACGGAGCACATTCTCGAGGCTAGATGGCAGCCTCCGGCCCGCACGTGAGAGCCGGCTTCGTGTAGTCAAAGAAGACCTGAAGGTGGTCTTCTCGGGCGTTGAGCCGACACAACGGTCATCAACCAGCCAGTCTCCAGGAACGCCACTTGCCGCCGTGACCGCGCAATACACGATCAGCAATCCGACCAAGCAGCAGATAGAGGTTGACTTCGGATTTCCGATCATCCGCAGCGTAAGCTCGTATGCAGATGTCACGGTGTCCAAAACCAAGTCAGATGTTGGGAGCCGAGTCAGGACTGATCTCATAGCGTATCCGGCTATCTGGGGGATCATCCGTGAGCATTCACGGGATACTATCGATTCGGCCATAGCGTCGGACAAGAGCCTCCAGAAGCTCGTGGGAGATGTACGCACCGCCGGACCTGCGGCCCTTGCAGAGGCCCAGGCCGCGCTGACGTCGTACCTCATGGGCAACCTGAAGTGGAACGATCGCGACGCCGCTCTGATGGTCGCCTATGCCCGTATCAACCTGGACGACAACAGCCTCAAGCGCGTGAAGCTGCCTGCCAAGGGGCTTCCTGAGCATGATAGCCTGAATCTTGTGCAGGGATCGAGTCTCGGATCACTTCAGGCCATCGGTCCACAGAAGGCCACACAGTTCCTTGCCCAGCTCGCAAAACGCTTTGACCCCAAGGCGGCCGAGACTTACGAGTCGGTCTTTGCCGCATGGGGCGCAGATGTCACTCAGCGCTCTGTTGACTTTGTGACCGGCCGCGTGCGCCCTCACGAACTGACGATCAAGCCCGAGACGAACTCCCCAAACGCCCGCACTGTGACGTCCTCACGGCCCGGGCGATATAGAACGGCACGAGTCTTTGACCCGACGGTCTACGCACGTGTCAGCTATATGGATGAGCACTATCCCATCAGCGAGAGCGAGAAGGCCTGCTGCCGGAGCATACTGAAGAACCTTCCAGTGGTATTCACGTTTGCGCCCATGGATATCCTGCACTATCGGATCGTCTTCCCCGCGCAGGAAAGCAAGCTGGTGACCGTATCATATTCCCAGCGGACGTACAGGGACACCCGGCACCCCGAAACTCACCAGCTGGCCTACCTCATACATCCGGCCTCCCACTGGGACCACTTTGGCCCTATCCACCTGGAAGTGGCCGTTCCGGAGAACGTGCCGTTCAAGGCTTCCACGGCCACGCGTTGGTCGCAGACCGCTGTGAGAGACCAAGCGGGCCAGCGCTCCGGCAGGCAGTGCGATATCTACCGCGGGGTCATTGAGGACAAGACGGGGTGCATATTCCTCGCGGTGGACGCCGAGTCTGTGGGCAGATACGCTAGGGGAGAGAAGCTTCCAACGCCTGCTGCCAAACTAGAGCGAGCTGCGGTTCTTGGCACTGGGCACAGTCTATTGTACGGTGTGCTGGCGGGCATCCTGATTGTGGCGACGCTAGCGATCGGCTCTTGGAGACGCGCGAAAGCAGCCCGTTCCGGGGGAGCAGATTCGTGAGACGCGGATGGGCCATCATTGATCTAGTACTGGTGGCAGCGTTGGCGGTCTCCAGTCTGGCTGCTGAAGCCAAACAGGTAAGAAGTAA
>CAZFYZ010000094.1:0-15557 GCA_964523735.1 uncultured bacterium | reverse complement strand
GGACTGGGAGGCTAATCCCAAAATCCAATTTACACACTCAGGTTGACACTAGCAACAGTAGGTGTCTGTTCAGTCTCGCGGGAATGCTCTTCGTCCGCAGACCCCGAGTAGGCCCGATTTGCGGGCCGTATCGAGGGACCAGAGCTTCGTAGACCGTCCTTCGATACAGCACTGCGTGCCACTCAGGACTGCGCGGAGCCCGGGATTGCCGGAAGACCGAAGACGCTCAACACGGTGGCCTCTGAACAGCCGCGTGATCCTCTTGATCTCGCTTGCCCGCCGGTGATCACCACGGGTATAATGGCGTGAACCCAGCAGCAGAAATGCGACAAGGAGATAGCCATGCCCGAACCCACGACCGTCGCCTGGAACCTCAGCGACCTTTTTGATAGCACAGACGATCCTCGTATCGACGCGACTCTTGACGACGCACTCGCCCGCGCATGCGCGTTTGGGGAGCAGTATCGAGGCAAGATCAACACCCCCGATCTCTCGGCGACCACGCTCCTTAAGGCGATAACCGAATACGAGGCCCTCGCACAGGATATGAGCAAGCCAGCGCACTACGCCTCGCTTGTCTTCGCCGCGGACACAAGCAAGCATGAGCACGGAGCGCTGCTGCAGAAGATACAGGAGCGGCAGACGGAGATCGCGCTCGAGCTGATGTTCTTCGAGCTGGAGCTTCTGGCCGTCGAGCCGGATATCATCGACCCGATCGTCAAGGATACGTCTCTCGACCGCTACCGGCACTTCGTGCACGCGGCGCGGCTCTTCCGCGAGCACCGGCTTACTGAGCCAGAGGAACGGATTATGGAGGAGAAGGCGAACTCCGGCGGGCGCGCGTTTGAGCGGCTGTTCGAGGAGTCGCTTTCGGCGATGGAGTTCCCGATTACCGTAGATGGCGAGGAGAAGGTCCTAACGGAGCCCGAAGTGATAGCCCTGCTTCGTGACCATAACCGCGAGACCCGCAAGGCCGCCGCGGCATCGCTGAGCGAGGGCCTGCGCAAGAACAGCCGCCTCTTGACGTTCATCTTCAACACGCTGCTCTTCGACAAGTCGGTCGATGACCGCCTGCGCAGCTACGAGTATCCGGAGCAGTATCGCAACACCTCAAACGAGCTGAGCCGCGAGACCGTGGAGACGCTGATCTCAGCCGTGGTGGACAGCTACCCTGTCTCCGAGCGCTACCATCGCCTCAAGCGCGAGGTGCTCGGCTATGACAAGCTGATGCACTACGACCGCTACGCGCCGATCTTCGAGTCGAAGAAGGAATACTCGTTCGACCAGGCCCGGGAGATGGTCCTGGCATCGTTCGAGCGGTTCTCGCCCGAGATAGCAGCGGCGGCATCCGAGTTCTTCACGAACGGCTGGATCGATGCTGCCTCGAGGCCCGGTAAGCGAGGCGGGGCGTTCTGCGATGGCGCGACCCCGGACCTGCACCCCTACGTGTTTATGACCTACCTGAATCGCGGGGACGACGTGATGACCCTTGCGCACGAGTTGGGTCACGGCGTTCACGCGTATCTCGCGAGGCCACTTGGTTTGCTGAGCTTCCACGCCACGCTACCTGTCTGCGAGCTTGCGAGCACGTTTGGCGAGATGCTCGTGTTCGATGCGCTGGTCGCGGAGGCTGACCTCGAGGAGAAGCTGTCCCTCTACGCTCAGAAGATCGAGAACGTGTTCGCGACGGTGCTGCGGCAGACGGCGATGTATAAGTTCGAGCAGGAGCTTCACCGAGCCCGCCGTGAGCTTGGCGAGCTGACGCCGGACGAGATCGGCGAGATGTGGCAGCGCAACATCCAGGCGATGTTCGGCGACTCGCTGGAACTCGGCGAAGAACACGCGATGTGGTGGATGTATGTCAACCACTTTGTCGGCACGCCATTTTACGTTTATGCCTATTCGTTCGGCGAACTGCTGGTCCTGGCGCTCTACGCGATGTATCGCGAGCAGGGCCCATCGTTCGTGACGCAGTTCATCGAGCTGCTCAAGAGCGGCGGCTCGCTCTCTCCGGAGGACCTTCTCTCGCGAGTAGGCATCGACATCAAATCCCCCGCATTCTGGCAGGGGGGAGCGAAGCTGACGGCGAATATGGTGGACAAGTTCGAGGGACTGTATCGGGAGTGGAAGGCACGCTAACCCGATCGGCGAGTGAGGGAGAATCATTGTGACCGAATCATCTGAGACACCTATCCAGCAAGCGACCGAGTCGCAGTCTCGATCTCTGACCATGCCCTGGGTCGTGGTCTTTCGTGCGTGCGTCGCATTCCTGGCGTTCCTCTACGGTTACCAAAAGGGCATCCCGCTAGTAGGCCTGATCGCCGCCATGCCGTTGGCTCTGATCGCTGTGGGGGTTGGTCTTCAGCGCCGCTGGGCGCTCTGGCTCGTGGTCATCTACGACGCGCTCCTCGTGTTTGGCTATGTGGGATACGACAGGAGCTGGAATGCCCTCTTCGGACGCGATGTCATGCCCAGCCACATATTGGGGTGCACCATCTTCGGCATCGAGGGCGTCTACGTCCTCCAGCGGCTGTGGAACCCGAGGGTCGCCCTCAAGGCGTTCATCGCCTGCGCCTGCATCGCCTTCCTCCTCGGCAGTTTGGTGGGATCCATGAAGGCTCGACGAACAAAGGCCCTCTACCAGCCGATGCTCGCCTATATCGATGCCAACTGGCTGCCTGTGCCGGACGATCTGACACTATCGAGTCTCGAGAGAGAAGGCTCGAGCTACACATTCAGTTTCAAGTACAAGGAACGCGTGGGTCCTGACCCTGACGGCTTCATGGCTACGAAGTTCTGGACGCTCGACGCGAAGAAGCGTGCGGATGGCTCCCTGTGGTTCATCAAGTCCGACAAAGCCAGCAAGTACAACTACACATTGAGACTCCCTTGGGACTCGGACAAGCGGTCGGCTAAGTCTGCCCTGGGCATGCTCAAGAGTAAAGGTGTTCACGACCCGGGGCTGGCCTACCGGGGCAGCGGCACCGCCGGCTACGGCATGCCAGGTGGTGAACTGGAGAAGGCGCCATACTGGAGTTTCCACTCGCCAAGGACAAACGTGACCTACCGCGTCATCAACACCGACTCTATCCTCTCCGGCACCGAGGTCTACCTCGGCCCTGACCGACCGTGACGAAGGTGATGATTCCGCGGCTAGAGGTCGCCCGCATTCGCGCGGGGGGCGGATGCGTACAGCCTGTTGATCGAGGCTAAGAGGGCAGCCGAGGTCGCCCGGTAGCGGTCGCCTCGCTTGACGACGGCGCTTCCGGCGACTCGCGTGGTCGAGCCCGCGGCAAAGAACGTGGCCACGACAGTCACCACTTCCTCTTCCCCACCCAGGTTCTCCAAGAGGATTTCGTCCACTGTGATCCCGTGTTCATCGGCGAGAGCAGAGCACGCGGCAGACGCAGTCGCCTCCGCTACAAGCCGAAGCGTATTCCTGCTGCCGGTGGTGAACCCGCTCGATTCGCCCTTGATCTCCTGGTCGAGGTCACTCAGAGTCACGTTCACAGCCGTCTCCGCCCCGGTCAGAGTGAGGCCGACAGACTTGATCCTCAGCCTGGCGGCTCCACCGGAGGCAGGTGGCGTGGGCGCCCCTGGGCGAGTGTCCAGCCTGGCGGCGGCTCGCGATTCGGCGCCTCGCCTGCCTGGTTTGCGGGCGGTGCAGTCCTTGCTGGCGCGGTTGATGAGATCGTCGATAGTCGCGGCGTAGTGGATGTCCTCGCGCTCGCGGCTTCGGCGGCCGCCGGAAATCCCATAGGTCGCTGATACGCCCTCGGTAAGGCCCTCGACCTTGGCGGCGGAAATCCTCTCCTGGATGATATCCGCGAGCGACCGAGCTTCATCGGCCAGGCGGGTGGTACCGACCAGGAACTCATCCCCGCCATAGCGGCAGACATTGTCAAGCTCCGGATCGGCGCCTTTCTTGATGACATCGGCAACCGCCTGGATGACCCTGTCACCCACCACGTGGCCATGGGTCTTGTTGAACGCGCCGAAGTTGTTGATGTCGAAGAGGATGACTGAGATCTCCGCCCCACCCTTGAGGGAAGCGGTCGCCCACTCGCGGAATGCATCGGACCACGGCAAGTTCGTGAGGGGGTCGAAGTTCTTGCCAAGCTCGGGCAGCAGATCGCCGCGAGAGAGGATTCCCTCGAGCTTATTATCCTGCAGCACCAGGAGGTAGCCCGCGCTGGTCTCTTTCATCCGCTCGGCCGCGCTGTGAACGGCAATACCAGGTCCTATGGACGCGAAATCGACGAGCATGCAGTCGGCAACGGGGGCATCGCCCGGTTCGCCAACCACGCGATCGAGCGTCAGCAGGCCCACCACCCGGTCGTCGCTCTCGACGACGGGCAGCGCGCCAATGCCATGCCCTTTCATCAGGATGACCGCGGACTTGACTGGCGCGGACGGACTAACCCACACCACATCGCGGCTCATCAGCTCATCGACGGTCTTCATCAGGTCTCCACAGCGGCGCAGTCGCCCTCAGTCGTCTTGAGCATAGTCGAGGGACAAGGACTCGCCACTCCATAAGAGAAACCTCAGCAAGTATCGTGCCCCGAGGGCTGTCGTTACTACCGGGATTGCCGCGGAGGATGGGGAGCGATAGACAACGGGGAGCGCCGAGCCCCTCCGAACCAGCTTCCTGCTGATATTCCGCGATAACTCGAAGCCGTTCCGTCGGCCCTGGCCTTTAGATTCTAGCGAGCGTGGGGCGGGTTGTCAATCAGTTTGGGTGGGCTGGCCGGCTGATGCCGTCACAAGGGAGTAGGCTTCCTCGGGTTCGGTGACATCGATAGCAGCAGCAGCCTTCCGCCTCTCCGCCCTCTCCGCCCGCAGATACCAGAGGACCATCAGGACGACCAGACTGGTCCCGATCAATGTGGCGTAGATAGGCAGCTTCAGTGCCCCTCCGACACCACTACACAGGCCGAAGCCGAAGAAGATGACCGCTGCGCCGATCTTGACCGCTCTCTCCGGCAGCTTGGCGCCAAGCACTTGGCCGACTATGATCGCCAGCCCATCAGAGATCACCATACCGAGCGAAGAGCCCAGCCATACCGGGATCATCGAGTGACTCGTGGCCAGCGTGACGGTGCTGAGCATAGTCTTGTCTCCCAGCTCCGCCAGGAAGAACGTCACAAACACGAGCCAGAAGGCCGACCGGCCCCTGATATTGGCGCACTCATCGTCCGAGAGCGAATCCCCGCGCAGCGTCCACAGCCCGAACCCTATGAACGCGATCCCGGCAGCCATCGCTACCCACGCCGCCGGCACCAGCTTGCCCACCCCGCAGCCAAGCAGGACCGATACTATGTGCACCACCAGGGTCGCGCAGAAGATCCCCGCAAGCACTGTCATCGCCTTGAATCTGCTGGCGAGACACAGCGCCACTAGCTGAGTCTTGTCACCAAGCTCCGCGAGGAACACGATTCCCATCGATAGCCAGAAAGCGTCCAAGCCCGCCACCTCACAAAACAAAAGACCCCTGCACCCGCGCGCAAATCGCGGATGCAAAGGTCTCGCTAAGCCATATCGGCCGGCAGAGCCAGGCTCGAAAGCCAGTGTGTTGACTCTGCCTGGGAAGCTACTCCCCTTTACAACGGCTTCATTATACCCCGCCCGTCCGGTCAGGCGCAAGCCGACGACCATCCGCTGCTCATGTCATTTCGAGCAGGGCGAGAAACCCGCTTTTTGCGCAATCGCGGCAAAGGCTGAAAAGCAGATTTCTCACTGCGTTCGAAATGACGGTGGCGCAGCGCCGGGCTGACTACCGCCGCCAGTTCTTGCTCAGGTGGTCGAAGTAGTAGAGCCCGTTATCCACCGGCACGTTTGATGGGATATGATTCCCCACTGCAAAGAAGAACCCGGGGCATGCTTTGGCGATCTTGAGGGTCTCGTCGATCTCGTGCTTGATCTGATCCGGCTTGCCGAAAGTCAGCGTCCGGCAATCGACCTTGCTGCCGAATATCGACTTGGTCTTTCCATAGCGTTCGACGATGTAGTCAAGGTCGTTGCAGGGCTCGAAGATCAGCCCGTCGGCTCCCGCGGCCACGATGTCGTCCACAAACTCCATGAAGTTGCCATCGGAGCAGAACAACACCTTCTTGCCGGCGTCGTGCAGCACATCCCACAGCTTCTTGTAACGCGGGATGATCGCGGCGCGGTAGAAGTCCGGATGCATGAACGCGCCGGCGGTCCAGACGAAGTCATCATGGTTCAGGTAGGCAACAACCGAGCTCTTGGCCTGCGCCTCAACCTGGTGCAGCGTATACCTGAAGAAGCTGTCCAGGACTTTCTCGAACTTCTCCCGATCCGCCGCGGCGGCCAGCAGCATGTCCCAGCCAAAGGCATCGATCGCACCTGAGACGAGCGTTTTGTAGCGCCCGCCAGGCACAAGCTGATCGGGGTTGTCCTCTCTGTTAGCCTGCGCGCAATCCTCGAAGTACTTCACAAGCTGATCTGCCGGGTCGAGGCCATACTCGACCGTTGCGTCGAAGTCCCAGACCTCTTCCACTTCCTTGAATGGGCAGTTCACAGTCACCCGCTTGTCGGATCCGTTCTCCAGGAACTCCGCGTGACCCATGTCAGTCACGCGGCCACGATCATGCCAACGGCTAGGCCCATCATTCGCGGACCATAGGAAGTCGATATCCCAGGCCTCGTGAAACTTGCCCCAGGCGCTGTCGTCACTAACCGGATCAAGGCCAGTCACGGCGCGCACAAGAGCGTAGTTCGAGCAGTACTCAGTGTGCCCCAGCCTCTCGCCGGGAATCAGGTTGATTGCGTCAAGTGCCAGTTTGTAGCTCATATTCTTGCGTTCAGTCCCCCTCCTATTGCGATCACTGCTACTTCTCTTGCAGAACGAGCAGCCATCCCTTCCCCGGTTCAATGGGTATCTCTCCAGACCACTGGAAATCCTGGACTGATTGGACGCCAGAAATCTCGACAGCTTTGAGGTCAGCCTTTCGTACGTCAAGCCCCAGCGCCTTCCAGTCCACCGTCAGCTTAACTCGAGCGGGCTCCCGGGCCCAGTTCACGAGCGCGATGAGGGCTTTGCCCTTCTTTGCGTAGACAGTCGCCAGCACGTTCTCGTTGTCCGACTTGATGGGGCAGGCGTCGGACCAGTAGCCAATCATCTTCGCGTCTTTGATCCCGAAGTCATCCCACAGTTTCCATATAGGGCTTGGGTCCTCGTCCGATCCGGCTCTGGTCGTCATTCCGTAGAGCATCCCCTTCCAGGGGTTCGCGATTCCCTTGGGCAGGTCACCGGCAACACCGAACGGAATGCCGGAGACCTCCACGAGCCAGTAATCGTGCTGCTCGTCGGGACGCATCCCATCGAACCGGAAGCTGTTGACGTAGGGCAGCAGGTCCATCCACCGGCAGGCGGGGCTGATCCGCGGCCCCAGGTCGTTGGGGTCGGCCTTGGAGTGCAGGTCGATCAGCCTCACGCCCGTCTCGCCGTTCGCTTCGCCCTTGCCCTCCGGTGGGACGTAACCTTTGCCCTCCGACGGGCGATTGGATGCCCCGAACTGGACCCCGACCGCCGCGTCCATCACCTTCCGCACGCGCTTCATGACCTCGCGGTCGAATCCGACGCCGTCCAGATAGAGCCCGTCCACGCGAGCGTTCTCGATCAGCCACGCCAGGCCCTCGAGGTAGTAGTTGGCCCAGCGAGACAAGCCGTCGATAGCGAGGGGGGCATCGGTCACCGAATCCGAGACCTCATGCACCTGGCCGGGCTTGTAGTTTGCGATCAGGTGCTCCTGCAGCCACGGCTCGCCGCCTCCGGGACCATCCGAGATGATCTCATTCCCAAGGCTCCTCAGGGCCCACAGCTCCGCGCAGTGATTGGACAGCTCGCCCAGATTGTAGCCAAGGTTCACCTTCGCCCCGACTCGATGCGCGTCCTTAATGTAGTCCACGAGCTTTGAGGTGGCGAGAAATGGGTAGTTGGTGTAGGGGTTCGGCTCCGTCATGCATGGGATGTTGACTACATTCGCGCCGCTGAGCTTGATCTGGTCTGCAGGGGTGAACTCGCCCGCATAGCGCCTGTTCCAGCGCGACTCATCCAGCGGCTTCAGCGGCGTCGGCATCAGCGCGAATCTGAACGTGATCTCCTCGTCTGCCTTGACAGTCCGAGCGCCGGTGAACGCGCGGATCAAGGCGCAGTCAGCTTGCTCAGTGACAGTGCATCCTCCCTTGCCGTCATTCCCCCAGGACTTGGGAATGCCCGTCGCCCTAAGATCATCGCCGGCGACCGTATCGTGCGGTCTCTTGAGCTTGAGCCACAGCCCGGCATCGACGTCGCCGATCCACACAGCGTTGTTCGCGCGGTTGATGTCCCAAGTCCACTTCCACTCGCTCGGCCTGTAGCCGCCCTTCCTGCCGAGGCCCATCATGTAGAGCGCCGCTTCCCTCTTCAGTGGAATCTCGAGGCGGATGTCCTTGAGGCTGGCGTCCTTCTTCGCCTTAAGCGCGATGGTGAAGTCGCAGTGCCCATCGAGGTCAGTGACTGCGAGGCATCTCATCGCAAAGACGTCGCCGGAACCGGAATACTCGCGCACCACCCGTCCGGACGCCTCTTTCAGGTTCTTGGGGCTGCCGGATCCGACGATCTTGCCAACACCGCCGGACTCCTCAATCAGCATCTCAATCGGCCGGGCCAGTATCTCGCTTCCCCCTGCCTTGATGCTCTCCGGCAGCCCGGTCCTGCCGAACTTGATCGACCTGCCGAGGACACCAAGCTCAGCTCCGTTGACCTTGATGGGAGTATAAGGGGAGACGGTCTCATCGTCTACCCCGATTCGCGAATCCAGCCACCACAGCCTCGATAGCCGCCAGAGAGCGCTGTCCCCGGCATCATGCAGGGTGTTCCGCGTTACGGTCAGCGTGAGCTTGACCGGGGCCTCGGGCGCGCCGAAGATCTTGATCGCCATCTTGCCTGAGTAATCCCCGGGCGGGATGTCCTCCGGCACCTGCACTCCGAACCACAACGGCCGCACCTTGCCCAGACCAACCTTGAAGCTGCGGGCCATCGGCTGCCCGTGTCTGTCAAAGCCTCCGATGCTGGGGCACGCGAACAGATCCGCCGGGATCACCCCTCCCGACGCTGACACAAGATCACCGAACCCGACCCTAACGTCACCGTAGTCCTTGCCGCTGTCTATCGAGGCCCGCGCGGCGTAGACTCCGACCTGAAAGGTGTAGTACTCGCCTCGGGCCGCCTCGCCCTCCAACTCCGTGCTTGGACCCGAAACGATCCACCTCTGCGGCAGGTAGTCCGCCATCCTGACCGGGTACTTCCGATCCTCAGGGAACAGCAGGAAGGTCTTCAGCGGGTTGCGGATCAGCAGGTCATCGACCTCCTTGCGGGTAGCGATGACCTCCATCGGGTCCATCCTGTCGAACTCTGTCCGCGCCTGAATCTCGAGAACGCGCGCCTCGGCGATCTTTGTTCTGTCGGCCTCGCGCATCCTGCCTGCAGAGTAGCTCTGCAGCCACTTCTGGTCTGTCTCGCGCGCGGGGTTGGTGTAGAGCATGTAGTAGATGTCGTAGTCGCCGGGTGAGGCTGGCTGAAAGACGATATCGCCGTGTTCGTTGTTGACGTTGACGATGCTGACGTTGTCGATCGTCTTCCCCGTCGCGCTCTCCAGGACGACGATCCCCCGCTTCTCCGGCTTGGCATCCGGCCTGCGCCAGGGTATATGCGCCCATACGGCATCCGCCATCGTCGCCACGGTCACCCGCGCCCGCTGGCTCCCCAAGGCTTCGTCCCAGGACCCAACTCCTCGCACCGGCTCCTGAGCCAGGCAGGCCCCGCTAAGCAGCAAAAGCACGCCAACTATCAACAACGTCACGATCCACCTGCGCATCAACTCACCTCTTCTTTGCACACCTGATCGTTAGAGACGCAGGAACACGAATCCTACCGACCGCGTTGACTTCCTCCCCCTCCCCCGCTAACATGTTGACCGTGAGCAACGGCAGCCTCTTTGATCAGACCGTGCCGGAGAACGTCCGGGCAGAAGTTGACGAGCTTAAGCGCCGCATCAGCCGCGCCAACTACCTCTACTACGTCAAAGACCAGCCCGAGATATCCGACGCCGAGTACGACCGGCTGATGAGGCGGCTTCAGGAACTCGAGACCGCCCACCCCGCCGTCCTGACGCCCGACTCTCCCACCCAACGAGTCGGCGCGGTACCCCAGACCCAGTTTGCCCCCTATACGCACATCATCCCGATGCTGAGCCTCGCTAACGCGTTCGGCGAGGAAGAACTGCGGGCGTTCGACGAACGCTGCAAACGCTTCCTGGGCAACTCCAATGACATCGAATACTGCTGCGAGCTGAAATTCGATGGGCTGGCGGTTTCGCTCACCTATACCGATGGCGTCCTCACCTCCGGCGCAACCAGAGGCGATGGCTACCAGGGCGAGAACATCACCGAGAACCTGCGCACCATCAAGTCGATCCCTCTCAACGTCCATCACACCAGGCTCGACCGTCCCGGCATCAAACCGATCCCCCGTCTGGTTGAGGTCCGTGGCGAGGTAATCCTATTCCACGAGGAGTTCCGGCGGATCAACGAGGAGCGCGAAAACAGCGGCGAGCCGACTTTCGCGAACCCGCGCAATGCGGCCGCGGGCTCCGTCAGACAGCTCGACGCGCGCATCACCGCCCGCCGCAATCTCACTATGTTCTGCTACGGGATCGGCGCGTGCGAGGGCGTACGCTTCGATAGCCAGTACGAAGTCCTCTGCACGCTGGGTGACTGGGGTTTCCGCGTGAACCCAGAAGTCAAGGTCTGCGCTAACGTTGACGAGGCCGCTGATCACATCCGCGCCTGGGGCGAGAAGAAGGAGTCGCTGCCCTACGATATCGACGGCGTCGTGGTCAAAGTGAACTCCTTTGCGCTGCAGAATGAGCTGGGCTTCGTCGCGCGCAGCCCTCGCTGGGCTGTCGCTTACAAGTTCCCCGCGCAGCAGGTCACTACCCGGGTCAACGACATAGGCGTCAACGTCGGCCGCACTGGGGCCGTGACACCGGTTGCGTTCTTGCAGCCCGTCCAGGTGAGCGGCGTCACAGTCTCAAAGGCCACGCTTCACAACGAGGACGAGGTTCGGCGCAAGGACGTTCGCATCGGCGACATGGTCGTCGTGCAGCGCGCCGGTGAGGTGATTCCCGAGGTCGTCGAGGTCGTCAGGAGCGCCCGCAACGGAGCTGAGAGAGAGTGGAGCATGCCCACCTGCTGCCCAGTCTGCGGCTCGGACGTGATCAGGCTCGAGGGTGAGGCTGTCGCCCGCTGCACCGGAATCGCGTGTCCCGCTCAGGTGATGGAGCGTATCATCCACTTCGCTTCTCGCGGGGCCATGGACATCGAGCATGTCGGCCCATCACTCGTCATCCAGCTCCTGAGGAGCAACCTGATCAAGGACCCCGCCGATCTCTACAGCCTCAAGCTCGAGGACGTGATAGGCCTCGAACGGCTGGCCCTGAAGTCCGCGCAGAACGTGATCGATGCCATCAAGGCCAGCAAAGCCGCAAAGCTCGACCGACTCATCTACGCCCTGGGCATCAGGCACGTGGGAGAGCGCACCGCGGCCTCGCTGGCCAACCACTTCAACAGTCTTGACGCCATTCGTGACGCAACCGAAGAGCAACTCGCGGAGGTTGCCGACATAGGACCGGTAGTTGCCAAGAGCGTCGCCACCTTCTTCCGGCAAGAGGAAACCGATCAGGTCCTTGCCAAGCTCCGAGCCGCCGGAATCGACCCCAGGACCGAGGCCCGCATCGAGTCCGAACAGTTCGCGGGCAAGACCATCGTCTTCACCGGCGGGCTCTCGACGATGACCCGCGACCAAGCGCAGGCACTGGTCTTCAAACTTGGCGGCAAGCCGTCGTCGTCTGTCTCCAAGAACACCGATCTGGTCGTTGCCGGGGAGAACGCAGGCTCCAAGCTCGACAAGGCTCAGCAGTTGGGCGTCAAGGTGATCTCAGAGGACGAGTTCGCAGCCCTCGTGCGCGAGTCCCAGGCCGACATTGAGTAGCTCGTAATGCCCCATCCCCTGTCCGCGATGCTTCCTGAACACCTTCGTTCTTGGAGCGGGTCCCCAGAGGCAAAACGACTACAACAGAGTTGACAGCTCTGCGTTCCTGGGATAGACTGCATATAGCTGCCGGGCACTACATACGGCGTAAGCTTCCACCATGGTATCCAGGGGGATTCAATGAAGCTGCTTGCAATGCTGGTGCTCGTCGGCCTACTCGCCTCGATTGTTCCGGCAAACTGCTCGATCATCTACGTCAAACAGGATTCCTTCCTCAACGGCCCAGGCACGGACTGGGAACATGCCTTCCACACCATCTCAAGCGCTGTCAACGCTGCCGCTGCCGGGGATGAGATTCGTGTAGCCAAGGGCACTTACGTAGAGGGTATTACGCTCAAGGCAAACATACTCCTCAAGGGCGGCTACCTGGGCACGGGCGACACGAGAGACACAAGTCTATACCCCACGACCATAGACAGACGCGATCAGACCTGGAGCACCTACGCTGTTAAGTGCGCTCAGGGAACCACCGTAGATGGCTTCATCGTGCGCGGCGCAGATGACGGGGTAGTCTGCGACACCTGCTCCGCCACTGTCACTAACAACGTCATCGCTGGCAACACGGTTGGAGTCTTCCTCATCAGTGCCGCGGGGACACAGATCATCGGCAACAGAATCATCTCCAACAGCATCCGAGGGATCATCGCGGGTCAGGGAACGGTGATCGCCTCCAACGTTATAGCCGCGAACGGCGAGGAAGGCATCCTGTGCTCCAGCGATGGCACGCCCAGCCTCCTGAACAACACGATCTGTGCCAATAGCTCTGGGATCGAGTGCTCGTATTCCGGCGGCTGCGTCGCTGCTAACAACATTGTTGCGAACAACGACGTGGGCATCTACTGCATTGAGAGCGATCCGCCGTCGCTCTCGAGCAACGACGTCTTCGGCAACAGGACCAACTACTCGGGCTGTACCCCAGGGGCAAGCGACATCTGCGTCGACCCGCTGTTCGCCAGTTACACCTACGGCGATCTGCACATCCGCAGGGGCTCGCCCTGCAAGGATGCCGGCGACAAGACCATCGCTTCTCTGCCGGCGGTGGACATCGACGGCCAGGGACGCATCAAGGGCGCAAACATCGATATTGGCGCAGACGAGAGCTATCTGGAGGTCTATCCGGACCCTTACCCTGCTCGCGTGGTCTACGTCAGCGCTTCGGCGCCCACGGGTGGAGATGGTCGGTCGTGGGCAACGGCTTACCAGACGCCGCAGGAGGGAGTGGACGATACGCTGTCAAAGGGCGGCGCCGACATCTGGATCGCCAAGGGGATATATGTCCAGGAAGTCTCGATGCGTCCATTCGCGCACATGTACGGCGGCTTCGCAGGCAACGAAGCCAACTTGTCTCTTAGGGATCCGAAGCTGAACGAGACTATCATCGACGCGAACAATCTCACGGCCTCACACTATACCGTAACCGGAGCCAGCGCCGCCACCATCGACGGCTTCACGGTGCGCGGCGGGGAAGTAGGCCTGCGAATGCTTGCTTCGTCTCCGTTGGTGAGAAACAACCTCTTCACGGCAAACAGAGTCCAGATCAAGAACGACCAGGGCGGCTCTCCAATCATAGAGGGAAACACCCTCTTTGGCGCATACCCGGATTACCTGTCGAGCAGCACTGGCTACGACAGCGGCATATATTCTCAGGACGGCGCGCCAGTGATCAGGGGTAATACATTCGCCCAGGTGTGTGAGGCAGTCACGACCTATGGCGGGGCTGCGGCGATCGAGCGTAATGTTATCACAGGCTGCGGCGGTGGGGTAGAATGCAGGTCATCCAGCACAGCAACGATATCAGGGAACCTGATCCAGGGTTGTCATGGCGCAGTCCTCTCAGTAGGCAGCTCGACTGCGATAACCGGTAACACGATTGTCGGCAGTTCTGATGCCGTTCGCTTGTATGAAGCAAGCTCCCCCCAAGTGGCCAACAACATCATTGCCCACAACGTTGGCTGCGGGATACGCTGTGACGGTATCTCCACGCCCGTTCTGTCTCACAACGACCTCTATGAGAACAGCGAGAACTACTTCGGGCTGTCCGCTGGGCTTGGAGACATAGAGGCCGATCCCCAGTTTGCCAGTCTTCAGTTGGGTAACCTGCACATCAGGCCCGCTTCGCCCTGCAGAAATGCCGGCGACGATACTGCCCCAGGTCTGCTCTCTCTGGATATCGACGGTCAGCCTCGTTCGGACGGCGCCGTGGACATCGGCGCGGACGAGTCGCTTGGTGAGTTGTATCCTACGCCTTACCCCGCGCCAGTGATCTACGTCGATGCCGCTGCGCCACTCGGAGGTGATGGCTCAAGTTGGGAGACAGCGTTCAACTCTATTCAGGCGGCAGCAGACTCTGTTCCGACAACGGGTGGTGCTGAGATATGGATTGCTCAAGGGACTTACCCTGAAGCCGTCGCGCTTAGGCCGTTCGTGCACCTGTATGGAGGCTTCGCGTCCGGAGATTCGATGGATCAGAGGAATCCCAGCACAAAAGTATCCGCAGTCATCGTCTCTAGCGGGCAGTACGCCATAGAGCCGTCGAGCTTCGACACGATCGACGGCCTTAGCGTGCAAGGCGGTGACAGGACCATCCGTGCTCATTTCGTTGCCCTTACAGTCAGAAACTGCACCATCAGGGGAAGTCTATACGGCGGGATCGTCTGCGACGGAGGCGAGATCACCAACAACGTCGTCACCGGGTGCAAGTATGGCTATGGGATAGCCTGCTCTGGTCCCACGCGGGTGATCAACAACCTAGTTGCGCACAATCGCCAGTACGGTATCTGGGCCTCCCAGAACCAGACGAGCAAGCAAGTGACCATCGCAGGCAACCGCGTGATCGGCAATCTGCAGGCCGGTATCTACTGCCAGCAGGACTCTCCCGTCGTCACCAACAACACCGTTGCGGGCAACCTCCTGGGCGTGTCTTGTGTGAGCGGAAGCTCGCCTGTTGTCAGCAACAACATAGTCTCCAACAACTTCGAGGGTGGAATCTCGTGCGACGAGACTTCCACAGCCCTCCTCTCACACAACTGTGTCTACAGCAACGTCAACGATTACATCGGGTTAGACCCGGGCCTGACGGATATTCCAGTCGATCCACAGTTCGCGAGCTTCGACTTCTGCAACCTGCATATTAACGCAGACTCGCCGTGCCGGAACGCCGGAGACCCCATTGCCACAGGCGTACCTGATATGGACATGGATGGTCAACACGTGCCCGAGGGGAGCGTACCGGATATCGGGGCAGACGAGTCCTATGATGAAGCCTATCCCGTGCCCTATGTCACTCCAGTAGTCCACGTCAACTGCGCAGTTCCTGCCGGCGGCGACGGCAAGAGTTGGGCGAGTGCATTTCAGACGGTCCAGGCAGGTCTCGATGAAGCTGCCAGAATAGGGGCCGCGGAGGTCTGGGTCGCCAGAGGACTCTATCGCGAAAACCCGA
>CAZFYZ010000093.1:0-15586 GCA_964523735.1 uncultured bacterium | reverse complement strand
AGTAGTACGCCGGGTGAGAGTGAAACTTGCGATGCTCCTTGCCATCCGCCGCGTCCGATGCGTGCTCGCATTTGTCTTCACAGTCCTGACAGGTAGCGCTGTCGCACAGCCGCTTCGATTCCTCGGGCTGCTCCCCCGGATTGGACTTCGCGAGCCAGACGCCGCTCCAGATTGGATACTGCGGATCGCCGCCCTCAAACTCAGCCCATACGGACGCGCTCTCTTCAGGAATCAGGAACATACCGATATCGTCGTTGCCGCCATAGGGAAAGCAGGGCCATGCCCAGTCCGACCAGTTCTCCTTATCGACTCCGAGGACTGCAGGCACTTCCAATCTGCATCTGCCCAGTCGCTCCGGGTCGTTGTTGTCACGCACGAATGCGCGATACTTGCCATAGTATCTGTCCTTGTAGCGCTCTTCGTGCTGCTGGTCCTCAAACTCAAGCATGGCCTCTCTCTACCTCCTACAGCCCGCGAAAGACTTCTCGAAGAACACGCAGGATCACGGTCTTCGGAGTCTTCTTCGGATCGGCCTTGGAGACGGAGTCACGGATTGCGTCCTTGGTCGAATCCGGCACGTTCAGCTCAGTCCGTGACACTTCCCGCTTCACATCGCTTGCTCCCAGGCGCTCTATGACACCGACGACAGTATCAAGCGCGAGCGCCTGTGCCCGGCCCCAGGCCGTCAGCTTTACGACGGCAATTAGTGCGACGACGAATGCTGTAAGAACCTCCCTGTTGTCCAGGATGAACCTGGCTATCTGATCGATCTGCATATACGATTTCCTCCTTGTTACTTGCTGAGAATGCGCCCTGTATTGGCGTCGATTCGGACCATCTTCGGCTTCGGCTTCACCGGCCCTGCCGGTTGGGACTGTTTGACCTGTGCGGCGTGTCCCGACTTGGTCGCCGCCTGCTTTTTCGGCTGTCGCGGCGCTTCGTGTTCATTGCGTTTGCCTTTGGCCTCCACTGACTTGCTGCCAGCGCCCTTACCCAGCGCATTGCGCTTGAGTTTGAGTTCGCAGGAATAGCCGTCGCCGAAGATGTGCCGCACCGAAGTGCAGTAGTATGTGCCGGAGAACTTTCGGCCTACCCCGCGCATTTCGACGTTCTGCTTGGCCACAAGCGTCGGAATGCCGATGGTTACAGCGGCCGCCTCTACCTGCCGAAGCTCGGCCTCTTTGAAATGCCCCTCGGCTTTGTCCTGAGCAGGCTCCTGGCGTGGCTCTTCGTGAAAGGTCTCCGACCGCTCGAAGCTCTGCGCGACCTTGCCCGATTCCTGTTTGCGATACTTGCCCTCGCCGGTGTTGCCGTCGACCAGGTATGTCTTTTTGCCAAGCGACGTCCGATCTGTCGTGGTCGCATTGTTGGCTTTGTGTTCGACGTGGCCCTTCTTGCGTGGATCGACGCCGACAGCCTTGGTCTCCGTGCCAGCGCCTTTCACGCCCTGCGACTGAGTCGACGGAGTGAATGAGCGCAGCACTCCCTCGCGGTCGGTGAAGTATTCCAGCGCCATCCCCGGACGCGATTCGAGCTTCCTCGGGTGGAAGTGAAGCTCATCATCCTGAACGTAGAACACATAACCCGTCACTCCTTTGCCGTCCTTATGGCGACTCTTAGCCGCGAGTGTTTTGAGAAACTGGGCGTCGGAAAGATTGCCCTGGGCGACTCTAAGATGCCTGCCGACGGTTTTCGTGACCACAGGCGTCAGGTCGTGCTCTGCCGCGATCCTCTCCGCGATCTCCGAGTAGAGAATGCCGGGGGCGGGCTTCTGCCAGACTCGCTGAATCTGCTTGCCCGCGAGTTTGTGCCCCTTGTCATAAGCCTTGATCTTGATGGTCGGCTCGCCGGTTTCCGGGAAGTCGTAGTCTATCTCCTTGATGACCGCGACTTTCCTGGGTGACAGATCGTCCACATAACCGAACCGGGCCGCGATCTCGTTGCCCTCCTGAAAGAGCGGATCATCCACGAACTGCAGATACCGGTCAGTAATGGAAACCTCCATCACGTCCATCTCCGCCTCGTTGTCCTCGAAGATAAACGAGGTTATCTCGTGCGTGATATCTTTAGAGAGCCGTTTGCCCTCAATCTCTATGATGAATGTAGGCTGGTAGATGTCCAATTGCATTGCTAAGCCAGTATCCTCATCTCGACATGCTCCGCCGACGGCAGCCGCAGCACCCGTCCAAGCTCAAGCTCAAGCGGAAAGAACATATCGTTGTAATCACAAATAATCCACCACAGTTCCGCGCGGCCGAGGTATCGATAGGCAATGAGGTCGATCCGGTCGCCCTCGACCACGGTATGAAATACATCGTCCGGCCTGGGTGTGGTATCTACTCGTTGCCTCGTGCCGATGAACTCCTGGCTTCCGTCGACGAATAACACGCATATTGCATATCTTGAATCCGGTCCTATCATCTGCGCACCTCCGTGTAATCCACTGACTTCACCACTATCTCTTCAAGAGTCACGTCTACCTCGGCATGCTGCGGGAGCAGACTGTCCTGGTCGAACATATGGAAGTAGCGCGCTCTGACCTGTCGCACGACGCACATAACACCCGGGTACAGGTCTCCGAAGAAGAAGAGCACCTTGTGAGGCGCATTCCTGAGCATCGTCTTCTCGTGCTGTGGATAGAGCAGCGACTGCAGCCACGCTGTCTTCTCCCGAACCGGACCTTTGAATAGTGAGAGCTTGAACGATATCTTCCTTGCCTCGCCTGAGACATACTGGTATCTGGGATGGCTCATTCCCGGAACCTTGATGGTGGCGAAATCCGTGCTCTTTTCGTCGGTGATCTCGTCCGGGTTATACTGAAACTCCAGCGACTCGCGAGTCACCACATCCACGATATAGCCGGTCGTTTTCCTTAGATCAGGACGCAAGGCCGCACCTCCCGAAGTATGACCACGGGCTTGCAAAGGCTCCGGGCATGCTCTACCTCACGACGCATGCCATCAGAGACGCCTTCTCCGACATAGACCCAGACCACGTCGCAGGTTTCCATGAAGCGCAGGCCCGTTGCTATGCCGAGATCCCGCTGAGCCGGATCGGAGTCGTCCAGGAACTGCGTGTAGAGCAGGTGCGGCGCAAACGGCGCGAGTTCGGCGTCCAAGGCCATACGGCAGAGAGCCTGCGCAACACGCACGTTGTGCTCGATGTCACCGGCATACTTGCTGCAGATGAAGACCCGCTCCGCCTCAGGCTGACTCATAGTTCCGAACCTTTCTCTCCCGCATATCCCTATAAACAGCCTGAGCAATCTTGCGACCATCCAGATTGGTGGTAACCGTTACATCGATGGGCCGTTCCGCGATCCCATCAAGCTTCGCCAGAACCGCCTCAAGTATCGGTCGCAGATCCTGTGATTGTGTGCTGGCCTCCCTGCCCGTGCCGTTGCCGAGTGTTCCGCGCGTAACCAACAGCAGTCTGGATTGCTCGGTCTGCCTCGAATCCGTGGCAGTAACGGATGCCCTTTGAGCAGCAACCATCGGCATGACCGGCTTCGGCACAGCACCGGCAATAGACGGAGTAAGCGCGAGCGTGCCCGCAACCGTAGTAGGGAGCACCGCCGATTTCGCGAACCCGAAAGCCTGCTTCAGCGCCTGGGACGGGAGCTTAGACGCTCCGGTAATCCCTGAACTGAATGCCTCCAGCATTGCCGCGCCGCTTCTCGTAAGAGTCGAAAGCGGTCCTTCCTTTGCATCCGAAAACGGCAGCAGCTTTCTGAGTCTGGAAAGCGCGGACCTCAAGGTGTCATAAGGAGCGGCAACTGCCGACCTGATGCCAGAGGCTATCGTGGTCATCATTGACCTGCCGCTTGCAAAAGCACCTGTAACCAACCCCCGCAAGCCTGATAGGATTGAGGAGAATGCACTCGACGCTGCTCCGCGCACAGTCGACCATGCCGACGAAGCAAAACTCACAAGGCTCGTAAACGGCGATCTCAGCCAACCAATGGCGGATGACGCCATTGAGCGAATGCCTGCCCAGGCTGATGATGCGAACCCAGTGGCCTGCGACCAAGCGGCCCCGGCGACTCCGGCCACCCAACGAAATGGAGCAGACACAAACGAATAGGCCGATGAGCCGATGGACGCAACCGCATTCCAACCCGACGACACAATGCCAGTGATTCCGCTCCAAGCCGAACTAGCGATCTGCGCGCCTGCCGAAAGAGCGCTGGATAGGGTCGATATGACCTGCGAGCCTATCGACTTCAGACCATCCCATATCCACCGGACGCCATCCAGCATTCGCTGGAAGATGTAGCTCAAGACCTGTGCGGGAAGACCTATGACCGACAGCATGCCCTGGGCAAGCGTCCGCAATACCGCCGCGCCCGACGCAGTCAAAGATGACAGTGGACCCTCCGGGGCATCCGAGAACGGCAGAAGCCTGCGGAGCCAGCCCAGAGCGCGCTTGAGCATCTCATAGGGATAAGTAGCCGCTGACCAGATGCCCTGAGCAAGCGTGATGAGTATCTTCTTGCCCGCCTCAGCAAAGCTCAGTTGGCCCGAGAAGAACGCTTTGACTGTCCCGAACACTCGGGAGAGCGTGCTCACTATCGGCAGGTTTGTGAACACCGATAGCAGCGCCGATCCCGCCGATCTGAAGAACCCGCCTAAGCCTGAGAACAGCCCTCGCAAATACCCCCACGTCGTGGATGCAACATCTCGCACCCACACAAACGGAGTCGAGAGATACCGGAATATAGCGCTGCCGATTGACCTGAGACCATCCACGACCGACACTTGACCGGTAATCATCTGCCAGACGGTGTATGCAACCCGGCCTACCAAGAGCAGACCCTGAACGAGCATTCGCAATGGCAGGAAGAACTTGTAGACGTAGGGGGCCGCCGCGACGAAGGCCCCAATGATGACCCCGCCAAGCCAGACCACAGCCCTCACAACCAGCGCCACAACGCGGATGGTGAACACAAGTGGGTAGATCACGAACTTCAGCATGTATGCCCCGACCTGCAGAATCACACCGAGCACCTTGCCCAGAGTCTGCCCCAGGCTCCTAAATGATGACGAATCCACCGACGTGGCGGTCTTACCGAATATCCCGAACACCGAAAGCAGGGCTCCTCCCAATTCGGAGAACGCGCCCATCACCGCCCGGATAGCAGGCTCAAGGATTCTACGGATGCTTCCGAACACCGAGGAGAACGCCTCCCAAAGCCCGGTGAGGAACTGCCGCACGCGGTAGTAGACCTGAAACACCGTGGTGACGAACTTCATCAGCCCCGCCGCCTCCAGTTTCTTGGCAAGCTCCGCAGACATCTGACCGCCGCCGCCGGAGAGCGAACTAAAGAGGGCGCGTATGCCCTGAAATGCCAGAGAAACCTTGCTCCATGTATTCATCACCACATCGCGGATTCCGCCAAAGTTGGTTTCCCAAGCTTTCTTGAGAAGAACAACCGCAAGGACCACAGCCGCGATAATGGCAACCACGGGCCAGAAGTAGGCTGAGACTGCCGCGCCGACTCCCGCCAGCATCGGCCCCAGCGCCGCGATTCCCGCCTGAACTGCGGGCATTACAATACCAATCGTTCCTATCGCGGCGGTCACGCTGCCGACCACAACAAGCGCCGCGCCGAGTGCGACACAGAGTGTGAGGATAGCTCTCGTGACACCGGGCGTGGACCTCGCCATATCCTGCAAGCGCAGGATGAACCGAGATATCCCCTGGAAGACTGGGACCACGACCGGCAGCAGGGTTCTCCCGAGGATCTCTGCCAGGTTCTGAATCTGCTGTTTCACGAGAGTGAACTGCGAGCCTATATCCATGTTCATGGCGTTTGCCATCTCCAGAGTGATCGCGGTGCCGCCTTTCATCGCCTGGCCGACGCTCTTGATGTTGCCCTCGAGTTGGTCCATGCCCATAGACATCTGTAGCAGGAACCGCACTGCCTCGTCCGAGCCGAATGCTTTCTTGAGCTTCACCTGCGCCGCCGCCTGAGACAGGTCCGGGAACTTTCGCTTTACCTCCTGCAGAATCGGCACTATGCTCTTCAGTCTGCCGCCCGCATCGACAAAGGACAGTCCCAGTTCGTCCCCAGCCTCGGCTACTTTCATCATGAACGCCTTGTAGAGCGTGCCCGCTTCGGATCCCGGCATCGTTGTCTGAAGCTGGCCGAGGATCGCCATTTGCTCCTGCAGCGGCACGTTGGACGCGGCTGCTATAGCGCCGATGTTCTTGATGGCTTCAGCCATCTGCGGCCCTGTGCTCTTGAACACCCCAACAGTCTGCGAGAGCGCGCCGGAAAACATCTTCGCCCACTCGACGTCGGACATGTCCTTTGCGAGCGGCTTGAATATGCCGTACGCCGTGGTGAACGTCTCCACCATTTCCTGAGTTGTGGCTTTCGTGGCTTTGCCAGTAAGCGCCGCCATTGCGGCGAATGTGCCGACTGCCGTGTCCGAAAGACTCGCCAGCGCCGACTTCACATCGTAGGCTGCCCCTATGAACTCTGCCTTGCTCGCGCCAGCCCACTGGTTGGTGAACGACTCCGCAGCGTATTCCATTGCGCGGAAGTCTTTCACACCAACTGATGCAAGCTCACCCAAGGCCTTTTGAGTTGCGGCAGTAGACGCCACCAGCGCCGTTGGTACTGCAAGAAGCGCAAGCCCTGCGCCTACCATCATCGTGCCTTTTTGGATGAGGCCCAGATTGCGAGTCATATTCTCGCCCGCCTTCGCGACCGATGAATCCAGGGATTCCATAGAGGACTGGATGCGCGACGCGTTGGCGGTGAAGGCATCTTTGAGGCTCACTATTATGCCGAGTCCCAGATCACTCATCATCGCTTGCTCTTCTCCAGTTCCTGTTTCTCATAGTCAAGCTGGTTCTCCAACGCCTCGACGAACTGCTCCCGGGTGCGCAGCGGTAGTCTGGCCACATCAGCGTAATCCCAGTGCAGTCCGCCGTATGCAAGAAAGAATGCGTCCCTTACAACCGAACTCCGGGGAATAAAAAAGAGGGCTCTGCCTCCAGTCGGGTGCGGATTCTCGTTCCGCACGAATCACAGTCAGACTCAATGGTTGTGTCTATCCCGGCATCCACGCTGAGCATGTCCTGTCTGAGCGCACTGCGGTCCCGCAGAGACATCTCTGCAAGCGCCTTCTTGGACGGAGCCGCGCCGTCGATATCCAGGATGCGAATCATCATTGCTGCGGATATTGACGGCTCCTGCATCTGCGCAAGCCGCTTCTCCTTGTGGCCGTCAAGGTACACGAACCGCACCTTGGAACCTGATGCCGGTAGACCGAATAAGAACTCGCGCTCTTCCCCATAGGGCGTCACCGGCAGGTCGTCGAGATTCACCGTCACCCGGTTCTTCGCTCGACACGCCGCACTTGGACAAACCAGATCGAGTTCAACTTCATCGCCAAGCGACACCTGGCGAAGCTTCACCAAGGTGAATAGCCTGTCACCGGAAAGCATGTCACCGACAGCCTTCGGGGTTATCTCGTCGCTTTCGCCGATCCGCAGGATGCAGTTAGCAAGCACCTGGTTCACCGCATCGCCGGATCGGATAAGGCGCTGATTGGTCAGCAGTTCCTCTTCCGCTCCGGTCATCTCGCGGAGTTCTATCTCGTCGCCGGTTGGCAGTTGAAATGTGTACACTTTGTCTCCCCCTTACTCCCACCACTGATAGCAGATCGATATCTTCTCGATGGTGTTGTCTGAGCTGCCGCCTTCGAGTTCATCGTATTCGAGTGACTTAACCCACGCGCCGTGGAGCGTCCATCGACGTGTTTCGTTGCCGGCCCGGTCGTAGCGCACGATGTCGATATCGCGCATATACTCTTCCGGCAGAGCGCCGACACCAGCGTTGACATCGGCTTGGATTCGCACCCAATCACGGGCGGACTCATCCGAGCCATCCGCGAGCACGCCTTTCTCCAGGGTGATATCCTCGAACTTCATGCGACCGGCGACCTTCTGGTCGAACATCGATCCGGCGGGCGCGAATGCGACCTCCTCGAACTCGGTCTTTGGCTCCTGGCCTTTCTTGAATAGCGCCACGTCGAAGCCGTTGACCTCAATGGCGAATTGCCAGTTCTGGTACAAGCTCTGGGGCATTGTCACTTCCATCAAAGCACCTCCCTGAAGTTTGCTCCGGTAGCAGTCAGAATGAAGTTGAGTTCAACGAACTCGGCGGTCTTCGTGGGCTTCACGAACACCCGGCAGACCATCTCGTTCCGGTCGATAACGGCCGGTGGGTTCGACTCTTCATCACACTGGACGCGGAAGTCATAGAACCCGCCCTTGCTCTTGATGTTTGTGAGGAACGGAGTGATAAGCCGCACCAGTGCCCGCCAGGTCTGCGAGTTATTTGGCTCAAAGACCACGAATCGGGATGACTGGGAGATTGCCTCTTCCACATACATCATCAGGCGGCGCACATTGATACGATCCGTTGCTGACGACTGGCTCTGCAGCGTCTTCTGCCCCCAGATGTTGATGCCGGTGTCGGGGAACGAGGCGATCACATTGATGCCTGCCGCATAGAGCACATCCCTCTCACCGCGACTTGTCTTGTAGGCAAGTGACAGGGCATTGAATACGCGACCCCGGTCTATCCCTGCGGGAGCATACCAGACGTCGGTCTTCTCATCGCTTCTGGCGATGCAGCCAGCGACGGCTCCAGTCGGCGGAACCAGCTTTCTCTTGCCGGTAAGCGGATCCGATATCTCGATCCAAGGATAGTAGAGAGCCGAGTAAGAGGAGTTGAAAGCGGCGTGATAGAACATCCCCTGTCCCTTGCGGAAATCCACCACCTCCAGCGGCTCAAGGTAGACAGGCGGTTCCATTATGAACAGAAGGTCTTTGCGGCCCTCGGCATAGGCAATCCCGGCCTGAATCACATCGACGGTGGTGATACCCGGAACAAGCACGAGGTTGAGGTCTTCGACACTATCAAACGCATAGAATCCGGTGTGGACTCCCTGATCGCCGAAGTAGTCATAGTCCTCCATGTACATCAGACCGTCGTCGCCGAAGCCCATACTGAATGTACCAGCAAGTGGTCGTCTTAGCGCGGGGGTGGCCGTCATTTCCGAGTCTTCGACCGTAATGTATTCCGAACGCTCATTGATCATCGTCTCCACGTACGACGCGTGAGCGGAATCCATAGACAGATCCCTGAACGCTTCCACGACATCACCCTTGTAGCGAACCACCAGGTTGAAGAGGTTCGCTGCATCGAGCGAGCTGTCGGATATCTCAATTGCCAGGCTGTTTCCCCACGCGCCTTCACTTGTGGCGCTGATCATCACAGAAGGTCGCACGTCAGCCCCTCCGGTAAGGCGTGTCGCTGTCACTGCGGCCACCACGCCGGAGTCAAATGTCGATGCAATCACCAGTGCCGATGCAGCCGCATATCCATTTACTGCTGCGATCACCTGATAGGTTGTGCTGGTCGCGTTGCCTGATGCGTCGGTTGCGAGATTGACGGTTATGTTCTGACCGGCTACGCTCACGGAAAGCGGAGTGCTGTTGCCGCTCTTGATCACAGTGATCTGGATGTTATTACCGAGCGATCCTACGTTCTTTGCTCGCCAGGTGATTCTGTTCGTCCCGGCAGTTCCGGTTGTAAGCGATGCCGCAACTGCTTCTCGGTCCATAAGCATGGCTTGCGCCTTGATGGCCTGCAGTGAATCAAGCTCGTCGGGGTATTCATAATGCGCCACCCGGTTTACATAGAGCACCTGTCCGCCGTTGTCGAAGAAAGCCCGCGCAGCATACGCCAGATATCCGTCGTTGATGTACGAGCCGAACTTGCGGACGAACTGCTCCCAACTCGTTACGAGCGTCGGTTTGTTGATTGGGCCCTTTTCGGCGATCCCGATCATCCCACAAGCGGCTGTGGATATCTGCTTGATGTAAAAACTGAAGTCTGTTTCCCGTGTGTAGACTCCGGGTGAAAGATATGATGGCATGGGTTATCTCCGTTTCTTGGATTGCGGCTGGTCAGCGGTTCCTACCGCACCGGTCGCGGTCTCCGGGTTATTACTTGCACCAGCGTCATTCGTGGTCGCGGCTTCATTCGGCGCTTGAACAGACTCTTGAGCTGTTGGCTCCGCGCTCGGCTGCGCTACGGCTTCGGCCGTTGTGATCACCTCTTCGCTGGCGGCAGGCTGCGTTTCACGCTGATCAGGCTGTTCCAACTCCGTCAGAGCGACGAACCCACGCTTCGCCGCAACCCGAATCTCGTCGGACACCTGCGCATCGTCGATCAGCTTGCGCTGTCGTGAGCCAAGATGCAGCCCACGCTGTTCTCCGGCAAGCTGGAATGTCAAAGGCTGAAAAAGCAAATTGCGTATCTCAATCACTGTGTCTCTCCTGTATTCTGGATTTCTATCCTCACTCCGGCCGCGAGCTTACCGGTGCTCACTCGCCCATCATAGATGGGACAGTCCTCTATCCGGCACCTGCCGGACGATTGCCGCAGGTTCGAAAGGTTTACTCTCTTCAATCCACCGAGCGGCACAAGTTCCGTGAGGTGGAGCACTCCGTGTTCGCCGACCGTAAGCGCCGGGTGAAGCTGGTAAAACCGCGCGACCTTCTCCGTAAGGTCCAGCAGATCGGCTTCCTTGCCGGTCGTTACTATAACCTCGAAGTCCAGATGGTAAAGCCTCGGATGCCGACATTGCTCAAAGGCCAGACCCGACTCATTGCGCTTTGTGAGCATCACCTGGCTTCGACGGTCACCGTCCTCGGAAAGCGTCGGGCCCTGCAGGACTATGCTCGGTACATTCGTCACTTCGAACACGTCATCGGCACACACGAGAACCGCGCCCGGGTGTATCTCCGACTTCGCGAGCCGGACGAACGATTCGACCACCTCTCGCAGAATGTCCAAACTACTGCGCCTTCACAGTGTATTGCAGCGCCAGCGACTCACCCTCCAGAAGCGTCTGAGCTATCTCGAACACCAGTCGTCCTGAATCAAGGTTGGGTGTTGCGGGCTGGCCGTTCACTGTCGCAGAGCCAGCCACAAAATCAAAAAGAGCGGGTATGGCGACCTTGTACCGGTTTATCTTGACCGGCTGCACTACCGTAATGGTCGAGCTGGCGGTTGTAGTTCTGGCCACGCCGTATTCATCCTCCCACTCGGCCTCGGCAGTCAAGGTAATAGGCTCGCGTGTCGCGAGGATATTCTTCAGGCTCACTGCGACCGGCACAGCCTGACCGCGCTTCGCGGTCGTCACCTGAGGAGTCGAGGTGACCTGAAGCGACTGGGCAGCGCACTCGGAAGCGAGAATGAATACTACTGACAACGTCAGTATGAGCAGATTCACGTATTTCATCTGGATACACCTTTCCTAATTCAAGACAGAGAGCAGTGCCTCTCGGTAGTTCTCCATAACCTCGTCGCGGTATTTCAGCATCGTTGGATGCAGGAACGGCCTGGGCGGGAGTACTATCACCGCACCGCTCGGGTGGTTTATGGAACAGCCATACTCCATGATCGCGCCGATGTTTGCGACGCTCTCACCGTCTTTGGAGATGCTGGTTCGCAGCAGGCCCACAAATGCGCCGTCCGACATGATCTTCTGAGTGATCGAGTTCACCAGGAAACCCGTGTCGATGAGCGCCTTAGACGAGCCCTTTCGCTCGATAGTCACCTGCGCGAGTGGAGCGAACTGCTTGCCACCCGGAGCCTGGCTTCGAATCCCGCGCTTTATCTCCCGCACCAGCAGTAGCGCGTTCTTGATAGTCGCCTTTCGAATCGCCAGCGCCAGCCGCTGGTTGAAGCCATTGGTTAGCAGCCGCTTGGCTTTCTCCCAGTCACCGAACCTGCTAATCTCCATGCAAGCGCACCAGTTCCAGAACCTTGTGAGTCACCACACCAAAGAGCGACTGCGGTGCCACGGTCTGCACCCGGAAGTCTCGACCATCGAAACGAACACGATCCTCCACACGAGCATCAAGCTCCGGGAGAACACTTGCCGTCGCGTCAGCCCTTTTCGCAATGTCCACTGGTGGTGTCTCAGACAGCTCCAGTGGAAACGAACAGACCTCCGCGAACTCCCCCTCGTCCGAACCATACAGGCTTTCGCCAGCCTGCTTTCGCAGCAGCGTCGCCGTCTGTCCCGAAGAGGTTATGAGTTCTCTCACATCTCCCGCCGCCGCAGCCTTCTCCACATCAGAGAGTAGTCTCAAGGTCGATCCCCTGTTCGTAGGCTATGGGCTTCAGATCCCTGGGTGTCAGGATAAAGTCCGCTTCGGCGGTCTCCGGTCTAATCTCCCGCAATCTCTGGCGGTAACTCGCCGTCAGGTCCGATTCCAGCTTTGCCCAGTGCTCCGGCTGGCTGGTCTTATCCACGCGTTTATCACCCGATGAGAACGAAAACGAGTTCGCCGTGGACGCCCTCATGAACTGACACGCCGCGATCTGAGCCTGCAGCAGCAGAATCTCAAGCACCTCACCCTGCAGTTCAGGGCTTATCTCGCCGCCGATTACTGTCATCTGGGTGCCGGTATCTCTGGCGACCGGGAACACGCTTCTCAAGATGCAGCGCGTCAGCACTTCATCCGAGAAACGTTCCGCGCCCGGGTCGGCGAGATCGGTCCTGAGAATCGAGATCAGATCACTTACCGCCACACTTCACTCCTGGTGCGGCATCGACAGTCGCACCGCCGTCTTTGCCAGGGTCAGCCGTTTCGGCGGCCGGTGTGGCCGGATCATCTGCGGTAGGCTTTCCGCCATCGGTTGACTCAGGCTTTGTCTCCTCCGGCTTAGGCGCGTTCTTCGGCTTGGCCTTGCTTTCGCTCTCGCTATCAACCCGGGCGAGTAGACCCGCGTCGACCGCTCGGTGTGTCTGCGGCGACGGCCTTTCGACTGTCACGGTTTCGCCCGGGGCGAGCTTGAGTCCGACGTCGGCAATGATAACGATGCCTGCGCGGACGTTCTTTAGCTTTATCACGTGGGCCCTCCTACGGCAGTATCTTGATCTTCGCGAGGATTTCGGGCCGGGTTATGCCCTGGCCAAGCTCAGTCCACACGAGCCAGCCCGTCTTGAAACGAGTCTTCTGCTCGATTGCCTCGGTCTTCAGCGCCTCGCGGATCGGCATCTTGCCGATCTCATCGTCAGGGACCAAGAGAATCTCAGTCATGCTGGCCGAAGCCGTAAGAAGGATGCCGCCGGTACCGTAGTTCTTGATGACACCCTTGGTTCGCAGTTCAGCGCGTGTCTCTGGGTCAAGGTCCCAGTCTCGCATATCGTTGAAGCGCCGTCCGCGCATCACGATGTACTTGACCGACAGTTCCAGGTCCTCGATGATGGAGATCGCCTCGTTCAGAGCATCGTCGGTGAGCTTGCCGCCGGTGACCTCGATTGTGTTCGCGGCCGGTACTGCCGCCGAAAGAACCGTGAGTGTTCTCTTGTCTATCTCCTTGCGAATCTCGTCGGCAGAGGAGGTCTGGATGTCCATCAGGGTGCCGATGTTGCCGTTCTTCAGGACCGATACATCGACCATTGGAGTCGAGTGAATCCTGTTGGTCGGAAACTCAACTTCATCGGCTCCGAGTTCCTGCTCGCGGGCCTCACCCTCGGTGCTGATCCAGTAAGCCTTGACCTTCGGCTTCTTCTGATAGATGGGCCGCTCGCCTTTGGGGAGCGTGTGCTGTGTGAGGAGCAGCGAGGTTATTTCCTTGCGCTTTATCTCCTCATCAATGGGTGCCGCTATCGCCGCAGCGAGAGCTCGCATCCCGTCGGGAGACTCAAGAGCCTCGGTCATGAGGCGTGCCATGGTCTCCATGTATTCCTGGCTGTGAATATTCATCTGAGTTGTCTCCAACACTCCCTCCGTCCTTAGATGAGCAGTCGGAACTTAAGCGTCCCGCTCGAAATTGATATGGCCCGTGCGACGATCTCGTCGCCCTCCTCGACACCAGCCGTCAGCTTGCCGTTGACGGAGACCTTCAGATCGTCACCGGCGTTGATCGTGCCCTCGTGGACGTCGGTCTCGTAGACGCCGCCCATGCAGAAGATGCCGGGCATCTCGCCTGCCTTGTAGTCCTTGATGAGCACACCGAAGCTCTTTGCGGTCGGGTCTGTGTTCACTGCGAAAAGGTCATTGCCGACCAGCTTCACGAACTGGCCGCACGATCCCGCGCCCTGCATGTAGCCGTCGCCGTAGGCGAGTCCTCGATGATTGGGGTTAAGAAATGCCACGTTGCTCCTCCTCTAGTTGCTCTTGCCTGAACCCGCGAGACCGACTCGCTCACGGTAGGCAGTCATGAATCCGTCGCGGAGCTTGTCCTCCAGCGATGATTTCTTGTCGTCCACATCCAGCGCGCGGACTCCGGCATCTGTCCTAAGCTGCCGATCCGCCGAAGCCGAGGCAGGCTTGTCAGCCTCAGGAGTCTCTTTGTCCGCGACCTGCTTTGCCGCATTGGGGCACTCCGTCTTAGACTGAACGGCCCTGTCATACGCGGCCTCGGTAGCCGCGAACGATTCGTCGGAGAGACCGGCGAGCCGGTTTACTTCCTGATCCTTGTCCTCGTCGGATGCAAAGGACATTCCCGCGCGCTCAAGCTTTTTGACCAGCTTCTGTGCTCGGGCTTTGTTCGCGGCGGCCTTGCTCTGGGCTTCAAGGTCCTGGACCTGCTTCTGAAGCTCAAGAACCTGATTCTTCAGGTCTTTGTTCTCAGCCTCAAGCTCCTTTATCCGGGCCTTATCATCGACCGGAGGGGCTGCCCCGCCAGCCGGGGCTTCTTTCTTCTTTGCAGCCTCAAGCTGCTCTTCATTTTCCTTCTGGATTTCGTCCACTGGGTTGCCTCCTGTGTTATCACAACTGCATTGCCATGCCTCTTGCGAGGCGACTTGAGTTATTCGCGCGTTCTCATCCGCGCCCTTGCGGTCGAGTAGTCCAAGACCGGTGAATGTCACGCCGTGCAGGATCTCGAATACCGGCTTGCCCTGATACTTCGCGCCCTTGGATTTTCTGAGATGGACGCAGTAGTCGTTCTTGCTCGCCACGGTCTTGCCGCAGATGGAGCACTCCCCGGTCTCGTAGTCACACTCCATCGAGACCTGAGTAATGATCCCGCGTTTCATGAGCTTGTGGGCGAGCGCGGCGGTGGGGGTGTCCGCCGTGAATAGCTCGCCCACGCACTCGACCCGGCCGCCCGCCTCATCGTCCACGAACTCGGCGTTGATGATCCCGCCTACTATGTCCGTAAGGTCCTGAGAGTGCTTGAGGTCTATCTTCTTGTTTATGGCCGTCGTGTATCTGGTCGCAAGCTCCTCCGGCAGGAAGTGGTCCCCGTTCTTGTTCGTCCCTGCCCGGCACATTACGAAGCTGAACTGCGGATCGCCTGCATTGGGGTTCAGGTCGATTGCCGATGCGGACAGCACACTGCCCATTGCTACGTCCACGGGGATAGATGTATGGCAGTTGGCCGCGAGCGACGCCACCACTGATTTCGGAGCCGACCGTGAATTGGATGCGATGAAGAGAAGCTCGCGAGCGTTCTTTCCCTCGCTGCCTTTGCCGAGGACAAGGCCATATTCAACATCCATTCCCTTGACGCGAACCTGCCCGAAGCGCTCCGCGA